>JBBSQD010000009.1:0-53415 GCA_038258185.1 Aggregatilineales bacterium | reverse complement strand
TGCTCAATGTAAGCGACCACATCGTCAGCATCCAGCGCGGTTTCAGCAAACAGGCCGCAAAACGCCTCCGTGTTAAAACACATATCTTCTGGATTATTGGGGTCAACATCGGGGATAAATGTCCACGGCAACTGACCATCGGCTACTTCCCCATACAATTCCGCCTGTGGGTGCTGCTCGATAAAAGCCTGATGACGGTCAAACGCGCCGGGATAATACGCGTCACGTGGCGGTATTTTAGCCAGCATTTCACCAATCGCTGTATTCAGGGCATCTCGCTGCGACCATGCGCTGTGCTGCACCACCAGTCGCACAGTAATGCAGTTAAAACCGGCATTGGTCACCAGCATGGTTGCGATATTTTCCGCCTGATACTGAATATCAGCTGCTGACCACGGGCCGGGGACGACAATAATCGGCGTGATATTGCCCAATTCAGCCGTGAAGCGCTTGATCACCAACGGTTGACGTTGCGCCTTGCGCTGTCGACCCGCTTCGCCTGTGCCAAACACAATCGCGTCGTAGGTTTTATCAGAGCCGGTCAGATGCAACTCGTCCACTAACGGGTGATTAATCATATAACTGGCTTCGTGAACACCACCATAAACCAGCCGCAAAAATCCGGGTTTGATCAGCGCCGCAAAACCTTCTTCAATGAGTGGCCCCAGGTAAGCATTGACCGGGTTCATTTTCAGAATCACGACCTGATTTTCCTGAAACAGTTTGTGCATAAAATCCATTAGCGTGAGCGAGGAGATATTCCCGGCGCCCAACACCAGCGCAATCTGCCCCTGACTTTCGCTGTTTGAATCACGATAAATGGCCGCCATCGTCCGGTAAAGTTCATCAAAATCCACACCGGGTTCGAGCCATGTATCCGCGGAAATACCCATAAATAACAATTGATCAATCAGATTAGCCGGAAAAACCTTTGTCACCACCTGATTATCAGAGCGGACTGTGGCTGATCCCGGTAACTGCGGACTGCCATGCCGTTGAATATCGCGCAGGGTGTGCTTAAGTTGGCGCAGCAGGCGAAAGATGATGGTCATCGAGCCCCATTCATCCCCTGCTGCCGGGGAATCCGCTGACAAGCCTTTCGCCTTCAGGCTGGCTGCAATCCAGCGTGGCAGCGCCTTTTCCAGATCATGCTGGATTTGCTCGATCAGCGCAATCCGCTGGGCAATGTTAACGTTTATCCAGCGTGCTTTGGCCTGATCCAGTTCGTTCAGCGCATGATCGATCTCGGCTAATGGAGTCGGCTCCATCGCACCTTTTATTGCCGGAAATTGCGTACCGCCAGAATACACAGGGGTTGCCATGTGATTGCTCCACAACGCATCATTTATAAAGCGATTTTATAGCGTGTATCTTACCACGCATGTGTAATTGTCTAATGAATGCTGGGTAGGAAAAAACAAGCGCATGAGAAGAATCAGAAATCTCCGCTTAAACGGGGTTTAACGTCTGTAAAATTGTGGGGCGAGCTGTTGCTAACCTACATCGGCTGTAGCCACAGCAGTCTGGGTGCTGATTGGGAGCGAGAAGCAGAAGGTCGAGCCGTGGCCGTGTTCGCTCTCCACCCAGATACTACCGCCATGTTCCTCTACTGCCAGACGGCAAAACGCCAATCCCAGCCCCAGACCACGTGGTGCATCGGAGTATTTGACGCGGCTGAATTTGTCGAAAATCTGGCGTTGCATGTGTGGCGGAATCCCCGGCCCGGAGTCGTTGACACTAATCACCAGCGTATCTGCCTCATCATGATGCAGGCTGGCGCCAAGTTTTATGACGCCACCGTCAGGTGTATATTTGACAGCATTCTCCATCAGATTGGTGATGACACGCAAAATCATATCGGAGTCGACACTCATCAGCGGCAGGTCTTCGATAGTATCAAATGTCAGACTCTGCTTTGCCTCAGCGGCCAAGGGTTGAACCAGTTGCATGGCTTCGGCCAGAATACTATGCATCGAGGTTTTTTTACGGTCAAGCACAGCTTTGCCTTCTTCCAGACGTTGGATATCCAGTAAACTTTCGACCATACGCGACAACTGGCGCGTACTCCGCACACCCACCTCAATAAAACTCATTAGCGACTCCTGACCATTCTTGGTCAGCATCCGGCCTAACATCGACAGGCTGGTAGTGATCGCTTGCAGCGGCCCCCGCAGATCATGATAGACCATCGCAGCCAGATCACCTCGCAGTTGTTCCAGTTCCAGTTGTGCGCTGATATCCTGTTCCACCCATTCGATCACATCCTGATTATCCAGGCTCAGGCGTCGGGCACGAATCGATACCGGAATTTCGCTGCCTTTCGATGTCCAAGCAGTGGTGCGGAATTCTAACTCTTTGCCTGTTTGTAACGATGTAAAGCGACTGGTTCCCAACGGCCCGGTGCCCATACGATGGATCAGCGTAATATGAAGCTGATGGATATCCTCCGTACTATAACCCAGGAATTCGCAGGCTTTGCGGTTGGCATCAATGATATTGCCATGTAAATCAGTCAGAATAATAGGCACAATCGAGTCATTAAAAAGCCATTGATAACGGGTTTTACTGGCAAAGGTATTGTTAAATTCCATCGCATTACTGATAGCTGACGAAGCCATATTCGCGATGGCTTCCAGCATATCCACCACAGCGCGATTAAAATAATCAACCTCATTATGAATAAGAATCATCACCCCAACCGGACGACCACCTTTTTCTAACGGCAGGCCGATGGCAGAGCCGCTGCGTGGGATCTTCGTGGTTGAAGGCAGTTGCGGCCAGCGCGGATCGGTCTGCAGATCACGCACAACCACCGTTCGCTGACCATACAGCACAAATCCGATCAAACCCTGATTAATGAGGGTATTCCATAAATCCCGTTCATAACTTGCGTTGGGTTCGCCACCCAGAATGAAGGCATCTTCAATCGCATCAATACTATTGAATGTCACCATGCACCCATGCCGTGCGCCAATCGCCTCACCGCTCATGGCGAGGACGGTTTGCAGCATCGACTTTACATTCATGTCCTGGTCATGGAGGGCACGGGCAATTCTATAGAGAGATTCCAGCCGTTGACTTTCGCTACTACTCATATAACTTTATCCTTACGCAAGCGAAACTATACCCATATTAAGTCTACACAATATTTTGACAATACAAACTAAATTATTCCCAAAATTATGAGCGAGTTTTGGTACTTTAGTCCATTTATCAGAAATTAAATTGAGGAAAGTGTAATTTTTATCCGCCAGCAGCATAAATGAATTGACTGACTCTTGCAAAGCACTATAAATCCGCTATACTATTCTCAACCTCGGGCAATTAGCTCAACTGGCAGAGCGTTCCTTTGACGTGGGAGAGGTTATAGGTTCGAGTCCTATATTGCCCACAATCTAAGATTTTCATCAACAGGCGACTGTACAGTCGCCTGTTTTGTTTCTCCGATCAATGGTCGTAATGCTCACCACCTTCCAGTATGTTCAATCTGGAATATGCGATAGCTGGTTTGCGAGACTGAATCACTCTTTCTCAGGGTATGGCAATGTAGAATTGAATAGCAGACAGGCTCTTGCTACAACGACAAAGTGTGTATGTCTTTTGCGACTTGAGACAAATCATTATTGAGTTGGTGCCCACCTTCATCGAGTTCTCGTATGGTTGACTGCGGCAGGACTTGAGCATAAAGTGCCAGGTGATCAAAAGGCACAATCTCATCGTTGCAGCAATGGTAAAGAAATATTGGTACGCCTTGGGGCAGTCTGGCAGCAAACCCTTTTGGCAACTCAAGCACCTCGTAACCATCGTAGTGCCAGCCATTGCCACCCCAAAAGGGGGCAGCAATAAGAAAAATGCCCGCAATTCCTTTCTTCACTTCAATTTCGTTTATACACTTAATGATAATAGAAGCTCCGACTGAATGACCAACCAGAATGGCAGGTTCCGCCATCGCAGCGAGTTCCTTTTCGATTTGCTGCTTCCAATGGTCATAGGGCGCATTGTCTTCGTCTGGCATGGCAGGATAATCGACTTTAAACTCTGGGCCCAGTGCTTGCTGGAGACTCGCGACAAGCTTTTTATCCTCTTCGTAAGCGCCTTGTCCGGCCCCTTGAATAAACAGAACGTGTTGCATGATCTTTGACTCTCTTTCTATAAATCCACAACCCCTAAGAAAGAAGTTTACCTTTCATCGTTGCAGAAGGCACTCTCAAATATCTTTCCCCGCTGCTGAAACAGGCACTCATCAGCAACCTGTGGGAAGCCGGCTTTTCGCTGGAGAATGACCATAAACCTGCCTTGCGCGGTGATGGTGCAAGCCCTGTTCGCGCTCAATGAACGTTATTTCATAAATGAAAAAGTGGCAGTGAAATTAATTGATACTTTTCCACTGCATCCTGATCACTTCAGCGAGCAGGTATCTGATCTGTTGGCGCATAGTGGCGCATCGCCAGATGAGCTAAACACCACTGTGCAGCAGTTTGAACTCCTGCTACAAACCGTAAGTGCATTGTGCGATAACCAAACGTATGTGTAGGGTCGTAACACGTTAAGTAAAATGAATTTCGTAGGGTAAATTAAGGGATTTGTATTTCTATCGTCACCTCTGCCCAAGACCAATCTCTTTCAAGTTCAGGAGCAAGCGAGAGTAGGAAATCCATCTGATTTGTCGAGGGATAGATATCCATAAGCGATATACTTTGATAATCATCTACCGGTATTTTGTTTGTAATTGGAATATTGGGGCCTCCATCTACTGGTATCAGGCTGTAGTTAAATGTTCGTTGTTTATCGTCCCAATCATGTTGGATAACGTATTCATCATTGAAAGGAATTAACCAGCCTTCTGCCAAACGTGTCCGTATAACATCCTCGCCATCAACTGTAACCAGATCGGCAAAATCATCAGATCCTATGCCCAAGTAGTTTTCAGATTCGACAATTCCGACAAACAAAAATGTTCCATCGTCTCGTGGGAAAATTTTCCCCGCTGGCCCAATATTGTAACAGGGATGCTGTGATGTATCGGACAAGCCAAACGACCAGTTCCAGCCTGGACCACCGTAGGATTCATTACATATATTCCACCTTGTCCAACTCTCAAATACGATAGTGTCCCTAACCAAATCAACATATGCTAATCTTGGAGCCTCTGGCACACCCCATGCCCAAGGATCAAGAAACGGAATTGTATCAATATGTCCATTGGCATCCAGAACGACAATTGCGTAACGTTCATCGAGACTGACCCATTCAATTGATTCAATCTCGCCTTCATACAGCACTTCGCTTTCGCCGTTTGCGGAATTAAATCGAGTCAGCGCAGCGATGCCCTCTTTGCCATTAGTAATATCACGATAATATCCTATGCCATCCAATGAACCTTGTTCTGGACGACACAGAGGCCCCATAGGGGTGATTTGAGTCTCTGAGTTCAAAACATTGTAGATGACCCTCTCGCATTGCGTTTCCCAGAAATTCTCTGGATTCGTAAAATTTACGTAGTCATATCTGGGCGGATCTTCATAAAATTCAGGCAGATACTTATGTCGTCTAATTGCCAAGACAAGGCTGTTTGATTGAGTGATATCCGTAGAATAGATGATGTGGTCATCTCCATCCCATACCCAGATCGTAACCAGGGAATCGAACCAGCTTACAGCATTTCTCTCGATACAGAATCTGCAATTAATCGACCCTAATTCTGTCAAGTTTGCTGATGATATGTTGTAGCTAAACACGTGGATCTGATTATGTTCTTCTCCAAACAGAACTAACCATTGTCCATCTGGTGACGTAAACACAGGAACCGAGCGTGTAGAAATAGGCGGTTGGATATCCCAGGAAAAATCGGACAAAAGTGGTTCGCTCAATTCTCCAGTTGCTGTTTCACACAGATAGACACGCTCTGTATCAGAGTTGGTGATATATACCCATCGAGTGGCAAGCTCAATGATATACACATCTCTTGGGTTCCCGCATAGAGGCTTAAAACGCTCAAACACTTCTGTCTGGGGATGAAAATGCCATATCCAACTTCGTCTTATGTGGGTAGCATTTGCAGTATCAGGAAGTGACTCTGACACCTCAATATTGAGCATATTCTGCTCATCGGATTGAAGGTAGTTTATTGCTAGAATCTGTTTTGGATAGGGATAGGTCTTGTCTTCGATGATCAAAATCCGTCTTTCATTGTCATAGCTTTTCCCCGTTACTTCCGGCACTATGGTGTAATCCACAATCTGAATATTTTCAGTAAATATGGCCTCTAGGTCAGAAAGGCCATAATTTGCTGAAGTCTTTACAATGCCAATGAGAGTACAGAACAACAAAATCGGTATGGTGGAAATGGTCAATTTACTCACGTTTATTCTCACACTCTAGATCAAGTAAGCTTGAATAAAGCTTACTTGATCTTTAACGACTCATAAACTGATGATACCCTTCGACAAGCCACTGATAATCAGTTGTATCCATAAATCAACATCCAAGTTAAAGTCCAATACAATTACTTTAAGAAATAGAATAGTCGTCGAACAATGAGGCTTTTAAGTTTTCTAGCCATTTTCTTGGAAGGATTTGAAGCGTAAGAGAGATAAATCGTGCTATGGATTTGTCATTTGACAGTTCGTCACTAGTGATTTAGACAAAAGTCTCTCTGACGTGTAAACCGAATAAATTACATCGCGCCAAGCTGATTCATTAAACTCATGGTGTCGGACAAACGCCATATCTCGACGATTTTTCCGTCTTTAATCCGGTTAATCTCCATTCCCGGCACGCTGACTCGTTTATCGGTTGCCTCAATTTCCATGAATTTTCCAGTATGTTTTGAGGTCAGCAACCAATAGACTGTTACTTTGTCGCTTTCAGCAACAATTTGTTGAATGCTCACTTGGACATCATCAAACGATCTGTGCCAGATCTCGCAGGCTTCCGTTTCAAATTGCACCCCGCGTTCTTCACCTGTCGCAAGATTATGAGTGATACAATCCTTATAAAGCATGTGTTGCATCTTATCCAGGTCACGATTGCTCCAGGCATCGTGATAGCTTTTCATGAGATCTTTATTGTTCTCAATAGACATACTTTGCCTCCTTATTGATGCATCTCAAGCCTATATTAGATCAAATGTTCGCATCACGCAAACTCTTTAACTGATGAATACCTTATAAAAGTCTGGGGATTTCTTACAAGAAGTCGAATTTCCGATTGCATACTTCACAATAATGCCCGGTGCTACCGGGCATTATTTTTATGATAATCCTCTTAAGAATTATTCTGCTGATCTATCCTCACTCAGATAGCGCAGCAAAACAGCATCGACAGCTTCATTCCCGCTGGGAACCGAGGCGGGATAGACTTCTGACCCAGCCTTAAGCAGCGCTTCAACTGTTGCGGGGAAGTTACCATCCCAGCGCCAACTGTGTACCGAGCCATAAATTGCCGTATCCAGCGGTCTGCCACCAAAGTGATTTTTGAGCGTCAGCGGCGGATTGTGCTGCAAAAGGATATTCACGACAGCAATAAACCCGTGAAAAGCCGCCCGATCCAGCGGCGTGCACTCATCGGCACCGCGCACGTGCGGATCGAAACCCGCTTCCAGCATGATCTTCACAGCCCCAGGTTTATTCTCCCAGGCCGCATCCGCCAGCAAACGCTGATCACGTTGTGCGAGTGATGCAGCCATATCGGGATTTGCCTTGAGCAGAGAACGCGCCGTTTCAGCATCGGCCCGTTCACAGGCCGCCACAAACTGGCGCTGTGGCGAACTCCGCTCAAGCAAAAGTTGATAGAGTTGCCCATGTCCATGTTTGAGAGCGACCTGATGCGCCGACTGATTATCGCCAAAATGATAGAAGTAAATGTGCAGCCCGGGCGCGCGTGGGACTTGAGGATCATTATCCTGCCCGATGCGTCTGTTCAAAGCATCAGAATCAGCGGCCACTATGCCTTTCACCAGATCGCTGTCACCGAGCGCGCACGCCATGAAAATATCCGGTTCTGCCCCCCGTCGCAGCAGGTAACGACACAACTGCGGATGGTCGTTCACCAGCCATTGCGCCGCTGTGCCACAGTGATCGACATCGCGGGCGTTGATGTCCGCGCCCTTCTCCAGCAGATAATCAATCACCTCAGTCGAGCGGGCAAAATGTAACGGACGCTGACCGTCCGGCCCTTGCGCATCCACAAACGTGGGATCAGCTTCAATGAGCTGGCGCAACTCATCCAGCATATTCTGTTCAGCCGCCGCAAACACATCGACCCGCGCCCCACGTTCAATGAGATACTTCACCATTTCCGGTTTCGTGCCATGCAGCGCACCGAATGCACCTGCCCACCACGCACTTCTGGCATTCAAATCCGCGCCATGCTCCAGCAGCACATCGACCAATTGTCGACTTTTCGCCGCAGCAATAACCACTGCTGGCGCATCGAAATCAATGACCGGATCGTTGATGCGTTTGGCTAATCCGGGAGTCGCTTCCAAAAGTTCTTTTACCTGCGCAGTGCTGCCCCGCTGTACGGCGTGAGCAAACTGCTTGAAAGTCTCGTTCAATCCCTCGCGCAGTGTTTCGATCTGATTTTTGAGCTGCGGCCAACTTGAAAAACCGTATTCGCGGGCGATCACCAGTTGCGCATCACTCAGCTTAAAATCGCGCAAGGGGATGCTGCGCTCAGGGACATTTTGCAGACGCGGATGGGATGCGCGAATCCGCTCAAGCGCTGTCGCATCAACGGCCTTATACGCCTTGAATAAGGTTTTGGCCTGCTTTTTTTCGTATTCAAGATTCGGATTAGGGGGAAGTTCTTTTACCATGCTGAACACCTTTCGTGTATGGCCCACTGTCCGCATCTGGGGCTAAGGTCGTTCGCATGTGTGGCTAAATTGTGTTCTGTCAGGTGGGACAATCCCTGCCCGCGGACTGGTTGCGCCCTGCACGCATCAGGATTATAAACTGAACAGGTGTTCGCTGTCAAACGTCTGGGAAATTGTGAAATTGTATACCAATCGCTTCGCCACCGCTTGTCCCACGCAGCCAGTTATGCGTTTATACTCAAGGCAACCCTTAGCCTTCAGGATGTAATCACGTGCGCCAGCTCATTTTGCTCTGTCTGATATTGTTCTCTATCATCCCAGTCCATGCACAAGCTCTGCAATCAGAATTTGTAAGAGCTCGGATGCTGGCATGGCATCCATCTGGCGAACGGCTGGCAGTTGGAACGGACAACGGTATCCATCTGCTCAACACACAGTTTACTGCGACCGCATACTTAAATACCGGGTCGGTCTATGCGATGGCATGGAGCCATGATGGTCGCTACCTGGCCGTTGCCAGCAAAACAGGTGAGACTTGTTCACTGGAAATCTGGCAGCCAGAAAGTCTTAAAAACATCTGGTCAGCGCCCTCTTGTGAGATTTATAGTTTAGACTGGAGTACTACAGATGATTGGCTCGCTTTCCAGGACACAATGGAGCAACTCTATATTATCCACGTGGATTCGCTGGAAGCCATCAACATGGTTGCAATGAATGTTCGCAACTATGAGTGGCATCCCCAAAATAATTGGCTGGCATTCACGACACAAGAACAGACTATTGCCGTTTATGATGTGTCATTGCGGGATATCGTCTGGGAAAATGATCAAGCAGTGGAGTATGTCACCTGGTCACCCGCTGGCAATCACTTGGCAGCAATTATCAGCGCGGGTTCCAAGACCTTAAATTTGCTCAACGAGGCCGGTGCATATTCGATGCCCTGGCCGCAATGGCATGGCATCCATGTCTGGAATCTACAAAGCGGTGGTTTGGAAAACTCGTTGGAAATCACGGACAATGCTACGCGCTTGGGACGGCTGCACTGGATAGCAGATGGTCGCATTGGCAGTTATTATGACAAGGTCAGAAATGAGATATTTATCGAAGATGTCGTGGAAACATGGGATTTAAATACAGGTCATCGTTCCAGCTACGATCTCGGTGGCGGCAGCAGCAGGGGCGGCACAGTGACATGGAGCCCTGATCTTACAATGGTGGCGGCTGAAACCATCTGGCAGGGTTGCACAACGAATATCTTTCATCTTGTATCGCCTGCCAGCCAGGAGCAAATGAGGATCACAGGTTGTGGAGCCGCCTGGACACCCGACAGCCGTTATGTAACCACCATCACCGAGCAAGGTTTGCAGCACTATGATGTGCTTACCGATACAGCAGTGGAATATGTGCTGCCTGAATCAGGATTACAAACTATTCATGAAAGTAACTAAACGCAAAAGTAAGGCACCCAATCTACGTCTCTATTGGCAAGTTTTTCTACCATTAACGCTTATTCTCGCTCTGATGGTGAAGTTTCCTCTGCGGATTGACGTAAGAGAGTTGTTCTATGATATGGTGTTCTACGGAACAATCTCTCTGATTTGCGTTGCCACAGCAATCCAACTTTATCGACAGGTTGGTAAAAGCGGTTATCGCTTAATCGCTGTGGTAGTACTATGTTGCATCTTATCAGGGTGGCAAATATTCGATTTATATGTTTTGCGAACTGGATCACCATCTGTTTACGGTTTTGGCAACACAATGAGTCGCAATTTCACTGATAATGATGGTTTAGCTTGGTATGGATTGCGCTTCCCAAGTGATAAGATTATGTGCCATTCCCTCTATGAGCAATTTTATGGCAACTATATGATCGCGATTACAGTAGAAATACGACGTGACGCAACTTGGTTTGCCTGCGGTGGTTGACTATACATTTGGGGTCTACCACTTTAACCGCACATTTAGCTCAGTTGGCTTGTCCTTGTGCCAATCAATTACGTTGTAAATACGCTGGATGTTGTGTTGAAGCACGATGAGAAGATCAGGACGTCGTGCTACTCACCATAGATTCCACAGTCGGGTGCGTTTCGGGTCTGGAGACAGCGATGATACTCGCGGCAGTCAGTGCCAGCACGATGACGATCCACAAAACAGGCTGATAGCTGCCAAAGTGATCATAGATGAGTCCGGCTCCCACGGGCGCAGCCGTCCCCGCCAGCGTCAGAAAAATCGCCATGACGCTGGAAATTCGCCCATAATGTGATGATCCGAACAGTTCAGCGATAATCGAAGCGCGTGCCAGCGTTTGCGCCCCATAAGCCGCACCAAACACCACAATGAAAATCCCAATGGCCCACACCGTTGATCCCAGCAGTAAGACAAAAAACGCCCCTGCCTGAAGAGCAAATACCCCCGCCACCATCACACGTCCGGGAAAGCGTGTGTCCAATGGGGCAAATGCCACCCGCCCTGCCACCTGCATCAACCCGATTGAGCCGCTGGCAAGCGCAGCGGTGCTGGCATTGATGCCTGAATCGATGAGCAGCGGAATAAAATGGACGCGCACAGCGCTGGCCGCCAATCCCGCCAAACTGAAAGCCAGTGTCAGCATCCAGAAGAAACGGCTGTGCAGCGCATCCGATAATGATAAATTGCCCCGTGGCATATGGATGTTCAGCGCGTTCTTCTCACCGTCCGGCAGCAGACCCAGATCAGCCGGACGACGACGCAAAACGAGTGCATGCAGCGGAATGGTCGTCACCGCTAAGAACACGCCCAGCATCAAAACCGATTGGCGCCAGCCAAAAGATCGCAGCAGCGCATCCGATAGAGGGACGAAAATCGTGCTGGCAAGTCCTGCCGCAAATGTGATGATCGCCAGCGCAGTGCTGCGCCGCCGCACAAACCAGATCGCCATGACTGCGAAAGCCGGCTCATATAATACGGCTGCTGCACACACACCCAGTCCCGCCCATACAAGATAGAATGTGGTCAGATCGGTGACTTGCGACCAGGCCAGAATCAGCAGACTGGCGAGAATCGAGCCAGCGGTCATCAGCCAGCGTGCGCCATGCCGGTCAATCCATGTGCCCACCGGAAACGCCATCGCGCCAGCAATCAGCAAAGCCAGCGAAAAGCCGCCCGTCAGTTGTGAGCGTGACCAGCCTAATTCGGTTTCCATCGGCGTGATAAATACGGTAAAGGCATAATAGATGATGCCCCATGAAATCGTTTCAGTGATCGCCAGTGCGATGGCAATATACCAGCCATAATACAGCTTATTGGCCTGCTTCAGTGTCTGCATGTTGATCCCGTATTCAGTGCCGGTAAATTTTGAGATGGACACGCAAAGGAGCCTATAAATTCAGGCTCCTCTTAATACCATTTTCAAAACGCTGCGCTATGAGCAGCAGGTGCTGTCACAGCCGCATGTGCTGGAAGCCATGCCATCATCACAGCAATCATCGGCACAACCGCAATCACGCGTGGCCGTTTGTAAACCCACGGGTTGCAACCCAGCTTGAAGATTAGCAGGCTGCAACCTCACCAGTCCATTGACCGGAATGGCCGACAGCGAAAGTAACGCGGGTTCGACATTCGACGGAGCGCAGCAGGCCGCACCATCGCCACCCAGATCCGTGCTGCAAACACCTGTCTCCGGCAAATTGAGCTGCACATCACGCGCGGCTTCCCAATCCCCTGCCAGAGCCGCCACCACCGACCGTACCTGCTCATAACCGGTCGCCAGCAAAAAGGTCGGCGCACGTCCATAACTCTTCATACCGACGATATAGAAATCCTTTTCCGGCTGACGCAGTTCGGCTTCACCATGCGGACGTACCGTGCCGCAGCTATGAATATTCGGATCAATCATGGGGCCGAGTGCGCGCGTGCTCTCCAGCGCCGGGTCGAGATCGAGCCGCAGTTCACGCAGCATATCGAGATCAGGCCGTGCGCCTGTCGTGGCGATAATTTCATCAACCAGCACCGTGTGCATTCCATCCGGCGTGACACCCATCACACTGATGCTATCGTCAGCGGCGGCAATCTCCCGTACAGAGAATGGCGCTACAATCTGGATAATTCCCGCATCCACATGCGCCTGAATCCGTGTGCCCAACCGACCGCGTGCCGGCAGTGCATCATCTTCGCCGCCACCATACACCTGCGTCAGATTTGTGCCACGCATCGCCCAGTAAATCGTCGTATCAGGCGCGGTATTTTTTAACTCAGCCAGCGCCAGCAGCGCATTGATGGCCGAATGGCCGCTGCCCACAATCATCACGCGTTTATCCGCATAACGATCAGCGTGAATACCCGCAATATCGGGAATACCATAGAAGATATGCCCCGCCTGACGCTTTTCGCCGACAGCCGGCAGGCCACCTGAGCCGAGCGGATTGGGTTTATGCCACGTGCCCGAAGCATCAATCACCGCCTGCGCTTCGATCAGGGCTTCGTCGCCGTTGCTGTATTCCACATGAAGGATGAACGGTGCATCTTCGCGTCCGGCATCTTTCATCTTGTCGATGTTGCGGCGGCTGACCGCGATAACCCGCGCATTCAGTTGAATGTGATCGCGCACTTCCGGTAATTCACTGAAGGGCAGCAGGTACTTTTCGACCAAATCGCCCCCGGATGGCAGTTCGTTCAATGGCGGCATTTGCCAGCCATGCGCCTCTAACAGCCGCACGGATGCGCTGTCCACTGTAAATTCCCACGGTGAAAACATCCGCACATGCCCCCACTCAAGGATGTTCGCGCCAATGGCGCTGCCTGCTTCAAAAACAATTGGAGTCTCGCCACGTTCAATCAGATGAGCGGCAGCAGCCAGCCCAACCGGCCCCGCGCCGATCACTGCAATAGGAAGTGTACTGTTCATAATGTTGACCTTCTGACATATTGATGGATATCGATTTATTGAATAACGCTAGTCTAAGCGACATATCGAAGTTTGTCAATATATCAATTTTTAAATGGGGAATAAAAGCCAGGGGCGTTACTTTTCTGGGTAGTGGTTAAGTAGTAAGTGATGCGATCTGTTGATTGTAGTCAATGATGAACCATTCGAGCATGAGATGGTGCATGACATCCGACTTTGAAAACGACAAGGATTTACGAACGAAACGGGCCAAGCGCTGGCGCAGGGTGTTGTTCCAGCGCTCAATATGCGCGGTGGCCCCGCTGGACTTGGCTTTTGCCCAATGTTGCCCGCTTGGCAAAGCATCCTCATAAGGGGCATAGTAATCGGTATAGATCGGACACAACGTGTAAGGGTAGGGCACCCGATGCCACAACTGCTGGGCAGCAGCGGCATCGCGCTGACCGATATAGAAGGCGACAATCTGGCGAGTGCGCCGACACAAGGCCAGCCACAGCCAGCGCTTTTGCGCCTTGTTCAGCACAAATGACCACAGTTCGTCCGCTTCTAACACATCCCCCACCTCATAATCGAGCAAGGTGTCGACCACCACCGGTAACTGCCACACCGCTTGACGAATCCAGACCACGATGGTCTGGCGACACACCCCAAACACCCGCTCCAGTCCGCGCAGACTGATCCGTTCTTGAGCAGCACCTAACACCTGCTAGCGTTCCACCGCCGTATGGCGTTGTTTGGGTTTCAACACCCGATACACACCACAATCCTTGCAGTGATATTGTGGGTTGCCATATCGGTTGCTTCCGTTTTTAATAATGTTTGCACTGCCGCATGACCGACAAGTAGACGTGATGGATTCTTGTATCATGCGGCTAGTGTATCAAATCCACCTCACCACTTACCTTTTAACCACTACCCTATTATCACTGGCCTGTGGAGCGTGCGCGGCTGATAGATGCGCTGGTATCCGATGTAGACCCGGCTTATGATCAGGCTACATTCACAGTTGACCAGCAGTTTGCCCATAGCACGCTGGAATCGGTTGTGCTGCCACCCACATCAGCGCCCTGATGGATTGTTCGGCGAATATGAGTAGTTTATGAGCCTGAAGGTGAGAGCGTGTTAACCTGCAACACGCTCCAGATGAAGTGAATTTAATCAGTTGCCCACACACTATAGGGGAGAGGTTGCGTGGATGGAGTGGACAAATCAAAAAGCTCAAAATGTAAGTTGGACAAATTGAGCACGCCGTAAGTATGCGACGTAGAGCGCATATTGGTGAAGGTATATAACGAGCCTGGATTGATGACACAACCACGTTCGACCTGAATCCACATCGGCATGTGCGTATGCCCGGTCACCAGCACATCCACATCAAGTGATTCCAGCATCATATTCAGCAGCGTATCGGACACATGATCGCGGTATAAGCCCCAGATATTATTGCCTGGTTTGCCATGACACATAAAAATCGCTCGTCCCTCATACTCTCCCTGCCAATCCAGCGGGAGCGACTTCATATACGTACTGGAAGCTGAGGACAAACCATAAAACCATTCGTCATGGTTACCGCGCACCGTCACAATCTGACGGTTGCGGATCAGATCAACAACTTTCTCCGGGTGAGGCCCGCGCCCAACCAGATCACCCGCGCATAGAATCAGGCCGACCTGATGATCATTGTCAAAACGCTGTAATACTTTTTCCAGTGCATCGTAGTCTCCATGTATATCGGAAATAATCCCTATCTTCATCCTAAAACCCTACAACAGACAGAATGAGTTTATTATACCAAAACTGTTCCTTCAGGAAGCGACCCGAAATGAGGGATTTATAGGAATACATTTTTAGGCAAATTCCATAAAAAACACTAACGTCGCTCATAAATCACATCTTCAAAACTGAATATCGGTTAAATATCGCGTGTGTTTCTAACGGGGATATGCTATTATCCAGTTTATAGAAAACATGACACAGCAGAGACTATAGCGAATGACGCAAATTTTGCTGATCCGGCACGCAGTGAACGATTTTGTCAAAACAGGTAAGCTGGCAGGCTGGACTCCCGGTGTACATCTGAATGATGAAGGCAAAGCTCAGGCCGAAGCGCTGGGCAAACGTCTGGCGAATGCGCCTATCAAGCATCTTTATGCCAGCCCGCTGGAACGCACCATGGAAACAGCGGAAGCGATCACCCAGCATCATCCCGGTTTGGAGATTAAACATAAAACCGGTATTGGTGAGGTTCGTTATGGGGATTGGGAAGGCATGCCGATTGCCGCCCTCGCCAAGCGCAAGATGTGGTCCGTGGTTCAGGAATACCCGTCACGGGCAGGCTTCCCGAATGGGGAAACCATGCGCGCGGTGCAAAACCGGATCGTGGATTCTATTGAAGAAATCGTCATCGAACATCCGCGTGAGATCGTGGCAATTGTTTTTCACGCAGATTTAATTAAAATGACTCTGGCGCATTATCTGGGGATGCACCTGGATAATTTCCAGCGGATCATGATTTCACCCGCTTCCATAAGCACACTCATTGTCAGCCACAGCCGGCCTTATGTCGCCGGCATGAACGATGTCGCCCATATTATGGAAATGGAGAGCGACCGCAAAAAGCAACTTGAACAGAGTTAGTATGCTACCTGCTGCGATGCAGCCGTACACTAGAGGACCTGAGAGGCAAGTGGATAATGTCAGGTACAGAACTTGAACTTAATCCGGTAGATTTTATAACCGTAGGCACCATTGGCCCGAAGGGCCAGCGTACTTTTCACCTTCAGGCCGGGAAACAACAACAGATTATCTCTTTCATCATCGAAAAAGAGCAGGCCCGGGCATTAAGTGAAGCTGTCAACGAACTGATTGAAGATCTGGATAAACGCTATCCCGATGCAGAAGATGCCCCGGTTGAAGTGGATGTCACCAACCTGGATATGGATCTGCGGGAGCCGATTGAACCCATTTTCCGAATCGCGCAGATGGGCCTGGGCTATGACGAGGAGCGCAACCTGATTGTTCTGGTGGCACAGGAACTGGTTCCATCCGAGCCGGATGAACTGACCGAGCCGGAACCGGGGATTGTGCGCATGTGGTGCGCCCGTGAGCAGATGCTGGCGCTGAGCCTGCAGGCGACAGCGATTGTGCAGGCCGGCAGAGCCGACCCCCGACAAAATGGACGAGTGGTGTATTACTGGACGTGATGAACGACTTGAACGATTCCTCTGACGACAAACACATACCCATTACAGCCAAACGCCTGCTTGAAGTATTGGAAAAAGGTACAGTCACCGAAGAACATGGTGTCATGCGCTGGAGTTCCAATTACACGTTCCTGCTGTCGGTTGAATATGAAGATGTCCAGACGATGGCGATCTACAAGCCCCGTAAAGGGGAGCGTCCCCTGTGGGATTTTCCCGATGGTACCCTGTGTCATCGGGAGGTAGCCGCGTTTAAAACATCGCATGAACTGGGGTGGGAGATTGTGCCGCCAACCGTGCTGCGCGATGGCCCGCATGGGCTGGGATCGATGCAGTTTTACATCGACCATGATCCTGAAACCAACTATTTCTCGTTTGATGAAAGTGTCCGCCCGCAACTTAAGAAGCTGTCCTTGTTCGACTATGTCGTCAATAATGCGGATCGCAAAGGCGGTCACTGTCTGCTGGATGAAACCGGACACCTGTGGGCGATTGATCATGGCATTACCTTCAATGTCGATCATAAACTGCGTACGGTAATCTGGGATTTCGCCGGGGAAATGATTGACGATGATCTGCTGGTCAGCCTTGAAGAATTATACGAGGTCAAGCTGGCGGATAGCAGCACCCCTTTTTATCAGGCTTTATGCGATTTGCTGACTGGCGCTGAAATCAATGCATTGCGCTCCCGCCTGAAACGCCTCATTACCCAGAAACGTTATCCCAAACCCGGTTCCGGCCCCAATTACCCCTGGCCCCCGGTCTGAGAATGGTCGACCTGTCGCTACAGGCCGACCACATTAACCCCAGCCATACAAAATTTAAATAAGCGTTAAACTTATCTCTCCCGTATAATAAGCATACCAGTCCATTATTAGGGCTGATTTCTGACCTGTGAGGAGGAAGATATGCTTCGTAGCCTGTTTATTTTTGTAGCGCTGTTGATTTTGTCTGTTCCAATCGTTGCCGCCCAGGATGAAGAACCGGAACCTTTTGAAATGACCATCATGCACACCAATGATGTGCATGCCGCCCATGAGCCCGATGGCAATGGTGATGGGGGTGCCGCCCGTGAAGCCACCGTCGTCAATCAGATCCGTGATGAAGTCGAAAATACTCTGCTGCTGGATGGTGGAGATCGCTTCACTGGTACCCTGTTCCATATTGAATATCTCGGTCAGGACAGTGTCCAGATCATGAACATGATCGGCTATGATGCCATGACACTGGGTAATCATGAGTTTGATAATGGCGATGATATTCTGGCCGCCTTTGTCGATGGACTGGATTTCCCGGTTGTGACCGCCAATGTCGATTTCAGCGCCTCGCCCGTGCTGGCGGATAAGATTCTGCCGTACACTATTTTGGATGTCGGCGGTGAGCAGGTCGGTATCATTGGTCTGGTAGCCCCTGAGAGCGAAATCCTGTCCTCCCCCGGCCCGGAACTGGTCTTTGATTATGATTTGATTGCCGTGACCCAGCGTTATGTCGATGAACTAACTGAGCAGGGTGTGAATAAAATTATCCTGCTGACCCACATTGGCTATAACGCCGATGTCGAAGTCGCCCAGAATGTGACCGGTGTCGATGTCGTGGTCGGTGGACATACCAACACCTTCCTCAGCAATGTCTATGCTGGTGCGCGGGGTGAGTACCCCACCGTGCTGGAAAGCGCCAGCGGTGAACCGGTTTTAGTCGTCCAGGCCAGCACCAAAACCTTGTACCTGGGTCGTCTGGATGTCACCTTTGCTGAGGACGGTATCCTCAGTGCCTGGGGTGGCGATGCCATTCTGCTGTCGCGTTACATCACGCCCGACCCGGATGTCTCTGACCTGATTGCTGGATTAGCCGAACCGCTCGAAGAAATCCGCAATGAAGTGGTCGGTGAAGCCGCCTTCCCATTGGTGGGTGACCGCACCTACTGCCGCGTGGAAGAATGCCTGATGGGTGACCTGATTGCCGATGGTATGCGCGCCAATACCGGCGCACAGATCGCCCTGATGAATGGTGGCGGTGTCCGTGCCGATATTGACGAAGGCGAAATCACCCTCGGTGAAGTGCTGACGGTTCAGCCTTTCGGCAACCTGATGAGCACCTTTGACCTGTCTGGTGAAAATGTGATCGCCGCACTGGAAAATGGTGTCTCGCTGTTGGCGCTGAATGATGCGGGTCAGGTGAGCCGCGATGATCTGGCAGGACGTTTCCTCCAGGTTTCCGGTCTGCGTTACAGCATTGACCCCACGCTGGAAGCGGGCAGCCGCATTGTAAGTGTGGAAGTCTGGAACGAAGAAACCGGCGAATATGAAGCGATTGACCCCGAAGCGATTTACACGGTGGTCACCAACAACTTCATGCGTACCGGCGGCGATGGCTTCTCGGTACTGGCCGAAAACGCCATTGATCCCTATGACTTTGGCACGGCAGACTTTGAAGTGCTGCTGGACTACATTGAGGAAAACAGCCCCTCAGCGCCGGAGCTTGAAGGCCGCATCACCTACGTGAATGCGGAAGTTGCCCCGGTTAATTAAGCCTTGTGCTTGTGAAATCTAGTCAGGCCGGTGATGAAAATCACCGGCTTTATTTTTCCCTGCCCCAGGTTTGATATAAAATCAAGTTATGCCTAATCGCAGGAGGAAATACCGTGTCGAGCGAACAAGCGCGAGAATTACGGCAACGAGGAATCGCTGCTGCCAAAGCTGGTCAGAACGACCAGGCACGCCAGTTACTTCAACAATCTATCCGGCTGGAACCCCAGAGCGAGGCGGCCTGGATCTGGATGGCAAGCCTGGCGCGTGACCGGCGCGAGCGCCTGTTCTGCTTTCAGAAAATTTTACAGATCGACCCCAACAACGAAACCGCGCTAAAAGCCCTGCAGGCTATGGGCATCACCCGCGAACAATTGCTGGGCACTTCACCGCTGACAGCCCCAGCAGAATCCAGCGCAGCTACTCCTGCCGCCCCACCCAGAGCAGCGACACCCCGCGCACCACAGGCGGCTCAACCACAACCGACGAACCCGCAAACCCCCGGTGTGCCTTTGCCCGATGCGCAGAGCGTCGCGGCAGCACAGGCGCAGGTCGATGAGATTCTGCGCGATTATCGGCTGGCCGCGACCAAAATCGATAATGTGACCTGGGTGCAGAAAACCAGCAAACGTGCTGGTGAGCGCGACAATCTCTACCTGCGCCTGTATATCGGCGGGGCGATTGCCGGGATTTTAGTCGTCTTTGCCATCATCGGCGGGATTATACTGGCCACCAACCCGGAAGCGCAGGCCGTAGTGTTTGGCGCATCCGCTACACCGTCATTCACCCCATCACTGACTCCGACTAATACGCCCGGTTTTACACCGACACCCTCACCGACCCCACAAATCACATCGACACCCAGCCCGACCGTGCCGGTTTCGATCACACCCGGTCGGATTGATGCAGTATCCGTACCCACACAGATATACCCGGAAGTCAGCAGCCGCTTTGTGAGCGATGCCGTTAGTCTGATCAATAACGGCCAGTTTGCCGTTGCGCTGCCCACGCTGGTGCGCGAACGCGAATCGACAGAATTCAGCTTTAACCCCGGCCCATACTATTATGAAGCTCTGGCGATGCTGGAAGCGGATAATCCGCAAGATGCGCTCTCCCGCATTCAGGAAGCGGAAAGCCGCCTGGGTGAAACACCCAATCAGAATTATAAGCCCCTGGTTGATGTCGGTTTCGCGCAGGTCTTTTATTATCTGGCGCAGGAAGCCTTCCAGATCAATGATGTCCAGCAGGGACGCGGTTACCTAGAACAACTGGAGATTCGTGCCCGCGCCGCGATTGAGGGCGATCCGCGCATCCCGGATGCCTATGTGCTGCTCGCCAGACGCTTTGAACTGGTGCAGCGTTACAGTGATGCGCTGACGGTGCTCAATGATGGCTTGCGCCTGCCCGAACTGGAAACGAATACCAGCCTCATCGTTGAGCGTGGCGAAGTCTATTTTGCGCAGGATGAAATCCCGGAAGCCGGTCAGCAGGCGTTCCTTGCCCTGTATATCGACCCCACCATCGAGGACGCCTATCTCTTGCAGATCAAAGCTGCACTGGCGCAGGATGACCCCGGCTTAGCCGTGATCTACGCACAGAATTATCTGTTCTTCTACCCCGGCAGTGTGGCGGGTTACAAGCTGTTGGGTGATGCGCGCGTGGCTGAGGTCAATATCGACCTGGCGCTGACCGCCTATGATCAGGCATTAGCGGCAGAAGATATGACTGATGCAACGGTCGATACGCTGCTGGCTCGTGCTGAATTATATGACCGTCAGGGACGCTATACACTGGCCCGTAGTGATCTGACCCGCGCCTTTAATCTGACCGATAACCCCGCCATCCAGGCACGCCGCATGCAGGTGGCCTATTCCGCCGGGAATTACGCCACAGCGCTGGAAGATGCTGACGCACTCACCGGAACCGGCGTCATTGACGACTCGCAGATCCAACTGATTCGTGCACGCATCCTGATTGATGAAGCCACCGGCACCAATGATTACACGCAGGCGCTCGATCTGCTCAACAATGTCAATCTGCCGCTGGATCAACAGCCTATCGTGGACGAATATCGCGCTCGCGCACAGGCGAATCTGAATGACTTCAATGGTGCGCTGAACAGTATCGACGCGGCGCTGGCGGGTGGCGAAACCGGCAGTCGTCGCTATCTGCGCGGCACAATTCTGGAAGGCTTGCAGTTGGATACCGAAGCCCTGCGCGAATATGAATGGGTGCTGACGTGGAGCCAGATTTATCCTTATCCGTTCCTGCCCGATGCGCAAAGCCGCTATGATGCGCTGTCTATCGGCTCGTAATCGGCTTTTATGGGGAGTGCGCACAGGCACTCCCCAACTTCATTATCGATGATGGACTTACACCATCAGGCCACCTCGGTGAGCGTACTCTCTATCGGTGCTGAAGTAATCTCTACGGGTGGCGCATCATGATCGGGCAAATCATCCTCGACATTGCGAATGGCGGGGATGGCATATCCCAACAGGCAGATGCCCATACCCAGCACAGCAGTTATCACGAACATAAGCCCCATGCCTGCCCCCGGCCCGGTGCCGACCAATCCGCCAAACATGCCAGCTAATGAGCCACCGGGTTGCATCGCCGGTTCAAACACCTGATCGGCCAGCGGCCCTGCGATCAGATAAGCCAGAGGTGTAGCCGCATTACGCAGCGTCTGCTGCACCGCGAACACGCGCCCCTGCACATCTGGTGCGACCTTCGCCTGCCAGATCGAACGCTCTCCGCTGGTGATGAACGGCACAAAAAATTCCGCGACCAGAGCAGCGAAAATCCACACGGGCAGGACTCTGCCCATCGCAAACAACAGATCACCCAGCAGAAACGACACCGCCGTAAAACCGAGCGCCGCGTGAATGCGTTTACGTGGCAGGCCAATCGTACTGACGATCAGCCCGCCGATTACCCCGGCAATCCCCAACGCGCCCCGCACCGATGCCAGCGCCAGTTCATCCCCGCCCGTCCGCGCCAGAATCATGGCTGGCATGATGCCATAGTAAGTCAGCGAGGCAAACAACACGATCACTGTAAAAATGAGCATCAGCCCCATCAGGCCGGGACGCTGATAGATATAGCGAAAACCATAGACCATTTCAAACCAGACCGTACCTTTAGCCGCTTCTCCATCGGCTGTGACTTTCGGCGCGGGGATATGCACCAGCATCAGGGTCACCCAGGCAAAACTGAACGTGAGCAGGTCAATAATCATGACCATTTCCATGCCGACCCAACGCAAAATCAGCCCTGCTAAAAACGGCGCGATCACATTCGGCGCGGAGTTCGACAGCGCGCGCATCCCATTGGCACGGGCGTACAGTTCTTTCGGTACCAGCACGCTGATGACTGCCGATTTGGCCGGAATCTGAAACGCCTCAAACGCGCCGGTCAGCGCTTCCAGCACATACACATGCCAGATTTCCAGGTTGCCCGTGGCATAGAGCAGCAGAATGCCCACGGTCATCACACCCGCGCCCATGTCTGTGAAAAGCATAACTTTACGCCGGTCGAAGCGATCAGCCACGACACCGGCAAATGGGCTGAGAATGACATACAGGATGAACGAGAAGAAGCCGATCAGTGCCAGAGTGGTGGCCTGCCCGGTCTGCTCATACGCCCAGATCATCAGCGCAAAGCGGGTCATGGCCGTACCGACAAGCGAAATCAACTGGCCGAACCAGATGATGGTAAAGGTTTTCATACCGCTGGAAGAGCGAAGTTTATTGTACATAGAGTCCTCAGATTAAGGTTAAGCAGGCAAATAAAAACAGCCGGGACGCTGAGGCGCACCGGCTGTTCTGTAAGTTGAGCGGACTAAATTGCTATATCAGCACTTACATAAAATCAGGCGCACCTGTACAAGGCGCGCGAATTTACTCATATCAATAAAAGTAGCAGCCAAAGGGGATTTGCAGTTTAGCATTCTTAACGATGTGTCCATCTGATTCCATCTACAATTATAGTCAGCTTCAGTAGATAGACAACAGTGAATTTTGGGGAGATCACTCATGCCATCAACAGACTCGACCGTTGCTGATCGTAAATGAGCGCGGTAGAATGCGCACTGCGTCCTACACGGATGCATAACCATAAATCGGGGAAAAGATGACATTGACTAAGCAAACCACCAACAGCAGTTCGCCGCGTGTAGCAGGTGAAATCGTCCGAAAAGAGATTCCCTGCAATCTGTGCGGCAGCAAACAGCACACACCGTTCTGTCCGGAAAACGGGCTGGGGCTGGTGAAGTGCCAGCAATGTGGGCTGGTTTATGTCAACCCACGCCCTGACCCTGCTGAGCTTTACGCGCTCTATGGCGAAACCTATTTCCATAATAACGATTCCGGCGTGGTGGGCTATAGCAATTACATCAAGGACGAAGCCAATATCCGCCGTACATCCAATAAACGTTTGCGCTTGCTGGAACGTTTCATCAAGCCCGGACGTCTGCTGGATGTCGGTTGTGCAGTTGGCTTTTTTATCGATGAGGGACGCAAACGCGGCTGGCAGGTCGAAGGCATGGATGTGTCTTCATTTGCAGTCGATTATGCCAGTGAACATTTTGGGCTGAATGTCCGTAATGGCACACTCACCGAGCTGGAATTTGAAAACGGTGCCTATGACATGGTCACGCTCTGGGATGTCATCGAGCATGTGCCTGACCCCAAGGCCTATATCCAGCGTGCCGCAGAATTGCTCCGTCAGGGCGGTGTGATCTCGCTGGCAACTCCGGACGTGGACAGTATCCCGGCAAAGTTAGCAGGCAGGCGTTGGGTAGGCTACAAATTATCCGAAGAGCATATTTACTACTTCTCCATCAAGACCCTCAGCCAGATGCTGGAAGAAGCCGGATTTGAAGTGCTGGATGTGCGCCATGTCGGCAAATTTGTGACGCTGCGCCTGTTTATCGATCGACTCGGCATGTATTTCCCGTGGCTGGCAAAAACGCTGGAATTGGGTGAACGTGCCTTGAAACTATCCGAGCGGGCACTGTACATCAACCCTTACGATATTGTCGCCATCACCGCACGGAAAAAGTAATGCATAATGACTCCGCGGGGATGCACATGACTGCATCCCCGTATACAAACATCCCCCGGTTTTTAATCAACTATAAATTATGGATTGTCATCCTCATCGCGATTGTGATTCGCATCGGTGTGCTGGCTCGCTTCCCTGAGGTGTTCGACTTTGTAGCGACTGGTGCCTTCCACGGCTCGGATGCGTATGATGCCTATGCCCAGAATTTGCTGGCAACGGGCGTTTATGGTCGCACTCCCGGCGTAGCCGATGCTGCGATTCCGCCGTTATACAGCTATGCCCTGGCGGGCGTTTACGGTTTATTCGGGCGCGGATACTGGCAGGTGGGCTTATTCCACACCCTGCTGGATATGCTGTCGATTGTGATGCTCTATCACATCGGCAAGCGACTACTGCCGCACGGAGAATGGGTCGGCACTTTAGCAGGGTTGATGTACGCGGGTTATCCCTACCTGATTTTTCAGAATCTGACGCTGATTGACACGCCATTTTTTATGTTTTTGCTGCATGCCTTTGTGCTGTTGATAGTACTGCTGCGTGAGCGCAAAGC
This sequence comes from Aggregatilineales bacterium, assembly GCA_038258185.1. GTDB lineage: Bacteria > Chloroflexota > Anaerolineae > Aggregatilineales > Phototrophicaceae > JAIOHN01. The sequence goes on along the minus strand of JBBSQD010000009.1, from coordinate 28,373 downwards.
ACTTGACCGCTGGACATGGCTAATCGCGGCTCTAGGCGGGTTAATACTGGGCTTATCTATGCTGGCGCGACCCATTATGCCGCCGCTGGCGTTACTGATCGCGCTGTGGTTTTTGTTGCGCTTAAATATCTGGCAGACGATTGTGCGTCTGTTACCTGTCGCGCTGATCGGCGGGGCGGTTCTGCTACCGTGGATTATCCGCAATTACGCCATTTTCGATGCCTTCGTACCCATGACCACCACCAGCGGCGCGAATTTCTGGCAGGGCAACAGCGAATGGACGATTCCCGTTTTCCGCGCGGGTTATGATGTACAGTGGACATCCCCCGAACTGGAAAGCGAAGACGCTTACAGCCGCGAAGCCGACGCAGAACGCTTTGCGCTGGGGATGCAGTTTCTGCGCGAAAACCCCGACAAAATTCCCGAATTGTGGGGGCTGAAATTTCTGGTCTACTGGAGCATTGATATCGCGCCGCGTTTTAACCCGGTCGAGGGTAAACTACCACCGCTGAATTATCAGGGTGATGTGGAGATCGAAGCAGACGAAGACGGTGACTTAGCGATGCAGGGTTTACCGGAAGGCGATCCGGTGGCGCTGTATTCCGAGTCGCTGTTTGATCAGGTTGGCCGCACACTTCATATCTTTTACTGGGGCGGGTTATTCCTGCTTGGCCTGATGGGCATCGCGTTGACGCTGCGCCAGTGGCGTGAGGTCTCGCTGTTGTGGCTGGTACAGATCAGCATGACGCTGGTGTACGTCTTCTTCCATCCCTCAACGCGCTACCGTGTCCCCACTGATCCGCTGTTTTTCCTGTTTTCAGCTTTCACACTGGTGTGGCTGTGGATGTGGTGGCAGCGTCGATCCGCTGGGCCGCCAGTCGAAACGACCAATTGAAATAAGCAAAATAAAAGACGGGCCTAAACCCGTCTTTTTGTATTCTGATTATTCTCAGTGCCGCGATTTAAGCGGCTGATGCTGCCCTTTGACGTTGAATCTCCGGCAGCAGCAGTAAAGTGATGAGGCCATTGAGCACGACAATCACCGTGCTGCCTTCATGACCCAGCACACCCAGCGGCAGCGGCAGATCAATCACGAAAGCACCGGCCACCAGCATCACAATCACCGCGATAGAGAAGGCCAGATTCTGCCAGACCACGCGCCGCGCTTTTTTGCTCTGTTGCAACGCGTAATCAATCAGCGCCAGCTTATCACCCATCAGCACCAGGTCAGCCGTTTCGAGGGCGACATCACTCCCCGCCGCACCCATCGCAATGCCGATGTCGGCAATCGCCAGCGCAGGCGCGTCATTGACACCATCACCCACCATCGCCACCGGGCCGACTTCAGCCTGAATCTGCTGGATAACCTTGACCTTATCCTCTGGCAACAGACCCGCGTAGACCAGATCAATACCGACTTCATCCGCGATGGTCTGCGCCACCAGCGGATTGTCACCTGTGAGCATGGCGACTTTTTGGATACCGTTACGTTTCAGATTGGCGATGACTGCTTTGGCTTCTGGACGCACCTGATCCGCCAGCGCGATCAGCCCTAGCCATGCACCATTACGCTCTACCAGCATCACGGTTTTGCCGCTGGATTCTAACGCATGCCGGGCTTCAGCCAGTTCCGACGGAAAATCGCCGCCTTCCAGCATGTAGGTCGGGCTGCCCAAGCGCGCCGCTTGACCATCCAGGACGGCGGAAACACCACGTCCCGGCACATTCTCAAATTCGCTGACTTCGGCCAGTTGCATATCACGCCGTTGAGCCGCCACCGTGACCGCTTTCGCCAACGGATGTTCTGAACGTGCTTCGATAGAAGCGGCCACCCGCAATAATTCTTCTTCGCTCACGCCCTGTGCCGGGACGATATTCGTCACAGCCAGCTTGCCGGATGTCAGGGTGCCGGTCTTATCAAAAGCAATCGCCTTGATTCCAGCCATTTGCTCGATATACGCGCCACCCTTAAACAGCACACCACTGCGGGCTGCGGAGGCAATCGCGGAGATAAACGCGGCAGGTGTGCTGATAATCAGCGCACACGGTGAGGCGACCGTCATCAGTACCATCGCGCGGTAAAAATGAGCGCTGAAATCATCGACCATGCCCAACAGCGGCGGAATGAAAATGAACAGCAGCACCGCGATAATGATAAACGAGGCATAAACCTGCTCGAATTTTTCCAGAAAGCGCTCGGTCGGGGCTTTGCTGTCCTGCGCTTCTTCCACCATCTTGATGACACGTGACAGCGTGGTGTTGGATGCGGCCTGCGTCGCGCGGACATCCAGCACACCCTGCTGGTTGAGCGTCCCGGCAAACACTTGATCGCCCACCTGTTTATCGACCGGCACCGATTCGCCAGTGATGGGTGCCTGATCCACCGCTGAGCGGCCATTCACGACTTCACCATCCACCGGCAGGCGCTCACCGGGCTGGATCAGCACGATCTCGCCCACCAGAATATCACTCGCTTTGATGGTCTTGACCTCACCATCGCGCCGTACCCGCGCATCCTCCGGGTAGAGCTTGAGCAGACTTTTAATGGCCTGCCGACTACGACCAATGGCGTAGTCCTGCAACACATTGCTGAGTGAAAACAGAAACAGCAGAATCGCGCCTTCATGCCACTGGTTGATGGAGGCCGCACCCAGGGCGGCCAGCACCATCAGCATATCGACATCAATGCGTTTTTCGAGCAGGCTCTCGATGGCGGTTTTCGCGCCAAAGATGCCGCCAGCCACATACGCGGTGATATTCAGCAGCAGAATAACTGTTTCTGACCAGCCGAGGCGTTCGCCTAATAAGCTGAACGCAATCGCCAGCGCCGTGACGACTACCAGCCGAGGTTCCAGCCAGCTTTTGGTCAGTGCAGGCCATTGCGGCCCGTTCATAGACTCCTGTGGAGCCTCGTGTGTTTGTTCTTGTATGGTGCTAAAAAAGCCCATGGTTTTACCTTTCTGCCAATCGAAGTTAAATTCGTTTTCCGATTGCGATGAATCTATTTTAACATGAGTTAATCCAAAATGCTATTACAGTTATAAACGTTTTTTCGGTTTTGGTGGGATTGCTTATGTGGGGTTAATTTTTGTGGTGCTGCCAGACGCTAAAGCATCTGGCAAGGGGTAGAAAGCCGCCTGAAGGCGACTGCAAAATAATCCCCTTTAGGGGGTTTTCTTGATTAGCCGGATGGCTTCAGCCTCCGGCGGGAAAGATTGCGCCAAACTGAAACAAACGTCATAATAAGAAGTGTTAGCAAAAGCACAACAGGGACGGGGTAATAATGCGGCTTTTCATATCCTACTCGCGCAAAGATTTTCCCACTGTAGACCAACTACGTAATGACTTACGTGATGCCAGCATTGAGGTGTGGATTGATAAAGTCGGCCTGACACCCGGCACACTGAGTTGGGAGCAAGCGTTGCGTGATGCGATTCGTGATAGCGACGCGGTGCTGTTGTGTGCTTCACCAGATTCACGCGAATCGCCTTACGTACGTGATGAAGTAGCACTGGCGAAACAGGCTAATAAAGCGATTTACCCGGCGTGGGTGGCAGGCGAAAACTGGTTAGACTGCGTCCCGTTAGGACTAGGCGGCACACAATATGCTGATTTGCGAAATGAGAATTACCCAACAGGGTTAATGCAGTTGATTGGCGCAGTCCGTGGCGAAATCACCCCAGTGACCCCACTTGTCGCTGACGATACGCCAGCCACGATAGAGACGGTAGCGCCAGACTTTACACCGCGTAACCCCTATAAAGGATTGCAGGCTTTCAAAGCAGCTGATGTTGGGGATTTCTTCGGGCGTGATGCGCTAATCACTGAATTACTGGCGGCAGTACATGACAAAAAACGTGCTGCACGACTTATTGCGTTGCTAGGCGCATCGGGCAGCGGCAAATCCAGCGTCATGATGGCGGGTGTTTTACCGCGCCTGCAAGCAGCACACCCCGACTGGACATTTTTAACCCCAATCGTACCGAGTGCGAACCCGCTGGAAAAATTGTCGATTATGCTGGCTCGCCAATTTGGAAACAAAGCACAACTCGACATCCGCAAAGAGTTAGAGGACAACAGCACCCGTGGATTGCATCGTCTTGCCTGTGAAATCAGTGATAAACCGGTCGTGTTGTACATTGATCAGTTTGAAGAAATATTCACACTGGTGGAGCAGGAAGCCGATCGTCGGCATTTTATTGATTTGCTTACTACAGCCATGACTGAGCCAGACGGGGTGCTTATCGTTTTGATGAGCATGCGTGCGGATTTTTACGACCGCCCCCTGCAATTTACCCCCTTCGGCAAGCTGATAGAGACTCATCATATCGCCATCACGCCGATGACACTGGCCGATTTGTATGACGTGGTGCAGAAGCCTGCCCAATTGCCGGATGTCCGCCTCAGTTTTGATGATGGGCTGGTGACTGAGATGGTCTTTGCTGTGCGCGAGGAAACCGCCGCCTTACCCTTACTGCAATTCACCCTCGATCAGCTTTTTGAAAAGCGCGCGGATGACCGCCTTACAACGCAGGCTTATCAGGAAATCGGCGGTATCCAGGGCGCGTTGGCACAGCACGCTGATTCGACTTATCGCAATTTACCTTCTGATCAGCACCGATCATTGGCACGAGCGCTGTTTTTGCGCCTCATTGAACCCGGACAGACCGAGCAGGATACCACCCGCCGCCGGGCGACTTATAACGAACTCACGCTGCCGGACGCTGAGCAAACCCGCATTTTGCAGGAAACTGCCGCTGCCTTCGTCAATGCGCGCTTGCTGGTCAGTGACCAGAGCGGAGATACTCGCACCGTTGAGGTGAGTCATGAAGCCTTGATCCGTGAATGGGGGCGACTGAGGGAATGGCTGCATGCTGCGCGTGAGGATTTGCGCCTGCAAAAATCATTGGTGGCAGATGTGGCCGAGTGGCAGCGACGCGGCCAGCCCGCTGATATGCTTTATCGTGGGACGGTTCTGGCGGAAGCACAAACCTGGGCAGAGCGTAACCGTGCCAGCCGGGACGAAACTGCCTTTCTTGAAAAAAGCCATCGTACCGAAAATGAACGGCAACGCCGTGAAGCCGTTACACGGCGCAATTTTCGTTATGCGCTTTTAGGATTAGTCGGGGTTATTGTATTCGCCTCTGTAGGATTAGCAGTTATCTTTGCCCAGAACAATGCGAAATTGCAGGCAGAAGTTGCTTTCACCAATCTTGAAATCAATCGCTTCAGCACACTGCGAGCCGGTGATGTGATCGTCCCGCTGGGTACCCAGACACCCGGCTTCTTTGAACCGACTATGACAGCTGTCGCCATCCTGAATGCGCATAATCCCTCTTTGGCGGAAAACCAGATGACTGACGAATATGGCGTGGACATGGTGCGGGTACCAGCTGGCTGTTTCTTCATGGGCAGCGATCGTGGATCTAGCGACGAACAACCAACCCATGAAATTTGCTTCGATGCACCCTTCTGGATTGACAAAACCGAAGTCACTCAGGCTGATTTTGCCCGCCTGGGTGGCGTACAAGCTGCGCCTCCTGGTTTCACTGGTGATGACCTTCCTGTGGAAACCATCACCTGGACTGAAGCCCTGGATTTTTGTGAGACCCGTGAGGGACGCTTGCCAACTGAAGCCGAATGGGAATATGCTGCCCGTGGGCCGGATAATTTGGTTTATCCCTGGGGGAGTGAATTTATCGCGGATAATGTAGTCTATAGAGAAAACTCGAATAGTCAGACTGCGCCTGTAGGCAGTCGTCCGGACGGTGCGTCCTGGGTGGGAGCATTGGACATGAGTGGTAATGTCTGGGAATGGACGCTCTCCGAAGATCGTGATTATCCCTATGATTCGGACGATGGTCGTGAGAACATCAGTTCTGATGCCCGGCGGGTTGTGCGGGGCGGCGCGTGGTACGTCGACGATTTCAGTCTGCGTGCGGCTAACCGTATCAGCTACGATCCAACGATCACGGACGTCTTTCTTGGGTTTCGGTGTGTGCGTCCCCCTTCTCCCTGAATCACTGATCGCTGGGGGCGGTCGGGCGTAGCCCGGTTGATTAAACCGCCTCCACCACGCGCACACCCTCATACGCCGTTAACGCGCGGAACAGATCGCTCAGGCGCTGGGTCATCGGGCCGCCTTCGCCGCTGCCAATCGTGCGGCCATCCAGGCTGACCACCGGGGCCAGTTCGCCCATCGTGCCGGTGCAGAACATCTCGTCAGCGCGGTAAACCTCCGTCAGCGAGATATTTTTCACTTCATACGGAATATCATTGGCCGCGCATAAATCCAGCACGGTCGCGCGTGTGATGCCTTCCGGACACGAATCCGTGCGCGAGGTCAGCACCACACCCTTATGGACGATAAACACATGCGTCGCGTTGGTTTCAGCCACGAAGCCATCATAATCCAGCATCAGCGCGTCATCGACCCCGGCGGCATTGGCCTGAATTTTCGCCAGAATCGAATTAATCAGATTGCAGGAATGAATATTCTGGTCGACACAATCCGGCGGAATGCGCCGAATACCGGAGGTAATCAGCCGGATGCCGCTCTTGTCATACACCGGCGATTTAAACTCCGCCAGCACAATCAGGGTCGGGCCGCTGGTGTTCAGCCGCGGATCCATGCCGCTGGTATATTTCACGCCGCGTGTCAGCGTCAGCCGGATGTGGACACCATCGACCATATTATTGGCGTTGAGCGTCCGCTGAAGCTCACTGATAATCGTTTCGTGCGTCGGAATCTCGGTGAAGGCCATCGCCAGCGCAGAATCGCGCAGCCGGTCGAGATGCTCAGTCAGCTTAAAGATGCGCCCGTTGTACAGCCGCAGCCCTTCCCACACTGCGTCACCACCCTGCACCGCCGAGTCAAACGGGCTGATTCCGGCCACATCCCGATGATACAGTGTCCCGTTAATGTTCACCTGCAGGTCTTTATTGCGCTCGTCATAAGTCTGTTTCATGGGGTTCGATAAGCCTCGTCAAGAAGATAAGCGGTGTTGCGCCAGTTGCTGATAATAGGGTTCGCAGGCGGCCACTAAACTTTGCAGATGTTCCGGCACGGGCGCGGTATCCGGCGTGTAGGGCATAAATCCGGTCGATTTTTCCACGCTGGCATACCAGTAAGGCCCCCAGTTGCCATCGGTTTCGCGCTTCCCTGCCGGCCAGTTGAGCATCGCCTCGGTAAACGGAATGTCCAGCACGGCACACAGTTTGCTCAGAACCCCACGCGGATCACGCAGTACATCACTGGTGTCAATCACAGGCGGAATTATACCAATGTGCTGCCGGACGTACTCAAACAATTCCGCCTGCATGACAAAGCCGGTCTGCTCAAGAGTTGGGTTGGGCAGCACCTTTGCCAGCGAAACCACCACCTGACTCGGCTCACGGATCAGAAAGCAGTTGGTCAGCTTCAGCATCCAGTCGCGCTGCATGTCGTCCAGCATATGATGCGTCATGTGCTTCTGATAATAGATCGCCTTGTTGTGCGGGATCGGCCCGGTGAGCTGCTCGACCACTCGCCGCCAGTCACATTCATACGCCGCAATAATCTTCGCCGCGCCGGGATGATCAATGCCGGTCTGCTGCAAATAATGAGCGTACAACGGCTCATCTTGAACGTAGGTGTCCGGGCGGTTTTCCCAGGCGCGCATCATCGCGGTTGAGATATTGCGTGGCCCAGACCACATGGCGATAGATTGCTGGGTGGACATGCACACTCCATTAAGGTAAATCCAGGTCACTTAGATGTACCACATCTGTCCGGCAGGTTGCAAATTGTGGTCATACCACTTTCCTACGCTATACCAAGACCAATCACTATAGAAAAGACGACATAATCGGGCTAAACTGAAAGGATGCCAACACCATTTACCCACCTCAATGCTGCCCAGCACTTGCTGAATGATCCACAGATTCCTGCTGCGACCCGCCAGTTTCTCGAAAAAGAACAGGGCGCGTTTCTATTAGGCAATATCGCCGCTGATGCCCGTGTGAGCAGTGGCTCCCTACGTGCCGATACGCATTTTTATCAGTATGACCGCCCCATCGTGGAGCATCCGTGGCGCGTGATGCTGGCACAACACCCCGGCCTGCGCCATGCATCCAGTGACAGCCAGCGGGCTTTTCTGGCGGGCTACGTCGCGCATCTCTCGATGGATGAATACTGGTCACTGCATATGTTGGGGCCGCATTTCGTGGAAAGTCAGTGGGGCACACGTGAATCGCGCTTTGTGATGCTGCACATCATCCTCATCTACATGGATGAACGCGATCTGGCGCAACTCGATCCTGAACAGTACACCATCCTGCAAACCGCCCAACCTGCCGAATGGCTGCCGTTTATGCCCGACCCGGTCTTAAGCCAGTGGCGGGACTTTATCGCGGAGCAGACCGCGCCCGAAGGTCACAGCGAAACACTGGCGATTTTTGGCGCACGCATCAATAAAACACCGGAGCAGTTCCGCGCTATCCTCGATTCGCCCCACAGAATGCAGACAGACCTGTGGAATAATATCCCCCAGGCGGAACTGGCGCGGATTGAAGAGGGCATGTACGAATTTGCGCGTGAGCAGATGCAGATTTATCTGCAGGCATTTGGGGGAAATAAAACGGGATAAAGTCTGTCTGACTTTATCCCGATAAGGGTCTACTTAAACGGCGGCGCTCTGGCTGACCATACGTTGGTGCAGATGCTGGCGCGCTTCTTTCAGCGAGTCGGCAAAAGTAATATTCGAGATCGAGCGGCGATTCATCCCCGCGACGGTGTTATAAATCGTGCGGATCATACTGTTGGCGCCGACAATGACAATCGGCCCGGTGCCCTCATTGCCCATCTGCATCAGACGCTTGGCCTGTTCCATGCCTTCCGCACTGAACAGTGAACCTCCCGGAAAATTCATCCCGCTGCGCACATCCACAATCGCCGCAATCTCATAATCGACCTTATCCGTGATCTGCTTGACGGTGGACAGTGTGGAGAATAATTCTTCCCATGTCCACTTACCCGCAAACTCACACAGCATAATGGTTTGTTCGTCATTGTCCCAGTACAGTTCAACAGCCATAATTTTCAAGAACTCCGCTTAATTTATCCGTGCCTGAATGCTCATAATGTAACGAAATAAAATGAAAACAGAGTCAATAGCAGATAAGGACAGGCTGAGAAAATGCTTGATGAGGGGAAACAAAAAGGTGGTGGCTCGTGTACCCGCTCACCACCACCTGTGTTTGGCCTGACCGCTAACAATAAATCGCTTTAATTCACCTGGCCAGACCGAAAGAGTAACACTCTTTACTACCTGTCCAATGTAGAACATAAAGATAATTACAGTCTCAGCGCTTGATGAGCATCAAATGAGGGCAAATCGTTTTTATGGTAAAACAGATGAAATATGCGATTGCACAATCACGCGAGGTTCGCTCGCGCAAAGGAAATATGTATGATGAAACGTCCTCTTTCTGTTGGATTTTTAGCGGCTTTGCTGCTGGTCATCGCACCGCTGCAAGCCCAGCCTTTGCCAGACTATCCCACCGCCATCGGGCTGGAGCAAACTGCTATCCCTGTCCGTGACCGTGTGGATCTGGCGCAACGCCTGCTCGGTGTGACCGAAATTCCGCCGCCAGCCCTGTCCCCGCCGGACTGGCAGTTAGGGGATCGTCAGCTTTTCTGGGCCAGCAACCCCGGCGCGGATACCAGTTTTCAGGTCGAGGCCAGTCTGGAAGCCGTCGGGGAGCATCTTGCGGTATGGGTGCAGCACGATGTCTCGATCAACCCCGCGATATTAAGCGAACTGGTCGCCAAGTTTGACAGCGATATTTATCCGACATTGCGCGACCTGTGGGGCAGTGAAGACACACCGGGGATTGATGGTGATTCGCGTGTGTACGCCCTGTTTGCCTATGGGCTGGGGCCGGGGATTGCCGCTTATTTTTCCAGCACCAATACTTTTCCCCAAACAGTAGTCACCAATAGCAATGAGCATGAAATGATCTATTTCAATCTGGATACCATTGGCACGATTGTGGATGCGGATACACTGGTCGGGTTATCTGCTCACGAATTCCAGCATATGATCCGCGAGCATCAGGACAGTAATGAAACCACCTGGATGGACGAGGGCTTCTCGACTTTCACCGAATTCTATTCGGGCTATCCCTATGGCACATGGGGGCAGGCTTTCAGCTTTTTGAGTGTGCCATCGACCCAGCTCAACACCTGGTCGGAAAATGGCCCACGCCAACCGCATTACGGCGCGGCGATGTTACTCATCACCTACTTTTATGAGCGCTTTGGCGAGGCTGGACTGCGCGCCTTAAGCCTCGACCCTGACACAGGCTTGCAATCCGTCGATCATGTCATCCGTCAGTTAGGCGAGGGTGATGAACAGGGTGTCAACGAATTTATCGCGGACTGGGTGCTGGCAAATTACCTCCAAGACCCGTTGATTGGCGATGGTCGCTATGGGTATCGGGCGATTGCGGGTTTAAGCAGCGCCATTGCCGAGGATATTCTGACCGAGTATCCGCATTTACGGACGGACACCGCCAATCAGTACAGCACCGATTATGTCATCCTCAAAAATCTCGATGATGCGCAAACACTCAACCTGACTTTAACCATGCCACAAACCGTGCAACTGGTGCCGGTGGACGCCTACAGCGGTCAATGGATGTGGTACAGCAACCGCCAGGATGAAAGTGATACCCGTCTGACTCACGCGTTTGATTTGACTGGCGTCACCAGCGCGACGCTAAATTATCAGGTGTGGTATCACATCGAGGCATTGTGGGATTACGGCTATGTCATGGTCAGCACCGATGAGGGTCAAACCTGGGATGTGCTGGAAACACCGAATACAACCCGCGAAAATCCGCAGGGGAATGCCTATGGCCCCGGTTATACCGGCAGCAGTGATGGCTGGCTGGCGCAGTCAGTTTCGCTGGATGCTTATGCCGGACAGGAAATTCTGGTGCGCTTTGAGGTGATTACCGACGAAGCAGTCACGCAACACGGCATGGTGATTGATGATGTCAGCATTCCGGAGATTGGCTATACAGCCGATTTTGAGGCAGATTCCGGTGGTTGGATAGCAGAAGGCTGGGTGTGGATTGATAACGTGCTGCCGCAGCAAACCTGGGTGCAGGCCGTTCAGCAGATTGGCGATACAGTGCAAATCATACGCTGGCAGGGGCCTGCCGCTGAAGGCTGGACACTCCCGCTAAGTCCCGGCGTGGATCAGGTCGTGCTGGCGATTTCACCGTTTGCGCCATTGACCACGCTACCCATGCCCTACACGCTGAATATCACCGCGCAATAAAATAAAACAGGGATGACTATGATTGATAGTCATCCCTGTGTACAGCAGATTAACCGACGCTGGCTACTGTCCAGAAGCGGATATTGCGCACATCATCGACCGAGATTAAGACCTGACCATCCGCGCTGAAGGCAAGATCACCCACAAGCGAGGTGTGTCCGCTAAGCTGGCCCAGTTCCGTGCCTGCGCTTACATCCCACAGGCGAATCGCGGAGTCAATCGGCTGAATATCTGGCGCACCACCAGCCGATGCCAGCAGGGTGCCATCCGGATTAAAGGCCAGGGCGAGTGCTGGCGTACCCCCTGTTTGCAACACACGCGACTGCGTCCGGCTGGCGACATCCCACAGGATAATCGACCCATCCAGACCAGCAGAGGCCAGCAGGGTGCCATCCGGGCTGAACGCGACCGCACGCACCGGCGCAGTGTGGCCTTCCAGCAGAGCGATCTGCTCACCGGTGGCCGGGTTCCACAAACGTACCGAGTTATCCACGGTCTGCGGATCAATCACACCACTGCCAGAGGCCAGCAGCGTACCATCCGGGCTATAGTCTAAGGCATTCACGCGTGTACGATGCCCCGCCAAAACCGCCACCTGGCTGATACTCTCTACGTTCCACACGATAATCGCGTTGCTGCGCTCGACGGGTTGCAGCGTATTGGCGACTGAACCCACCGAGGCAATCTGCGTACCATCCGGGTTAAACGCGACCGCACCGGTATCGGATTGATGCCCTTCCAGGAAAGTGACTTCCAGCAGACCTGTGCGTTGGGCGGTATCCCAGATGCGCACGTTGCCTTCCCGGTCACCCAGAACCAGGCGCGCATCCGGCCCAAAATCAAGCGAAATGATCTGCGCGGGAGATGTTGGCGCAGTCCGCAAAAGTTGCGGTGCCAATTCTCCGGTATACAGATCAAACAGCCACACGCCATCTGTGCCGATATCCCCGGCTACGGCAACCGCCGAGCCGACCCTGGAAGCAACCAGTTTCGAGGTTACATTCAGTTCCACCCGCGCCACATCAGTCAGTGAGGCAGCATTTGCAACCGTGATTGGGCTCAGGTTAGTGGGTAAGGCACGGCCAGGGACAGGCTCCAGCCAGTATTCACCGCTGTTGCCTTCGGCTGTCCAGCCCACGGTGCCATCATAATTGACCTGCCACCATAACAAACCACTGCCACATTCTGGTCCAGCCTGAATGGTAAATATCGCTCCCGGAGGCATCTGTGCCAGCGATTCACCCTCACGGTTGGGCGCACTGCGCAGGTTATTGGGCTCGCCATCCCGGCTGACCTGAGCCTGAATGCCCGCCACCAGACGCGTACGCTGATAGACGATCCCCGGTTCGGGATTCGCGCAGACCGCAAATGAATCGATAAAATTCGGGTCAACCGCAGTTGGGGTGGCTTGCGCCGCTTCGTTTTCATCAATTTCGCTGCACAAAATCACGATCTGCCGGTCTGCCGACACGCGATATTCATACATGATGCTGCCATATTTGAAATTGAAGATATACGCTGGCGTAACCACCTGTGCATAACTGGTGCCCTCTTGTCCACACCCCAGGCTGGTATCGCCAAAATCTTCCTGCGACCAATCCCAGAAAAGGTCATTTAGGGTCAGGTTACGCCCCACACGCTGGCTGAGATCGGCCAGCGCATCATTAATCTGATCGGGTGCGCCCTGAGCCTGAGCAGTCACAATCGGCAGCAGCAAAAGTGCCATAATAATTAAACGTTTGAACATGGTCATTCCTTTCGATGAATTTACGGTAAATGTAACATGCCTGATGCCGGGTTGCTGTGCCAAAACTGCAACGTGTTCAGCATCAATCAGTCTCGATAATGTGGTGGTTCTGTGCAATAGCGCTTAGTATAACGCTTCTTGTCTGAGAGTTTATGGATCGTTGGTAAGCCGTTTGTAAATCAGTGCCTCGCCGTGAAAGTGATGTCGGGGAAATCCGCCACGGCTTCATAATGTCGGTTCATAAAATCAACCAGCGGACTATCGACAATGCCGGGACTTCCAGATACCAGAATCAACCCTTAATCCAGCACAGAGACGATTCATAAACGGGAATCCTGTAAAGTCATTGTACAAACAAGGTGGTTAAGTGAATCTGTGCCCGCGGCAGAGCTGAAAATCGATTGAAACTGGTGTTTACTTTGGGCATGAATTACACTTCAGGTTGCTATGCCGAACGGCGTTTAACTATACAATCAAACGGGTGAAAGTCAATTCACTGATGTCACATACAGAATCTGCACGCTATGAAACAACCCGCTCCGCCTGGGAAAATATCTGGGACAGCGCTTCAATTGAAGCCGAGTTACGCAGTGTCCGTTATCCACGCTCAATGGAGACGATTCAGGCCTACGCCCCTTATCTGCCCAAAGATGCGCTGATCTTAGAGGCGGGCAGCGGCCTGAGCGCGGTCGTCATTACCTTGCGTGAAATGGGCTATCAGGTCATCGGCACGGATTATGCCACCAATGCGCTGGAAATCTCGCGCCACTATGACCCGACTCTGGGGCTTTTCGGCAGTGATATTCATGCGCTGCCCTGTGCGGATAACTCGCTGGGGGGTTATTTATCATTCGGCGTGCTGGAGCATTTCGAGCATGGCATGCAACCGGCCTTGCGTGAGGCCTATCGCGTCCTGCATCCCGGTGGCATCCTCGTGCTGACCATCCCCTATCCCAACGTCGTAAACCGTTTGATCGCATGGCGACGACGGATGAGCGGCAGCAGCAGCCTCAATGATGACGACTTTTTTGAAAGCACCTATAACCGCGAAGGCTTAATCAGCGAAGTGACCGGCGCTGGCTTTGAACTGGTTACAGCCCAGCCGACCAGCCACGCTTTCACATTATGGGGGCTTGGCGGGATGTTTCGCGGAGAGGATTATTATCAGACCAGCCCGTTGGCGAACACCCTGGGTAAAGCGCTCAGTGTGGGTCTACCGTGGGCGTTTAACTTCAGCACACTCATTGTCGGGCGTAAATAACGAATACGCGCCACATGGATAAACGCTTAAAAGTATTCGCCTACATTACCCACCAGCAACGCCTGCTGGTCATGGAACATCCCGAATCACCAGAGGCTGGCATTCAGGTGCCTGCCGGAACATTAGAGCCGGGGGAAAGCCCTGAAGCCGGTGTGCTGCGTGAAGCCTGGGAGGAGAATCTGCGCTGTGTAGCTTTATTGGGTGAGCAAATCCGCGATATGTCCGACTTTGGATTGGCGCAAATCCACCACCGCTACTTTTTCCATCTGATCTGTGCTGACCCGGTCACAGAACAATGGCGACACTATGAAACCCATCCCAGCGAAGGCATTGCGGCCTCAATCCCATTCGATTTTTACTGGGTCAACCTTCCAGGCAGCATGCCGAAATTGATTGCCGATCATGATTGGTTTGTACCGCAGTTAATCGCGAGAATGAATGACCGTGATTGAGCCCATCGCCCCGCAACTTTCCGTTGTGATCGTCAATTTCAATACGCGTACTTATCTCGAGCAGTGTTTACCCGCCCTGCTGACCTGCCCCCTGTCGCTGGAAATCATCATTGTCGATAATGATGGCAGTGCTGCCGGCCTCGATGCGGATTATCCGACCATCAAAATCCTGCCACAATCCGAGAATCGCTGGTACTGTGAAGGCAACAATATTGGAATCCGAGCCGCACAGGCACAATATGTCCTGCTGCTGAATCCCGACACGATTCCTCAACCGGGCGCGCTGGAAGCTATGCTGAACTTTATGCAGCAGCAGGTGGATTACGCTGGCGTGACCATTCAGTTACGCTATCCCAACGGTCAGATTCAGCGTACCGGTTCGCGCCTGCCCACCTATCCTTATCTTCTGGTCAATCACAGTTTACTGGGGGTGTTTTTGCCCGCATGGCAGCGCCGCTTAAATCACTGGCACTGGTATGAAGATTGGCAGCGTGATACCGAGCGCGATCTGGAAGTCTTACCGGGATCATGCCTGCTTATGCGCCGCGAGGATATCTGGCTGAATGCGGATTTATGGCTGTATTTTCCCGAAGATGACCTGGCGCAACGCTTCGCAGGGCGCAAATTTCGTTATCTGACCGAAACATTTATTACCCATAATGAAAAATCCGTTACGCAAAGCTGGTCTGCGACCCGCATTTATTTCCGCGACCTGCTGATCTATACCCGGCAGCATTTTGGTCTGCCAGCCTGGGGTTTATTATGGTTATTTTCACGACCCTTATGGTGGGGCATCTACCTTAAACAGCGCTTTCGTTAAAAAATAATTCTCTGTACAAAATATTTACTTATAAGACACAAGTTCAATAAGATAATCAATGATATGATTAGCAATAAATTAGATGAATAAGATTATGTCACCTCTCCATCAGTTACAGACCATCAGTCAGGCGATTAACGCTGCGGCAACGCCCAACCAGGCAGCCCAGACTCTCGCGGACTGGCTCAGCCAGAACTGCGGCCCCACAGTCATTGGTTTGCTGCCGTTAATCGACACACGCCTGGATATGATTTTCAGCCGCGATTATCTGCCCGATCCGCTGCTGCTGGAAACGATGGATACGCACATAAACTGGTCAGAACGACAGCCATTTCCTATTGATGATTGCGATGTCTGTGCTGCATTTATTTATCTGCAATATGGTCATACGTTTTACGGCATTTTATGGATAGAACCGCTGTGTGAGCTGGATGCGACGGTGGTTATGCTGGCAGAACTGCTGGCAGCGCGTTTGCATCATTTACAGGCCCGTACAGCCACCACAACCTCACCCGTTGATGCGCTCGATTGGGCGGTATTAAATGAAATTTTCCTGCTCATCAATACCTCCCGTCATCCCGCGGAGATGGCGCGTCAGGTCTATGAAGCCGTCAGTCGTTTACTGCAACCCGATATTTTTCAATTTGCCATTTATGACCGTGAGCATGTCACGCTTCAGGTCGAAATCCACAATGGGCGCAACAGTTCCAAGTTAAGCCTGCCCTACGCCCCGGACCACGATTTACTCTCGCAGATTATTAAATACGCCCAGCCTGTTTTGTGGGGTACAGAAGATCAACGTCACTCTGTTGAGCAGTTTTTTAATATCAGCCAGAGTCAGTTACCCGCTTTTCTGGGTGTTCCCATGCGCATCAAAAACCGGATTATCGGCGTAATCTGTCTGGAATCCAGCCAGCCCTATGCCTTTGATGATCGGAGTTTGCAGATCATGATGGCGCTGGCAAACAGTGTCGCGGTGGCTGTCGAGAATACGCAGTTGCTGGCTGCAACCGCGCGGCGCGTACAGGAATTGGATGTCATCAACGAGATCAGCCGCATACTCGCACAGCACATGGCTGGCGAAGATATCTGGGATCTGCTGCATCATCAGGTGTCCCTTTTATTCGATTCTTCTACATTTTTTGTAGCCATCTATCACCCCGACAAAAATGAACTGACTTTCCCGCTTGTTTCGCAGGATGGTGCGCGGGTGATTATCGACCAGCCACGACCTCTGGGTGGACTCAGCCATGCGATAGTAAAACATGGCATGGCGCTGCACTTCCGGGATTTGCAGATAGAGATGGATCGGCTGGACGCGCTGGGGATTACCAGTATGCCTATCATGGAAGATAAAAATACCAGTTGGACGACCCGCTCATGGATGGGCGTTCCGCTTCGCAATCGTAAGAACGAAGTGATTGGGCTGGTGAGTGTCCAGAATTTTATACCCGACTGTTACACCGATGCCGATCTCGCCCTGTTGATGACGCTGGGGGCGCAGCTCTCGCTGACGCTGGATAATGCGCGTCTCTTAGAATCAGAACAGGAACGCCGCAAGCTGGCTAACACCCTCATCGAAGTCAGCCGTGAGGTCAGTGGCACGTTGCATTATCGTGAAGTGCTGGATCTCATTCTGGAACAAATTCAGAATGTGGTTTCTTACGACAGCGCCGCTATCATGCTCATCCCGGTGAATATCGAAGAACCGGATGGCACCGAACTCATCGTGGTGGCTGCTCAGGGTTTTGTAGATTATCTGCTTGGGCTGGAACTGCATTTTAATGCCAATAATCCGGGTGCACGGGTCTTTCGGTCACGCCAGCCGATGGTGCTGGAAGATGTCAGCGCCGAGCCTTACTGGGGCATGGCCGAACCCACTCTTAATCTTGAGCATATTCGCTCATGGCTGGGCGTACCGCTCATTGCCAAAAATCAGGTTATTGGCCTCATTACGCTGGATAAAAAGACGCCGGGTTTTTACACCGAAAAAGATGCCACGATTGCCTTTGCCATTGCCCGACAAGTAGGCGTGTCTATCGAAAATGCCCGTCTGCATGCTCAATCCGAGGCGGCTTTGCGCGCACTGGAGCAACGTAACCGGCGCTTATCCTCCATGCACGATATCACCATGCTCATTAATTCAACGCTGGACAGAGATGAAATTTTATCGACTGCTGCGCGTCATTTGACCGAATTGTTCGAGATTGATCATTGCGGTATCGTGCTGATACAGAAGCAAACCACCAAAGCGATACTGGTAGCAGAGTATCCGTCTACAGGCAGCATCGGAATTCACGTGCCATTACGCGAAGACCCGGCGCTGTATCCTCTGCTCATGAACAAAACCGTGGAATTTCCGAATGTCATGACAGCGAAACTCTCCGATGAGTCGCGGCAGACACTCCAGAAAGTTTCGTCCTATTCTGTCCTGTTGGCGCCGCTGGTTGCACGGCAGGTCATTATTGGCAGTATCGGGCTGGACAGTGCCAAACAGAGAAGTTATACGCAGGAAGAACATGAAACATTTCTGACGATTTCTGCTCAATTGGCACTGGCTTTGCAAAATGCCGACCTGTACGAAGAAGCGCTGATTGCCAACAAACTCAAAAGCGAATTTCTGGCGAATGTCAGCCATGAACTCCGTACCCCGTTGAATTCGATTATCGGCTACAGTGAAATGCTGGGCACAGAGCTATATGGGCCGTTGACTCCTGCGCAACATGATCGCATCAATCGCGTGCATACCAGCGGCAAGCAGTTATACGACCTGATCAATAATGTACTGGACTTATCGCGGATAGAGGCCGGCCAACTGCCTATTCAGCGTGAAGTCGTCGATTTGCAGTACCCCATGCAACTGGCAATCGCCAATGTCACCCCCCAGGCAGAAGCCAGGCATCTCCATTTGGCAATTGAAATTGAGCCAGATCTCCCGCAGATTTTCACCGACCCGCAACACATGCGTCAGATCCTGACCAACCTCATGGACAACGCCATTAAATTCACCCGCGAAGGCGAAGTGCGTCTCAGAGTTTATTCCCGGCTGTTCAACGAAGACACGCTGGAAAATGGCTGGCGTCCCCCTGAGAATCTGATTGTGCCGTTTGGCGAATGGGTCATTATCGAAGTCATTGATACCGGCATTGGCATCGCGCCGCGGGATCAGGGTTATATTTTTGAACCCTTCCGTCAGGTGGATGGTTCCAGCGTGCGCGAATATCCCGGCACCGGCCTGGGGTTGGCTATTACCCATCAACTGGTGCAGATGCAGAACGGATTCCTGTGGGTCAATAGTGAGGTGGGCAAGGGCAGCACGTTTACGGTCATCCTGCCGGTAGAATCTTAAAACACACCACCTGAGGAGAGGTGGTGTGCGTAAAAAAAGGGGTAATAATTTAGGGCAATCCGTTTGAGGCAAAAGGTTTTATTAGCTTAGGTTTCAGTCTCCACTGTGTGATTTGAAACTGAGTTTGTTATCTTTATTATGCGCCTAAGCCGTTTACTCCCCTAGTGACAAATATCATATTATCGTCCTGCTGTGTCACAGGTCTGCCTCGCACTTTGACGAACACCCCACAACCGCTAAAATCATCCTGTTATGAACATCTCACACAGGAGAAGCATCACCATGAATTACACCGAAGATGGCCCTCTGGGCATGTATTTTGAAGAAATCGAAATTAATATGGTCTTCCGGACGCGGGGCCGTACCATTACCGAGGCGGATATTGTCCAGTTTGCCGCCCTCACCGGGGACTATAACCCCATGCACACCAACGCCGAATATATGAAAGATCATGCGATGGGGCAGCGCGTCGCACATGGCATGCTGACTCTCAGTTATGCGGTTGGGCTGATCTATCAGTTGGGGTTTATGGAGCGCACCGTACTGGCTTTTCGCGGTTTAGAGATGAAGTTCAGCCTGCCAGTGCTTATTGGTGATACTATCCACGCTGTAGCAAAAATTACGGAGATGAAAAAGATGGCGCGTCTGGGTGGGGGCAACGTAACCTGCGAGACGAAAATCATCAATCAGGAGGGCAAAACTGTCCAGTCTGGCACAATGACGCTGTTGATGGCCTCAAAACCACAGGATGCTTAAAATATTACAGGTCGTCATCTGTCAGAAAATAAGCGTACATCCGTAACTGACCCAGGCGGATTTCATCGGCATTTTTGATCTGGCGGGGTTCATGTGGCGGCAGCGGTTCACCATTCAGAAAAGTGCCGTTCACACTGTTGGCATCTTCCACATAAAAATGGTCATCTTTGCGATGCAACGTCATATGCACACGCGATATCCCGTGGTCAATGGCATTATATCGGCTGAGGTCGATGTAGGATTTGTCTCTGGTCTGGGCTGCCCGTCCAAATGTGATGGGGTGCTTCACGGTTAACGTAAGGGGATTATCCCCCTGACCCGCGATAAACATCACAATCGCATCCCTGCGGCTTTCCGGTGGCATCGCCTGCAGGGGTGCCGTCCCCGCCAGATGCTTGGTTTTAAGCACCATGATGCCGCTTTCATGCTGGGCAATCATGGAGGATACCACATTGCGCAGTTCACGGGCGCTGACCGGTTTTCCCAGGAAAATATCCGCGCCAGCCTCAATCGCCTGCGTGACTTTGTCCGCAGTGCTCACGGCGCTGACCACGATAATCGGCACCCCGTTATGCTCCACACTGCGGCGCACGTATCGGCAGAATTCCAGCCCGTTAATGTCCGGCAGCATAATATCCAGCAGGATCGCCTTCGGATGCTTCTGATTGAAGAAACGCATGGCACTCACCACATCATGGGAAATGTGAGTGCGGAAACCCGCCCGTTCCAGAATCAACGCCAGCACACGGGCGACTTCGTCATCATCTTCCACAATCAGAATAAGCTGACCGCTGCCTTTTTCATAGTTATCTTCCAGTTGAAGCGAGGCGTCTTTCTGAAAGATACTGCCATGCGACGGCGAGATAATCACGCCAATTTCAATAGCCAGGCGCCCCAGACGCAGTTGGTCATTATTTTTTAAGAGATAGGTTTTATTGGGTTCAACCCGCATCCCATTCAGTTGGGTGCCATTGCCGCTGCCCAGGTCGGTCATCATCAACTGATCATTTTCGGCATGCAACACCAGATGGTGGCGTGAAACCCCATGTTCCTCAGCATCATAAGCTGACAGATCAACATCAACCGGTATAGGATTTTGCTGGTCGATGCGTCCTAAAACAAGTTTCTGATCAAGCCGCAGAATGATTGAAGGATCAATGTGCGAGCCGCGCAATTCCACCACCCAGGGTGTGTCGGACATAAGGTTCTCTACCTATATGTATGTATTTAATAAATGAACTTTATCAAGTCGAATAATACAATATTGTAAAGCACATTCCAAGTAATTTTCGATTAAGTTTGAAAGGTTACTCACTTATTTGTAATCTGTGATATATAAACCAAGGATAAATACTGAGCAAATTCCAGGTTTAATTCAGCCCCGCATGATTTTGGACTGGCATTGGCAAACAGGGATGTTATGCTAGAACCACTTTTAACTGGATTCATGCTGAGAAAAAGAGCTATGCGTAAACTCTGGTTAGACCGTGTATTCTTGATAAGCGGCCTGATGATCCTATTGGCAGCCTGTGCACAGGCACAACCCACGCCGACTCTTACCCCGGTGCCTTCATCCACACCCACCGACGAGCCAATTCCGGTCACGGCCACCGCGCCAGCACCGGAAATTACAGCCGAAGCGACTGAGGAGCCGATTGTGCTGGGAGTCACGCCGCTTGCGGGTTCTGCCGACCCGCCACCGCTGGATATTACCCTGCCCGATGGCTGGGAAAGCGGTTACGACACCTTCGCCCTGTTTGATATTGATGCGCTGCGGGCGATACCTCTGGCGGTCTATCAGGGGCCAGTCAGCGGTGGGACAGGCACCATCATTCTGATGTGGGGCTTCCCCAGTCTGATTAACGCCAATCCATTTGCCACCACCGAAACGCCGGACAACGCGCCGGAAATTTACATCGACGGTCTGCGTTTGTTCCGGCTGGCGATGGTCGATGCCGGTTGTAACCCCGGCACCGACGAACAGCGCAGTTATCGGCTGGGCAATAAAGCCGCATTCGGGACGCAGTTCGCCATTGTCGATTGTCCCGAGTCACCGGATACGCGGGGCTGGTTCGCAGGTGTGCAGGAAGGCGGGCTGAACTTTGTGTTTTTCGTCTATGCCGAGCCCATTGAAATCATGGATAGCGTCCAGAACGATTTACAGGCCATTCTGGATACGGTGGTTTTCCGCGTGACGGAGTCCGAATAGCGCCAAGGGGCGAACCATCATGTTCGCCCTTATTCCGATGTCCAGCGGCGGGTGGCGATAATTGTCGCTAATAATCCCAGCCAACTGAACCCACCCGCCCAGCCGATCCAGTCCAGCCAACCGGGGTGATATTCAAACATGACGGTATGCTCTCCCGCCGGGATTTGCACAGCACGGAACATCACATCAGCCCGCAGAATTTCGACAGGTTGCTGGTCAATACTGGCCTGCCAGCCGGGATAAAACGCATCGGTCAGCAGCAGATAACCGGGCGCGTCAGTGCTGACTGCGACACTCACCTGCGTAGGCGCATAGGCGCTGATCTCCACCGAAGCCGTGAAATCACTTTCACTCGCAGGCAGCGAAGCGGCTGGCTGATCGCTGTTGATGGTGATCCTTCTGGTGGGGTCAAATTCTGGCACAGACAGAGTTTGCACTGATGTTTCCGTGCCAAGCTCGCTGTCCTCAAACCATGAAGCCTGAGTCACAAAAAAGGCGCGGGGCAGCACGGTTTGATTTTCATAGACTTTAATATCGCTGGATAAAACGCGCTCCCAGTCGCCCAGTGTCACCTGCGCAAAATCGCCCGTGCGGGTATCCACCAGCGTCACCGCCAGAACCGTCAGCGGTGTATCGGCTTCAATTTGCAGGTCTTGGGGGCTTACAGCAGACTCCAGCACGAAACGTGCCCGTTGGGCAGACTCCACAGCGACACGATCTGACCTCACCACAAGCGACTGATCATCTCCTGCTGCTGTAGTCAGGGTCAATCGAGGCGGCTCATTTTCGGCAGACGCTATATACAGCACATCGACCGCTGTCGTGACAAAATCCGGTAGATCAGCAATTACTAGCGGTTGCTGAGACGTCACGTTGCGCTGAAACTGCGTATCATAGGCTACACCGTCATGCCACAGATCAAAGACTTTATCGGTAATGAGATAACGCGTATTCGTCAGGTCCAGCCAGCGCTGATCCGGCAGGCAGGCACCGCGACAACTCGCCAACGCCAGATTTTCCCGCAGACGGCCATCAATCGTTCGCAACGAGCCATTGGGCAACAGTAGCGACGTAAAGGCCGTGTAATGCGCTGTCGGCAGTAAGCCCCCATCAAAGCCATCAATCGACGGAACACCCCACACCAGCGGCAGATTCGGCGCGATAATTTCCTGCTGCTTGGTATCGACCAGCGCCAGCCGCACCGCACGATCATCCAAACCGCGTTGACGATAACGCGCTTCCAGTGTGGCTTTGTCACCGGGATCGAACAAAAGCTGGCTGATGCTCAACATGCGTCCGGGCGGCGTTTGCTCCCTGCCATAAGCGCGTAACTGATGCGCGGTAAAACGCCCCGCGTCGTAGACTTCCGGCGGCACCAGCAGATTGTAGGGCAGCACTCCCGCTGCCAGCAGCAATTCGACCACCAACGCACCCGTCAGCAGCGGCGCAGCGATGCGGATTTGTCCACGCCGCCATAAAATAAAGCCCAGAAGGAATATCGCTGCACCCAATCCCCAACCTGCCAGTGTGATTGCACTCGGCGTAGCGGAACCTTCAATCATTTGCGCAGCATACTGCGCGGCGAAACTCAGGCCGACCAACCCGGCAAGCACACCGATCACAACAGCATAAATCCAGCGCGACAGCTTCACCGCCACATCCAGCAGCAGACGCAATCCCAGGCCAGTGAGCACAGCTATCCCCAGCGCGAACAAGGCCAGCCAACGCGCCGGAACGCGAAACAGATTAAAACCGGGCAAAGTCGCCAGTGTCCAGTAGAGCGGATTAGCCTCGCCAAATGCCAGCAGCAAACCGACGAATGCCAGCATACCCCACAGCCAGCGCTCACGCGGCAAGCGACTCTGCCGCACCAGCAAACCGAGCAACGTCAATCCCAGCCCGACAACGCCTGTATAAGCGATAAATTCGCTGAAAATGGCGCTGTCATAACTGGGCAATAACCCTCGTGCGGCCACCAGCGGATTCAGCGAAAAGGCAGTTGCTTCGTTCTGATTCAGGCCGCCGCGCCGGTTGGACATTTCGGTCAGTTCCATCGTCGGCACCAGCTGCGGAATCACCAGTATGAGCGCGAGTGTCCCCGCGACCAGCAGCACACCTATGGATCGCAGCAGCGCCTTTAACAGCGGTTGTTCGCGCTTCAGTACCGCATCCAGCAGACCGTAAAGACCCAGGCCGATGCCGGAAATAAATACCGTTTGCGTGTGTCCGGTAAAAAATTGCAGCGCCAATGCACCCGCCAGCAGCGGCACCATGCGCACAGGCTGCCACAATGCGTGACGATACAGCAGAAACAGCCACGGCAGCCACGCTAATCCCTGCAACTGATTAATCTGCTCGACATGTGCGCTGACGTATCCACCCAACCCGAAAACCAGCGCCGTCCCCAGAGTGGGCAGTTCGTCGCGCCAATGATTTGGCTTGCCCAGCACGGATCGCGCCAGCAGATAGGCTCCCAGCAACGCGGCATAAATGTGCAGCAGAATACTGACGCGGATGCCATCCGGCGGGGATAGCCACGCGACCAGCCAGTTCAGCGGATAAAACGTGCCAAGCTGAGAATTTGCCAGCAGCGGCACCCCCATAAACAGGTCGGATGTCCACAGGGGCAGTTGCCCCTGCAACAGCGCAGAGTTACGTGCCGCCCAATAGGGATAAAAATAGGCGAACGTATCTCCACGCCCCAGAATCAGTTCGGTAAACGCCAGTTGTCGAAAAAACACCAGCGTGAATATCATCAGCACCAGCGCAGGCCATACAGCCAGAATTCGTTTGGGCAAGATGCTTCTCTCCGGTTTTACAAACGCGGAGGAATGGTAACACAGATTTGGCGCAAAGCTGGATTCTTAAGGGGACAAATTATCGCTCTTAATGTCAATACGTGGCATTGGGCGGGGACTGAGAGCTTGTATCACATCCCTACCCCAGTGTATTTCACTTGTTATGGTAAGTGAGGCTATCGGCGGGTGCTTCGGCACGCTCACTCAGGCCATAGTCGCGCAAGATGTCCGCTACACGCAAGCGGTAGTTCTGAAAAATATATTCTCTCCCTTCGGCTTGTGCGTTTCGGTGGGCTTCCAAGCGTCGCCAAGCCTCAACCGCCGCTTCATCGCGCCAGAAGGAAAGCGAGAGGAGTTTACCGGGATGTGAGAGGCTTTCAAAACGCTCAATTGAGATAAACCCATCAATCTCGTCCAGTAACGGACGCAGGGATGCGGCTATATCCAGATAATCCTCTTGATGCCCAGCCTTTGGCCAGACTTCAAAAATGACAGCAATCATACGACTCTCCTACTGGAAAAATGGGATACGAACGTTACTGGAAGCACGATAGTGTGTGTCAACCAACCTTTCCAATGGTAGGTTGATTTCGATCAACTGCCTAACACCAGCGATGGCGATCGTGGTTGCTAACCGTTCACCGGGGCAGGCATGTGCACCTGTGCCGAAGGTGAAAATCTGCCGTGTTTTCCGGAATATGTCAAAGTGATCCGGGTGCGGATTTACCGCATGGTCGTGGTTGGCCGCTGCCAGCACCACCAGTATCCTATCCTCTGCCTGCATCTCCTGTCCGGCAATGTTACCGCTTTCCGCAACAAAGCGTCGCGTATTTTGCACAGGTGAATCAAAACGCAAAATCTCTTGCACCAGAAGCTTAAGACAGTCGGGATAGAGCTGAACCTGTTGGCGCAACGCATGGTCACGTGCCAGTTTGACCAACGTGTTACCAATTAACCCGGCGGTAGCCTCATAAGCCTGCGAGAGAAAGCCAATCCCGTTAGCGGCGATCCTATCAGAATGACTATCTCCGATCCGGTGCATTTGAGAGGCCAGCGTCTGCAACAGGCCATACGAATCTGGTGATCTGAGTAAGGTGTGAAACTGGTCAAGCAAATGGTTTGCCGCGACTTTACCTTCCTCGATCACTTCGGCTGTAGCTGCCGGAGAGACTCCAGCCACATACTGACCGACCCATAGCACAGTTTGCTTCAATTGGTCGTCTGCCAGACCCAGCAAACTGCCAACGACGTACACGGGCAATTGGAAACAAAAATCGGTCAGCCCGTGAGTATTCTTATCAGGAGCGCATTGATCCACTAGACGCTTTGCCCACAGACCCGCCAGTTGTCCGATTTTAACTTCATCCAGCGAGACTAATGTGGAATTGACAGCCCCTTTTAACAGGTGGTGATGGTCGCCATCGTTCATGCGTACCAGATTGTTGAAGACTGTCCCGACAGGCGATCCAACCAGTGGTTTTGGGACAGGTTCGTGGTTGGGACGTACACGGCAGAGTGAACTGGTCAGCACTGCACGCACCATCTCCGCGCTAGTGGCTACCCAGGTGTTGATTACATGATCGTAGTAGAGTGGATGCTCCGCCAACAAGCGGCGGTAAAAGGGATAGGGATCGGGATGGGTGACGGCGGCAATTGGGTCTTGCACAGGAGTTTCAGGCGTTATCAACATACAGTTTGACTCCTTTGAGTAGGCTGGAGTTATCCTACCATGAAACCGCGCATAGATATTTCGGTTTACATCGAAGTGTGGATGTAGTTATACTGATGAAAACAAATCATGAAGGAGTTGATCTTGTATCCTGAGCCAAATATTTCAGCAGTTGCGGCTCTGATTGGCGATCCAACCCGTGCGGCCATCCTGTCAGCCCTTTTGGGTGGGCAATCGCTACCAGCCAGCGAATTAGCGCGTCGCGCTCATATCACTGCGCAAACGGCCAGCACACATCTCACCAAACTCGTAGATGGCGGCTTGTTACAAGTGCGCCAGAACGGGCGTCACCGTTATTTTAGTCTGAAGAATGCCGAGGTCGCCCGTGCTTTAGAAGTCCTTGCCATCATCGCGCCGCCTTCACCCGCACCTAAACGGAAGGAATCAGCAGAATACCGTGAATTGTGTTTCGCCCGTACCTGCTATGATCATCTGGCAGGAACATTGGGAGTAGCCATGATCCAGTCCTTTCTACAACAGGGTTTGCTGACGCAGAGCGACGACAGCTACCATCTAACACTGCATGGTACAGACTGGCTGGCAGCGCAGGGCATTGACGAGAGCGCACTTCATAAAAGCAGACGGCACTTCACACGCACTTGCCTGGACTGGAGCGAACGACAGGATCATCTTGCTGGAGCATTGGGGGCGGCACTAGCCAACTGGCTGTTTGAGCAACAGTGGGTAAAACGGGTTTCCGGTACACGGGCGGTATACCTGACTGACGCTGGATTAATTGGGTTAAAACGGGAATGGGGTATAAAAGTCGATAAGCCCTAAACAGATACAAACAAAAGGTATGGTTTAATCAGGACGAATGAACAATATAATGATAATCTCGTTGCAGTATCACCACGCCATTACTTGATGAGATAATAAACAAAAACCAGCCCTGAGGCTGGTTTTTGTTTGAGCTATTCTGATTGGTGAGGCAGGTGGGATTCGAACCCACATGTCCAGAGGACAGAGGTTTTTAAGACCTCCGTGTATGCCGTTCCACCACTGCCCCACTTTTGGAAAAGCGATGCTGAGTCTAGCAGTTTACAGGGCGCGCGTCAACTGAGATTCTAGCGACAATTTCAACGCCCCGCCGCTGATACAGCTGCCTTTCTTATTTGATCGAATCATAATTTACGCCTCCTGAAATTCAATCATTTTTAGTGATGGCTTATCGTCCACCAATGTGTAGTTAATGTTGCAATTCATAATTGAACATAATCGTTCAAAAATAAACAGGGTTGTATAAAATGAATGTGGCCGTAACTCAGCAGGATGTTGTCGTTGTCGGTGGCGGGCCTGGAGGTGTTGTTCTAAGCTATTTAATGGCACGTGCAGGGCGCAAAGTCCTTCTTTTAGAAGCCTACAAAGATTTCAATCGTCAATTTCGCGGTGATACGCTCAATCCCTTAACTATGGGCTTGCTCAATCAGATGGGGTTGATGGATGAGATTCTTCAGTTACCACACAACAAAGTCGAACAGGTTAAGGCGATTGGGGCTGAGGGTATAGAGGCATTTGACCTGACTTACCGGCGCATGCCATCCAAATTCCCCTATGTCATGATTATCGCCCAACCGGTTTTTCTCGATTTTATGGTGGATAAAGCATCAGCTTTTCCGGGTTTCTCGGTACAAATGCAAGCGCGAGTCAATGGATTGCTGGAGCATGAGGGTAAGATTATCGGCGTACAGTATAAAGATGCTCATGGCAACCTGCATCAGGTACATGCCAATCTCGTTGTCGGTGCAGATGGGCGTAATTCGGTTGTTCGCAAAGAGGCAGGTCTGGAAACAATTACCACGACCAAAACAACCGACTTGGTCGTCTGGTTCAAAATTCCACTGGAAAATGGTGATATTGAGGAAGGCCTGGTAGCACGTGAAGTCGCGGACTCGACACTATTTATGTTTCGGCGGGCTACTGAG
>JBBSQD010000008.1:0-60378 GCA_038258185.1 Aggregatilineales bacterium | reverse complement strand
CAGGCCAGCACAGGCGAGGCCGGTGAACAATTGCTGGCTGTGCATCATAAGCTGGAAAAAGGCTCGAACAGTGTCATCGGCTCGGTGACTGAACTGGGTGAACCTGTGATTGCGCTCGATACGGGTATGGCGAATGTGACCCATAAGCCGAACCCGTATCTGCCGCACACCCGCTCAGAAATGGCGTTGCCGCTGGTCATCAAAGGTAAGGTGGTGGGTGCGCTGGATGTGCAGTCCAACCAGCCGAACGCCTTTGGTGATGAAGATGTCAACGTGCTGACCACGCTGGCCGCGCAGATTTCTGTCGCCATTGATAACGCCCGTCTGTTCGAACAGGCGGAACATCGCGCGAATGATATGAGCCTGCTGTTCACAATTACCACAGCAGCGGCTTCCGCCGAAACGTTAGCCTCAGCGCTGCAAAACGTCGCGGACGATCTGCTGGACTCGCTGGGTGCGCTGTCAATCGGCATTTACCTGCCGACCACCTATATTGATGACCTGACCGAAGAGAGCTTCACCATGCTGAATGCTGCGGCCATCGCGGGTGTAAATCAGCCTTTGTCAGAGTTTACCGATATCCGAGTGGGCGATCCGCAGAATACAGTCGGCATCAGCTCGGCGAACTTCCGCTCGATGATTATCAACAAAATCGAGGACGAGCCGCTGTATCTGCCATTGGCTGCTCAGGCACAATCTGCCATTGTCATTCCGCTGACGTCATCAGCGCATTTGATCGGCGTGATTACGCTGGAAAATGAAGTCCCGTTCGCCTTTGATCATGAAAGCCTGACGCTGTTACAGACGATGGGTGGCTCGCTCTCCGCGATTATCCAGAACGCACAGCTTCTGGAGCAGGTGCAGACCACCAACGATCAGTTGCGTGAGTTGGACAGAGTGAAGAGTGAATTCCTGGCGAGCATGAGCCATGAGCTGCGTACCCCACTGAACTCGATTATCGGTTTCAGCCGCGTCATCCTGAAAGGTATCGACGGCCCGCTCACCGAAATGCAGGAACAAGATCTGACGACCATTTACAGCAGCGGTCAGCATTTGCTCGGCCTCATCAACGACATTCTCGACCAGGCCAAAATCGCCGCGGGTAAGATGGATATCAAGCCGGATTACTTCGATGTCAAACCGGTGGTTGAAGGCGTGCGCTCGATTGGTATCGGTCTGGTGAAGGACAAACGCATCAATATCAAGGTCGATGTCGAGTCAGGTTTGCCGCAGGTGTATGGGGATGAATTCCGTACCCGACAGATATTGATTAATCTGATCTCAAACGCGGCTAAATTTACCCAGGAAGGTATGATTACCTTAAGTGTATATCGTTACCGCCCATCACCGGGAGCGGCTCATATGATCCGCATCGATGTGACGGATACGGGTATCGGTATCGCCGAGAAGGATATGCCGCTGCTGTTTGAGGCCTTCCGTCAGGTGGACTCCTCGCTCACACGGACAGCCGGTGGTACCGGACTGGGCCTGCCGATTTCCAAGTCACTGGTGGAAATGCAGGGCGGTGAAATGCTGTTTGAATCGGTGGTCAATGTAGGCTCGACCTTCAGCATTACCATCCCACTGGAACCGCTCAGCGAAGAAGACGGTAAGAAAAAGACGGGTTCGCTGGAAACAGTTGAATTAGAGGCGGCGGAGGCGGCAGCTAAGAAAAACCCATCTGGCGAAGATTTTGAACCCGCAGGCGATGATACGCTGCGCCTGACCACAAGTGATCTGCAAACGGCGATTGAGAAGGGGAACCCGCGCAAGTCAACCAAGACCATGCCCTCTGTGCTGACCACCAAACGCCAGGTCCTGCTGATTGAGGATAATGCTGACCGGGTTGATCAGTACCGGCGTACTTTACAGCGTGACGGCTTTGATGTCTTCACGGCCTCCATCCCGCTGGAAGCAGAAGCAATGGCCAGCGGTTTACGGCCAAAAATCATTGTCATGGATGTCAACTTTACCAATGGCGTGGGCTGGAATATCCTGCAAAAACTGAAAGATCGGGATGACACCTTTGATATTCCGGTGATTGTGGTCACGTTGAGCAACGAGTCCGAACGGGCTTATCAGATGGGCGCGCACACCTTCCTGCAACACCCCATCATGCCGGAACAACTGATGGAGGCGGTCAAGGAAGCAGAGCACGAAAGCAATACTGAGCGTATTCTCATTATTGATGATCAGCCGGATAGCACCCGTCTGCTGACTCAATTGCTGGATACCTATGGACAGTATCGCGTTTTCTCTGCGCACAACGGCGTGGAAGGTGTTTCGCTGGTTGCGCGGCGGCGGCCTGACCTCGTTATTCTCGATCTGCGCATGCCCGAAATGGATGGTTTCGCGGTCTTACAGGAGTTGCGTTCTAACCCTGAGACCGCTAATATCCCTGTGTTAGTGGTCACGGGAGACACCTTGAATGCGTCTGAACGTGACCTGCTGGTGGACGTCGGACTGATGTACAAAACAGATATCAGCCTGGACGATTACCGGCGTTTTATCGAAGATGTGGCTATGCATCTGTCACGTAACGGAGATTAGTTCGTTTGTCCATCGCAGAAAACACCAAGCATATTGAACTGGAATGTATTAATTGCCATACACGGGTACCGCTGGATAAGAATGTATCCGGGTGCCCGAATTGTGGCGAGAATATCCTTGAGGCGCGCTATGAGCTCAACAAGATTGATGCCAAAGTCTGGTTAAAGGATGTGGCAGAGCGCACCAAGGGCTTATGGCGCTATCACGAAGTGCTGCCGATTTATAACACCGATAATATCGTCAGCATGGGTGAGGGTGGAACACCGCTCATCAAGTCGAAAGCATTGGCCGCCAGCCTGGGGCTGAAGCATCTGTATATCAAGGATGAACGCCAGGGGCCAACGGGCAGCTTTAAGGATCGTCAGGCCACGGTAGCGATCTCCGCGCTGCAGGAGATGGGCGTAAATGAACTGGTGGTCGCCAGTACCGGCAATGTGGCGATTGCCTATGCGGCGTATGCGGCACGCGCTGGTATCAAGCTGTGGGCATTTTTCCCCAGCCTTGCCCCCGGTGATAAAATGCGCGAAGCGGCTGTCTACGGCGCTGAAGTGATCAAAATCACGGGCACGTATGACCAGACCAAAGAACTGGCCGCCCGTTTTGCCAAAACCAAAGGCGTTTTTCTGGATAAAGGCATCAAGAGTGTCGCGGCAATTGAAGCCATGAAAACGATGGCTTATGAGATTGCCGAGCAGCTTGGCGACGAACTGGAAGATGGCAAGCGCTGGCGCACGCCGGACTGGTTCCTGCAGGGTGTCAGCGGCGGGATGGGCCCGATTGGTGTGGGCAAGGGTTTCCGCGAGATGTATGATTTTGGCATCACCGACCAGATGCCTTCGATGGGCATTATTCAATCGAGCGGTTGTGCGCCGATGGTGGAAGCGTTTGACCGCGGCCAGCGCATCGCCACCCCGATTGATAATCCGCAAACGATTATTGCCACCCTTGCGACTGGCAACCCGGGCAGAGCCTACGAATTGCTGTATGATTATGTTGCGGACTATGGCGGTACGTTTATCTCGGCCAATGACGAAGAGGCCTTTAATGCCATCCGCGTCCTGGCGCGAAATGATGGCATGTCTGTCGAACCGGCAACCGGCGTGACCTTCGCTGGTTTATTCAAGATGGTGCAGCAGGGCATTATCAAGCCCGATGATGTCGTGGTCGTGAATTGTTCCGGTCATACCCTGCCTGTCGAGACTCAGATTCTGGGCGATCAGTGGGAACGCTCGATTGATCTTTCCGACCGTTCACAGGCTCCGGTCATGCCTGAAGAGGGTCTGCTGTCGGCGTTAGAGCAGATGGACTCGATGGTGAAGAAGGTGGTGGTGGTGGAAGATAATGTCGATGCGGCGCGTCTCATCAGCCGGATTTTGAAGGCGAAGGGTAATTACGATGTCCAGATCGCCCACGATGGCGGGGAAGGTATCGAGATTATCAGGCAGACCAGACCCGATCTCGTCATTACCGACCTTATGATGCCGGATGTGGACGGTTTCACTGTGATTGATACAATGAAAGCCGACCCGGCCATGAGCAGTATCCCGATTGTGGTCGTAACGGCTAAAGAATTGACTGCGAAAGAACGCGCTCGTCTGAATGGCCAGATCAGCAAACTGCTGCAAAAAGGCTCATTCATTGATGAGGAGTTTGTCGCCAGCCTCGTTGATAAGCTCGATTAATGGTAGAAAACGTAGGGGGGCAGGGCGTGTCTGCGACCAAAGAAACCATCCTGTATATTGAAGATGATCCTGCCAGCCGCGTGCTGGTAGAACGGACTTTGAAGTTTGCAGGTTATCATGTGCTGGTTGCGGAATGTGGGCTGGATGGAATTGACATCGCCCGAAGGGTTCTGCCCGATCTGGTGCTGACCGATATTAATCTGCCAGACATCAGCGGACGTGAGATTACCACCATGCTGCGCAGCGACAGTCGCTTTGAGAATACGCCGATTGTCGCCCTGACCGCACAGGCATTTGATGAACAGCGTGAACTGACGATGGCGGCGGGTATCACCGGTTATCTGACCAAACCGGTCGATGTCGAAACCCTGCCGGATAAGGTAGAACATTACCTGAAGGGCGGCAAAGATCATCAGATGGACCCGGCCAAACTGGCCGAAGCCCAGGTGCGTTACACTCAGGAAATCGTCAAGCGGCTGGAAGTGCGCATTCGTGAACTGGAAACCTCCAACGACACGCTGCGCCGTCTGGATAAAATGAAAGACAGCTTTATCCAGTTGACCGCCCATGAGCTGCGCACACCATTGACTCTTGTGTATGGTTATAGCCGTCTGCTGGAAGACAGCCCGCCTATGCGGACGTTGATGCAGCAGGATGAGAATATGCAGACGCTGCTCAAGGGGCTGGTTGAAGCCATTGAGCGCATGCAGAATATCATCAATGAGATTCTGACGATCAGCCGCATCATGACCAATCAGATTGATATGTCTATCGGGCCAGTGGCATTATCGCGCGTGACCCAGCGGGTGGCGGAAACTTATAAGCCTGCGCTGGATCAGCGTCATGTGGAACTGCACTTTGACCCGGTGAACTGGCCGGAGAAGATTCGCGCTGATGGTGAACTGCTCACGCTGGCGCTGTCGAATCTGATGAGTAACGCGATCAAATATACACCGGACAACGGTCACATTTATGTCTCCGCGCGCACTGATGGCGAAGATTTTGTGCGTTTCAGCATCCGCGATACCGGCATCGGCGTGGCCAAAGATGAGCAGGAACGCATTTTTGACCGCTTTCATACCGCCAATGACACCATGCTCCACTCCACCAGTAAAACGGCTTTTGGCGGCGGTGGGCTGGGACTGGGGCTGGCGGTGTGCAAAAGCATCGTTGATGCGCATGGCGGTCGCATCTGGGTCGAAAGCCCGGGCCTGGATCGAGAAAAGATGCCGGGGAGCGAATTTATTATTCGGCTGCCGCTGGTGGCCAGTGTTCAAAGACCTTGAGAGTTTTGTGTCGTGCATAAGGATAGCGTTTCCAAACCATTACAGGGTGTTTTTACCGCGCTTCTGACCCCCCTCTTTTTGGGTATGGCCCCTATTTTTGGTAAGTTAGCCATCACTGCCGGGGCAACACCTTTCACTGTCGCTGCCTTGCGGACGCTGGTGGCGGTCATCATGTTGTGGGTCGTCTATGCAGCCTTCTTCCGTCGCTTTATCTATATCTACCCGGCAGGTCTGCTCGGTTGTATCGTCATCGGCATCGTGAATGGCATTGGCTCGCTGTTTTATTATGCCGGGCTGGGTCTGTTGGATGCGGGAATGACCCAATTGCTGAACGGCATGTATGTGGTTTTTGCCGTGCTGCTGGTGCGGCTCGGTGGGGAACGCCTCGATATCCGTACGCTGACGCGGGTGCTGCTGGCTTTACTGGCGCTGCTGGTCATTACCGGCTTTGGCAGTAAACCGGTCAATTGGCTGGGTGTCGGTCTGATGCTGGGCAGTGCGCTGATGTTCGCGGGGACATTTATTCTCAGCCAGGTGGTATTGTACGAAATGCCTTCGCCCACAATGGCGCTGTATGTGCTGACGACGATGGGCGTGGTGGTGATTATGGTCTGGCTGGCAACGGGCGGACAGGTGCTGGATACCAGTGTGCAGGGTGCGCTGCTGCCGATTTTTGTGCTGGGGGTGACGACTGCGCTCTCCCGATTAGCGATGTTTGCCGGGGTAAAAATCTTAGGCGGGATGCAGACCGCGATTCTGGCGATTACCGAGATTGCTGTGGCGCTGACCCTGTCGTTTCTGGTGTTGGGCGAAAGCCTGACGACTGAACAATGGCTCGGTGTGGGCATTCTGGGGTTGAGTATTTTACTGGTGCGCGCGCGTGATCTTTATTCGAATACGCTGCGTCCCGGTAGTCTGGTGATGCGCAACATTGCCAGCCAGCAATTCCAGTGGATTGCTTTTCACCGCGCCTTTGGCAAAGAGGATATTGACCGCGAAGACGATGTCATGACGAAGTTATCGACGACTGAATTGCAATCTATCCGTCACATGATGGGGGTGGATGGCAAACCGATGGACCCCTTCCCAATTAATCCGGCGGGTGAATATCACGTCGATTTAACAGCTTTGCTTCCACCCTATAAAAAAACCGATAAACCCGACAAAAAAAATAACTAAAAACACCTCTCCAAATCAGAGAGGTGTTTTTGTTTCAGCCCAGACCATGATCAGTTGTTGATGGTCGTGCTGGAATAAAGCATATGGTCAAATTGCGTGACGTGATGGTTCGAGCGCTGACCGTAGGTGATTTCCTGCGGCACTGTGACCGTGTAGGGTTCAATCTTCAGGAACAGCTCCATTGGCGGTTGCAGATAATTATTGAAGAAGGCGATAACCTTCTCAATATACGCCTCGGGATACGCCTGGAATGAAGCCAGGTGGCGTGCGCCGGGGGTAATCCAGAGTTCCGCCATGCCGACTTTTGCCAGGTGATGTGCATGGTCAACGGAGATAAACGGATCATCCTGACTGTGAATGATCAGAACCGGGCGCGACATCAGCCACGCGATGTCATCTGCCGGGCGAAAACGCGATAAATCCACGCCGGTTTGATGATGGGCAATTGCCAGTGCACCCGGCAGGAAGAAGCGCGGAAGTCTGCTTTGTTTAGTAAACTGCGTCGCCATGACTTTACTGAAATCGGCAAAGGCACTATCCGCGATGACCGCGCCAATCGCCAGTTCGTCGGATGCCGCGCCAATCGCGCTGACCGCCCCCATCGACGCACCCAGCACACCGATGCTGCCAGCGCTGTAACCCTGCGCCATAAGCCAGTCTACTGCACCCAGCACATCATTACGTTCGTGTTTGCCATAGGTCATATATTTAGCATCACTGGTGCCGTGCCCACGCATATCCAGCATAAAGACACTGAAACCATGTTCCAGTAGGCTGGTCACTAAAGGAAATGAGCTGACTTTGAATTCCTGACCACGACAGGCATCCTTGGGGTGTACGAGGATAATCACACGGCCCAGATTAGATGGGAAATACCAGCCGAATAGCTGCAGAGACTCATGACGGGGGTTGAACATCACCCGCTGATAGGGAAATTTCTCAAAGCCCCGTTCTGCATGGGGGATCTGGCGGCGCGCTGTCGTGAAGTGGCGGGCGACCTTTGCCGAAACCACCGCGTAAATAACGAGCGCTAAAATGATAAAACCACCCATTAAGACTATAGCCATCTGTTCCATTGAACCTTCTCCTTGATCGTAGTGGATAGATAATCCATCGCCACTCCTGATAGCAATAGATCCACTGTACACGGCGCGCCGAGGCGGGTCACCCCACTCAGGGGGAGGGAAAAAGGAGGGGATCACAATGATGACGATCCGGTGGCTGTTGTGTACCACGCCCACGCGTTACAACTTCGATACACAATAACCGTCTATCGTCTAGAAATCGCATAATGATGATTTTGGTGGGTGGCAAATCAGGGAGAAGAAAAGTTTTGGATTGTGGATTATACGCGAAAAGAACACTCATCGAGCGATGGCGTAAGTGTGGTGGGATTTCGATTGTGGTTCCGCCGAAATAACCTGGAGGCGAATCGCTAACAGCAGAAAGTCATACTGTTGAAGACCGTTGGCGCGGGCAGGATGCGATTAGCGGATTTACCTTAGATTATTCTTCCAGCAGCGGCCAGTTCTCTTCAATATCTTCATAACGGACAGTGACCACTTCTTCAATCATCTCGCTGGAGGCGGTGTTGAAGTCCGAGTAGCTGAGTTCACAGACCCAGGCTTTTTTGACAATCCAGCGGCGGATAGGCACATCATCATCCACGGCAACAATCGTCAGGGTGCGCGTCGGGCGGACAATATCTGTCCCCGTTTGGTGTGTCTCGCGCAGCCATTTGTTAAAGGCATTATGGGGGTCACGCTGTACCATCTTGCGAATCTTGAAGGTCTCGGTCGACTTCTTGAGCTGGTTAGTGGTTTTAACTTCCAGCTTAAATGAGATCAGACCGGAGATGGCGAAGATACCGCTGATGGCTTCTCCGTCAATCTCTAATACAAATTCATTTGCGACCAGACTGTCGATGGCGCGGATGCTGTTTTCGGCAACCGGCATGATTTCACTGGACATACATGCGCTCCTGTGGTGACAAGGCTTTTTTACAGTATACCGCATTCGGCGCGTATGTGGTAAATAAGCATGGGTGTTATAATGAAAAATTGGCCGGATTTACTGTAAAATAACCACATAAACCATGATTGCTAGTTAGAGATTCTTTACCCCTCACCCCTAAATCCCCTCTCCCACAAGGGGCGAGGGAACTTTCAAAAGCCCTGGTGAAGCCTGGAGTTGTCCCCTTTCTCCCCAATGTGGGAGAAAGGGCTGGGGATAGAGGGGGAAAATAAACGACTGGCAATCAGGGTAGATAAGTGTTTTACAGACCCTGAATAACTTTTTCGATTGAGATGTACTGGAAGCTTATTGTGCCCAAACGGATGATTATCCCGCTGCTGCTCCTGCTGATGACCGCATGTAGCCCTGCCGCACAGGAGCAGTCTGCCGCCATTTTGCCGACGATTGCCAGTCTGCCATCGCCGACTCCGCCAGCCTTCACGCTGGATGCTGCCGAGCGCGTGGCACGCTCTTATCTCGAAGCATGGAAACACAGCGACTTTGAAGCGATGCATAATCTGATCGCCTTTGCCAGCCGGGAAGCGACTCCGCTGGCGGATTTTACTGCGCTGTACCAATCCTCGCAGAGTATCATGACGCTGCAAAATCTGGATTACACCATCACCAGCCAGATGATGGATGCCAATACGACCATGATGATTTTCAGTTATGACATGACCTTTAATACTGATCTGGTCGCGGCGTTCAGTGATGAGAATCGCACCCTGCGGCTGGTCTTCGACAGCACTGCGACAGAGTGGCGCGTGGCCTGGTCACAGGCGGATATTTTCGCGGCGATGGGCAATGGTGGCCGTTTGCGGCTGGAGCCACGCATCCCCAGCCGTGCTAATATTTACGACTCCGATGGCAATATCCTGGCAGACCAGAATGCGCGCGTGGTCAATGTGAGCATCGTCAAGCGCGATATTGCGGCCTATGACACCTGCACAGTCACGCTGGGACAGGCGTTAGGCAAGCCTGCTGCTGATGTCCGCACGATCCTCGATGGTCGCGGGCTGGATCAGCTTTCGGACATGGGTACGGTTGAAGCCGTGACCTATGTCGCGATGCACGAACAGCTTGAGCGCGAATGTGGCGCACGGTTCCGAGATCAACCGGCGCGGCGTTATGCCAATGGCACGCTGATGCCGCATATTCTGGGCAATGTCGGTTATCCGCAGGAAGCCGATATTCCCGCTGTTGAGGCGGCGGGCTTTTCACAGGATTCGATTCTGGGCAGCAGCGGTATCGAAAGAAGCTGGGACGAAACCCTGCGCGGACGAGCCGGCGGACGCCTGATGATTGTCTCGCCGAATGGCAATACGACGCTATTGGCGGAAGGCGCTTCGCGTCCGTCAGAAAGTGTCTGGCTGACGATTGATACCGATCTGCAGGCCTTCACCAATAATTTACTGGCTACGGCTTATCAGTCGGCAGCAGGCGGCTGGGCAACTACCTCCAAAGGCGCGTCAGCCGTCGTGTTTGATGTCAATACGGGCGCGATTCTGGCGATGGTCAGTTACCCGACTTACGATAACAACGCCTTTAATCCGTTTCCGTCGATTGGGCGCGATGTCGCCAACGGGCAGATCGAAGCCGTGCAGAATGATGTCCGTGTGCCGCTGCTGAATCGTCCGACACTCGGCGCGTATCCGGCGGGGTCGACTTTCAAGGTTGTGCCAGCGATTGCCGCGGCGGACAGCGGCGTGTACGCGCTGGATCAGCGTTACACTTGTATCGGTAGCTGGAACCGCGATATCACCCGTTATGACTGGCTGCCGGGTGGACATGGCACCCTGACGCTGGCAGGGAGTCTCACCAACAGTTGTAATCCCTATTTCTATGAAACCGGTTATCAGCTTAACGAAGCCGACCCCTATCTGCTGCCGACCTATGCGCGGCGCCTGGGACTGGGCAGCGTGACCGGTCTGCGTGATCTGGCGGAGGCTTCCGGCACGATTATCGACCCCGACTGGCTGCGGGAACGCGGCACTGAATGGCGCTTCTCCGATGCGGTCAACATGGCGATTGGGCAGGGCGAAGTCGAAGTGACGCCGTTGCAGATGGTGCGCATGTTCGCCACGATTGCCAATGGGGGTGATCTGTACCGTCCGCAACTGGTGCAGAAGGCCGGTATTTTAGGCGAAATGCCCAGCTACGAAATGAGCCCGGAAATTTTAAGCAATGCCAGTATCAAGCCGGAAGTGCTGGATGTGGTGCGCCAGGGCTTGTGTGATGTCACCTCCACCCAGGCGGGTACTGCGGAGTATCAGTTCCGGCTGTCTCCGTTACAGAATATCGGCATCTGCGGCAAGACCGGTACGGCTCAGGCAGCGGGGGCCTTGTCACAATCACATGCGTGGTTTGCGGCTTATGGTCCGCGCGAAGACCCCGAAGTTGCCGTGGTGGTCATGGTCGAAAACTCCGGTGAAGGCTCCGGTGTGGCGGCACCGCTGGCGCGTGACATTCTGGAGTATTATTTCTTCGGCGAGGATTTTGTGCAGTAGGCAGCGAATAACAGCAGGTGCAGCTTGCGCGATATTGCTGCCTAAAATGTGGATATTTCTACAGATTTCTGTAGATTTTCGCCAAAGTCTGTGTCGTTAATCCTCTGGCCTTGTGCTAAAATTCACGCATCAATCCGTCTGATATGAGTCCAACCTTATGGAAGCGCTCGGTATTTCATTTTACGTTTCGCTGGTCAGTGCTGTGGTGACTGGGTTTTTCGCTGCTTATGTGCTTCAACGCTGGTGGGAGAAACGCCGCGTCCACTTACTCGCCTGGGGCATCGGCCTGCTGTTGTATTTTATCGGCACGCTCAGTCAGGTGATTCTAGCGCTGGTGTGGAGTCCGGTATTTTTCGGCCTGTGGTACTGGACAGGCGCGTTAATGGTCGCGCCGTGGCTCGGCCAGGGGACGATCTATCTGCTGTGGCGGCGGGGGAATATCGCCCGTAATTTCCAGATGGCGCTGCTGCTGGTGGCGGTGATGACTCTGCCGTGGACGCTGTTTTTAACGCCGTACAATGGAGAGGCATGGCATCCCGGCGCGGATATGACCGAGATTTACCGCGATGATGTGGTGGATGGTGTGGTCGTGCGCGAAGGCATTATGAGCGGCCCATCCAGCGGTACGGTGCGCATTTTCTCACCGGTTATGAATCTGTGGGGGACGATTGCGCTGGTCGGCGGTGCCATCTACTCTGCACGTCTGTTCCGCCGCAAAGAGATTATGCGCAATCGGGTGGTCGGCAACTGGTTGATCGCGCTCGGCGGGCTGTTACCCGCGTTGGGTGGCACGCTCATCCGGCTGGGTGATCCCTCGTTTAAGTATATCGGCGAAATGGGCGGGGCGATTCTGATATTTATTGGCTTTTTGGTGACAACCCACGTCCCGGAAGATGCGCCGCAGCGCCAGCAACGCATCCCCACCGAAACCGCCAGCGAGAGCGCAGGAGATTAATACATGTCTGATAAAGCTGCGCCACCACCGCAACAATCCAGCCCCTGGTTGCAACGGCTGGATCTTGCCCTTGTGTTATTAATTCTGGTTTTCGTGACGCTGGTGCTGGTCAATACGGTGAGCAGTGTGCCGCAGGTTTGGCCCTATCTGCTGGTGAGCGAGCTGCATAATCAGGTGGGGCGCTTAGGTCTGGCGCTGGCCGTGTTGATGCTGGTGCTAGCGGTTTACATCGGCATCATCCGCAAAGGCGATGTGACGCCCCTGTTCAGACGCGCCACCTATATTATTTTCGGCACGGTGCTGGCGCAGGCGCTGGTCGGGCTGGGGATGTACGGCTTTTTCAACGCGCGTCCGGCAGAAGATGTGCATCTGATTTATGGCATGGGGACGGTTTTATCGCTGCCGTTTTTCATCTTTGTCGAAACCACTGCGAAAAAACGCCCGGCAATGGGCAGTTATATCTGGGGCTTTGCGCTGCTGGCGGGGATTATCCTGCGCAGTATCGTCACAGGGAGCTAAAAACAGCCCCCTTTATGCTATACATTTGGTTTTATCCCTGCCCAATCAGATGGCGCTCGGCATTACGGCGCTTATAGCTGGCGGGTTTTTCCGGCGGATGCATTTTGTAATAGCGGATCACCTTTTCCAGATACACCTGAAGCGGGGTGTATTCCATCCCCAGTTCCTTTTTGCTCAGATCGTTGGTTAATTCCGACATCCAGCGGTCACTGAAGGGGGAGCAGTCTGGCAGGAAACCATTGGACTCCAGCAGGCTGCGCTTGACCTCGACAATTTCCGGTGCCTGCTTGCCCATAATATCGCTGATTTTTTGCACGAAGTCCGGCAGAGTGATGGTTTCGTCCTGCGAGATATTATATGCGCGGCCTTTGCCAATCCCCTTTTCGATCAGGGTAATCATCGCCTTGACCACGTCGCTGGCGTAGATATGACGCAGCGAATGACCGGGGGTTTCCGGCACGACGATAGGGCCGCCATCCTTGATGCGCAGCATGTAGCCATACAGCCGATAAAACGGCTCGTATTCCCCGTTGACCATCGGCATACGCAGCGACGTATAGGGGAACTGATACTGATCCCAGGCAGCGGCCAGTACATCTTCAGCGGCGCGTTTCTGGATGCCATAATTCCATTCTTCATAGCCATAAGTGTTGGGCTTGGGTGCGGGGATCAACGGGCCAGCGTAATCCGCTTCGCTGTAGGGCCGCTCGACACCTTCGCGTACCAGATAAACCTGTCCGGTGCTGGCAAAGATATAATGTCCGGTGCGGTCTTTCAGCAGTTCCAGGGCATTTTCCGCCTCGACGCCGGTAAACAACACCATATCGACCACCACATCAAAGCTGCGTCCATGCAGGGCGGCTTTCAACTGTTCTTTAACAGTGCGGTCACCGCGTAAACGCTCCACCTCGCTGGGGAGTTCGCTGTATGTCAGGCCACGGTTGAAGACGGTTACCTCATGCCCAATGCGCAGAAGTTCCTGGGCCAGCAGATAACCCATGTTGCGTGTGCCGCCAATAATTAAAATTTTCATAGTTCAGGGGATGCCTTGTACACAGTTCAGTCCTGGGGTCTATTGTATAACGGTGTTTGGTAGATTTTCACTACTGATTTTCAGCCTCTTGTAACAAATAAACAAACGCCGCTGCGAATAACCCCGGCCAGACCGCTTTCAACAGGGGGGTGCCCTCATAAGGGACTTCGCGGGCCACCCGGAAATTTAGCTGATTTGCCCACCAGTGAAAGTCCGCCCTTGTCCAGAAACGCAGATGCTCACCGGGGGTGACGACCCATTGCAACGGAAATCTGCCCAGCAGCAGCCGCAGCCGGTGCTGATGAAAACCGGTGTTGGGTATCGAAATGATGATGCCCTTACGCACAAAAGGCCGCAGGCTGTTGAGCAGGCTTTCCGGGTCGGGCAGGTGTTCGATAATTTCTGACAGGATAACATAATCGAAGGGTTCTTGCAGGTAATCGCTGATGGGGCGATTAATATCCGCCAGCTCCACCTGTAAGCCCTGCGCCTGACAGAACTCGACTGCCTTGGCAGAGACATCCAGACCGAAGCCCTCAATCCCCGCCTGCTGGATCATATATTGCAGCAGGGCGCCATCACCCACACCCAGGTCAAGCACCCGATCACCGCGCTGCACCAGCGCGGCAAAGACCTGTGCTCGTTTTAAGCGCCACG
Source organism: Aggregatilineales bacterium (assembly GCA_038258185.1). Classification (GTDB taxonomy): domain Bacteria; phylum Chloroflexota; class Anaerolineae; order Aggregatilineales; family Phototrophicaceae; genus JAIOHN01. The sequence goes on along the minus strand of JBBSQD010000008.1, from coordinate 45,997 downwards.
GTGAGAGCTTGCCGAGTCCGGTCTGGGCTTTGTTGTCCCAGTAAGTATCGTAATCCACTACGCCGATGTGCGCCGTGTCGGGATAAGCATATAACCGGCGGAAACGCCGGTAACGCCGCGCCAGCCAGATGTAGACCGGGCGTAAAAAGCTGCTGCGAAACTGTTGTTTAAGTGACTGTGTCATAAGCGACCATCAAATTGGATATTATTGTACACTGGCTGGCTGGAGACTCAAGGCGCGTTGGCGCAGCACTGGCAGCGTGATTAAGGCCGTGAGCAGCACCGACGCCGTGAACAGCAAACTGATCAACCACGCGCCCCCCAGCCCACTGGCCTGCTCGACCAGCCAGATGCCGGGGACGATCCCCACGATCAGCACCAGCAGCTTGGCAAACATGGCCGGAGTCACCAGATTTAGCGCACGGTACAACGGGCCGAAAATCCCGCCGACGGTGGTCACCGCGCCAAACAGACACAACGCGCCAATATAGGGCAACGCTGGCAGCCATTCTGACCCATACAAGAGCGGCACAATCCACGGGCCGATGCTGACTACGAACAAAGCGGTCAGGCTGTAAAAAGCGACTGACCCGGCCACCAGCACCAACAGCGCACGGTTAAAATTGCGCAGCAGGGCGCGATAATTGCCGCGTCCGACATATTCCGGAATCACAGCCTGCATGTTATCAAAAATGGCGGAGGTCAGGTTGTTGGGCAATTGAATCGCACGTAAGGCCAGTTGCAGATAACCTGCCGCCTCCGTGCCGACGAAAATACCCATGAGCTGCATCGGCATCTGAAAAAAGAGATTCGCTACATTGCGATCCAGCGCGATGGCAAAACCGAAACGCCAGTAGGGGCGCACCGGCACATGGCGCACATGCGTAATCACCCGCTTAATGGGCGGATAGACGAATTTGTGACTCTTGCGTTCCCGCGCGTAAACGTACAGGGCGATCACCATGCTGATGATCGAATAGGCCAAGCGTCCGAAAACCATACTCGGCAATGTGGGGCTGATGATCAGCGCGATAATGACACTCAGCGCCAGAATCACGGCGTTGATATCCTGCAAAATAGCGATGGTGCGCATCTCGCGGCGGCTTTGTAAAGCGGTGATGACCAGATTATAAAGGCCATCGGGAATCAGCACCCAGGCATAAACCGCGGCCATAATGCCGATGATCGAATGCGGCTGGTTAAATGTTTCGGGGAAAGTGCCCAGCGCAAACGGCGAAATGCTCTCGGTATATAAACGCGAGGCCAGCGGAATGCCGATAAAGGTCATCAGCAGGATGCAGGGGATGGCCCACATGAGAACCACGCGCACATAAAACGCCAGCAGATTGAGGGCTTCATCGCTGTCATTCGCACCCACCGCCGCCGACAGTCGCGTCATGGTGCTGGGGCCGATTCCGGTCAGATTAAACGATTGCCAGATGGCGAAATACGATGCGGTCAGCGCCCATTCGCCGTAAGCGGTGGGTCCCATCAATCGGGCGATCAACACCGAAGATACAAAATTCACCGCTACCTTGACGACGCTGCCGATTTGGAGCGCGAGGGTATCCTGTACAAATTTGCGCCGCAAAAGCTGGCGAAGTCGGTCAATCATCGGGTTACTGTTCACAGGTGGCTAACGGCGCGGGTGGCAGGCTAAGAAAAAGCATTATACACCCCGATCATTTGCTGGGCGACGTGATCCCAGGTTTGCTGGCGGGCATGGTCGCGTCCGGCGGCACCCATGCGAGCGGCTAAGGCGGGGTCACTCAACAGGCGGATGATCGCTGCCGGTAATTCGCTGGACACCTGTTTCTGAGAAATCAGCAGGCCGGTCACACCATCGACAATCGCATCTTCGGTGCCACAGTCGCGCGTCCCGATGACCGCCAGACCAGCGGCGCTGGCCTCGATATGCGCCAGCCCGAAACCTTCAAATTTATCGCCACTGTTCATCGATGGCAGCGCGAACACATCCGCCGCACCCAGCCAGCTTTTCATGACATTTTCTGGCACATGCCCCAACAAATGGGCACAATCGTCTAGCTGCTGCTCCCGGATGGCCGCCTGCACCTGCGCGACATAATCCGGCATGGCGGTCAGGTCGCCCAGCATGACACACTGCACACCCGGCACTGACTGGCGCACGATTGCCATCGCCTGCACCAGCTCTAAACTGCCTTTGCGCGGCTTGATCGCCCCCACGGCCAGCACAGTCGGGCCGCGTTTGGGTTCGGTCAGGGGCGGCAGATCAACAAAGCGCTCGGCATCCACGCCGTTATTGATGACTCGGGTGTGTAAGCCGGATAGCTGCGACTGCGCGACTTTCTGCGTGTAGTGGCTGACGCAGATCATCTGTGAGCGCCTAAAGGCGTGGGCGTAGATCGCCCCGGCAGGCCAGTGGCGGCGCGGCAGCAGCGTGATATAACTGCCGTGGGCGGTCATCAGAAAAGGCCGATTACTCGCCAGCCATGCGCCCAGTGGTGCGTAGGGTTCAATCGCGGCATGGATGACATCGCAGGTTTGCAGGATTTTCCGCGCGGCGGGGAGTGCCTGAACCAGCCGGGGCAGCGTGAACTTCTCCGCCGGGACGACCGGTGGCAGCAGCCGATGAATCGGAATGTCTGGCACATCCGGGCTGTTACGCGCGCTAATCACGGTGACCTGTACGCCAGCACGATGCAGTGCCAGCAGCAGACTGAGGCTGTAATGCGCCCAACCGTGGCGGTGGCTGAGGTCGCTGGTCAGCAGGCCGATATGCAGCGGTTTACCGGTCATGCTGCCCCACCTGAATCTGGTGCAGAATGTGACGGGCGCGGGCATCCCAGGTGTAATGTGCCAGCACGCGTTGCTGCGCGGCCTGCGCCAATTGAGCGCGCAAGGCTGGATTGGCATACAGACGAGTTAGCGCGTCTGTCAAGGCAGCGACATCACCGGGCGGGACTAAAAGTGCCGATTCGCCATCGGTCACGACATCCGCCCAACCGGGCATGGCCGAGGCTACAATCGGACGGTTGGCGGCCATATACTCGAATAATTTAAGGGGCGAGGTGTAATGCGCGAATTGTTCAGTCTGCGGGTGGGGCATGGCGCAGACATCAAAGGCACTCAGATACAGCGGCACCTCCGGCGCAAGCACCTGCCCGGTATACAGGAAATGATCGGCAGGCAGGCCCGCGCTGATCCATTGTTGACGCAGAGCAGCAGCCATATCATCAGGCCCACCGACTAACGCCAGCGCGACCCGCTCCGTATTCATCTGACAGATGGCGTCAATTAAAATGCCGACCCCTTTGTCCATCGACAGGGTATGCAGCCGACCGACATAACCGACGATAAACACGTCCAGCGGCCAGCCGATTTCGCGCCGTGCCGTGGCTTGATCGGACATGTGCGCGAAGCGTTCGCGGCGGATGCCATCATGCGCGGGAAGGATGCGCTGTGCATCGGCTCCGTCAGCGATCAGGTCTTCCGCCAGACGCGGTGTGATCGGGATGGTTGTTCCAGCACGGTTGACCGCCCAGTTTTGCAGCCGCCTGCCCAGACTCGATTGTGAGCGACGGTGCGGTTCGTAGGCGATTCGCGCCCATGGCTTGATGAAGCTCAGAGCGAGAATCACAGGCAGGTCGCGGCTGTAATACACATCTGCACGGGTAAACAACGCGAAAATCCAGGCCATCAGCGTGAAGGTGCTGACCTGTAGAAAAAAGGCCAGCCGCGTCAGCATGCGATTACGATCTGCCACCCACACCAGCAAATCCAGACAGGGGATGCGTCGCAGGTCAAAGTTGGTTTTCACGCCATAATAGGCATACGGGTCGGGGACGGAGCGCATGTCGGGCGTGTTGACGCGCCGTGCCGCCCATAGTGTGACCTGCAATCCTCCGACATCAGCGAAGGCTTCGCAATTCTGCATGATTTGCAGGCCGTGGGCTTTCTCGGTGGGGATACGCGCATTGGCGATGTATAGCAAACGCATTATGAATTGAGGTCTTGATAAAAGGCGGTGGTCATCTGCACCATGCGCTCGACAGAAAATTGCGTTTCCACGCGTTCACGGGCGGCGCTGCCCATTTGCCGGCGTAAAGCGGGGTCATTAATCAGCGTGATAATCGGCGTGACCAGGGCATTGGCATCGGCAGGCGGCACCAGATAACCGGTGCCGCCATCGATCACGACTTCGGGCATCGGGCCGGTGTTGGTGGTGATGATCGGCAGCGAATGCGCCATCGCTTCCAGAAACACGACGCCTAACCCCTCCCACAGGGAGGGTGTCAACAGCACATCAATCGCGTTGAAGACCTGATGCGGATTTTCGCACCAGCCCAGAAAGCGCACTGAGTCACTGATGCCCAGCGCTTGCGCCTGTTTTTCCAGCGCTGGCCGCTGATCACCTTCGCCAGCAATCACGTAACAGGCCGGGCATAGCTGGCGCACCTGAGCAAAGGCTTCCAGACTGTATTGCAGACCCTTTTGCTTGACCAGCCGCGAAACTGACCCGATGACCGGCGCATCCAGCGGGATTCCCCAATCGCGCCGGGTTGAAATCCGTGTTTGGTCGTTGGAAGGTATGGCCTGATCTGCGGGATAGCCGTAATAGATCGTGCGGACAGCATCCGGGTTGGCGTGTTCATAGGTCAGCGTAAACTGACGAACCGCGTCGGAGATGGCAATCCCGCCGCTCCTTGCCTGCCATAATACACGGTTGACTATCTGCCATTTGCGCCGCTTGCGGAATGGGTCGAGATTATGTCGCGAACTGAGGATCGTTTTGACCCCGGCCAACCGCGCCGCAATCGTACCGTAAAGATCGGAATGAATGAGATGGGTATGCACGATATCCGGCTGATGGGCTTTAATCATCCGCGTGAGTTGGCGAATCAACTGTGGTGTTGCGGCTGTGAACAGACCGCTATCTGCTGTGATTGGAAACGCCAGTCGCTCCACCGGGACATTCTCAGCCTGTAACGCCGTGACAAAACTGTCTGCCGGTTTGTCGGGATTTTCGAGGACGATCATATGCACATCCATGCCAGCCACCATCAGCGCGGGTAGCAGAAACAACAGGTGTTTTTCCGCCCCGGCGATCTGAGAAATTTTGGCAACATGGAAGACACGCATCTGGCAGACGACTCATTAATCAGCGTAATGTGTGCATGGTAATTTTACGGGGATTAAATTGCAAGGATTAAAATACCGTCAGCAATTGGGCGATGAGATGCTCCAGGCTGTGATCGCGCACGACGATCTGGCGCAGGTCAGCCCCTAACTGAGTGCGTTCTTGCGCTGACATCATTAATATGTGGGCAAGTTTTTCCGCCAGCACATTGGGCGCATCCGGCGGCATGAGCAGGATATCACGCCAGTCATGCAGAATGGTGTGGAAGGCTTCATTGGCGGTGATCACTGGCAGACCGCAGGCCATCGCCTCGATCACGGCTTTATCGACACTGCCCGTCTGGCTGGTGTTGACCATGATAGTGGCCGCCTGCAATTCCGGCACGACGCGATCATAGGCCACCGGCCCAACAAATTCGATAAGGTCGCCTAAATTGCGATCTCGCACCAACTGGATAAGCGACTGTTTATAAGCGGTATATTTGGGTTCGGCTTCGCCCAGAATGCGCAGCCGAAAGTCCGGCAGATCGTCGCGCTGGCGTAACAGATCCACCGCTTCGATGATAATTTCAACTTTTTTCACAGGGGCCAGTCGGCTCAGGCTGATAATCGTTAGCGGATAATCGCTATCGCGTGCTGTCGGCGCGGGGGTAAACATAGTCGTATCAATGCCCTGACCGATGATCTGCAACTTGCTGCTGGGCAGACGAAAGCCTGCCGCGGATGAAGTCACGGCGTGATCGACCACTTTTTCGGCCAAGCGCAGCCGTGGTGTGACCGCGCCATGCGCGTACCACAGCGTGATCGGAATCCGGCGCGGTTTCAGCATCGGCGCACCCAATATCGCAAACAGCGAATTCATGTGGACAAAGCAGGCATCATAAGTGCGCTCATTGAGCAGGCGGTTGAGTGTGCGATAAAACTCAGCCAGACGGCGCGGCTCACTGTAGCCTTTTTCTTTGCCAACGGAAAACACTCGCACATTATCCGCCACGGCGACGCGACCCATTTTCATGGTCAGCACGTCGATATATTCACAGTGGGCCGCCAGCGCGTTAATCCACACCGTGGTAAAGCCCTGCACCGGCGAATCGGCATCGGTGACCAGATTAAACAACAGCAGTCGTTTCATGGCTGGTGCCTCGTGTTGTAGGCCAGGGTAAACAGATCGCCATAATGCTGGACATAAGCCTGCGGCGAAAAGTAATTCATCGCGGCGGTTTTGCCCTGTGCGCCGATTGTGTCGATTGCGGTCTGCTGCGCCGGATCAAAGACCGCCAACAGGCGTTTCGCCAGCGCGGGAACATCATCCGTTGGGATAAGCCAGCCGGTAACGCCATCCTCGATTAATTCCGGGATGCCGCCAACCGTGGTCGCAATGACCGGTGTGCCGCTAAACTGTGCCTCGATGACGACTTTGGGCAGTCCCTCGGCGTAAGTCGCTAAGACAAAAACGCGACTCTGTGCGAAATGCGCGGCTAATTCCGCCTGCGTCACGTGACCGATAAAATTCACCTGCTCTTGCAGCTCAAACCGTGTGATAAGAGTCTGGAGTTCTTCCATATAATCATCGCGTTTTGGTTGGCCGATTAAAGTGAGCGTCGCCTGGGGATATTGGGCCGCGACCTGTGCAAATGCTTCGACCAACAGATGCACCCCTTTACCCGGCACGATCACCCCGGCGAAAACGACTTCGTGACTCTGTGAGGGTGCGCAAGGGCGCTGCGCTGCGATAAACACATCCGAGTCCGTCCAGCTCATAAACTGCGTGATAGGCTTATCCGGCTGCCAGCGCAGCAGTTGATCGCGGGTGGTGGTGGAGACTGCCCGCAAAGCATCAGCGTGACGCAGGGCATAATTTGCTGTCCAGGCCATCATGCGCCGATACAGCCCCTTAAACGTGATGCGCCGTTGCAGAAAGACATTTTCCTCAAAATCGCCGCGAGTCTCGACCACAACCGCCACTTTACGTCCCAATAAGGCGGCGATGCGTTTGGTCACGGCGGCGGCAAAGCCGACATTGGGATCATGGGCGATGAGTACGCTCACATCCCGCGTGAAAATCAGCCACAGGGCGATGATCGGCGCGAGAGTGTACAGCGTCAGATAACGCAGCACCGCCACGGGTAATTGCGGATATAAGATGAAATGCGCGTGCTGGCTAAAACGATGTGGACGTAAACCCGGCGCAAAGCTGGTGACGTAGATCTGCACCCCAAGCTGCTCGGTCAGCATCTGCCATTTATGACTTTGCGTGGTCGTAAGCGGATCACTGTAACGCATGGTATCAATCCAGCAGATACGCAGCCCGGCAGGGTTGTCGCGCTGTGTCGTCAAGTCAAACCTCGTGGTGATATGTGGAACGCAATGGCTGGCCTGCGCTAGATTGGCCTGCTTATGAGAGAAGTCTAACAGGCGGCGTTCCCTTTGACTATAGCCGCTCGTTTGGTGATTACTGACAACAAGCCCGGTGATTCTTCGTCAAATCGGACGGCAGAAACCGCAGCCTATCTGAGTTATCATGCCTACATAATAAATCTATGTGAGTTTTTGACATATAACAGCCGTTACGGTAGACTGAAAAAACACCAAGAAACATTGCATAGAACCAAACCATACCAAAGTGTGTAATGAGTTGCAGTTTAAGGCTGCACACTCTTGCAAAACTATTTGAATCACTTTTTCAAAGGAGAGCTATAAATGTTACGACGTTCTATTTCCGTAGCCGTTGTGATGGCAATCGTCCTCACATTAGGCGCTGTGAGCGTGATTACAGCACAGGATGATGTGATTCTTGGGGATGTTACCCAAAGAATTATTGATCGTGGAGAATTAATTTGTGGTGTGAATAACGCCGTTGCCGGTTTTGGTATCGTGAATGATGCCGGTGAATTTGAAGGCTTCGATGTTGATTTCTGCCGCGCTGTGGCCGCCGCTGTTCTGGGTGATGCCAATGCAGTGCAGTTCCGCCCGGTGGTCGCTGCTGACCGTCAGGCCGTTATCCAGAGTGGCGAAATCGACATGATGAGCCGTAACACCACCTGGACACTCAGCCGTGACACCCTCTGGGGTGTGACCTTTGGGCCCACCACCTTCTATGATGGTCAGGGTATTGGCGCACGTGCCGAGCTGGGTGTGACCACACTGTCTGAGCTGGATGGCGGTTCGGTCTGTGTGCAGCAGGGTACCACCACTGAGTTGAACGTCGCCGATGCGATTGCGCAGCAGGGTCTGGATATTGACCTGCCGACATTCCCCGATGCCAACAGCACCTGGGAAGGTTTTGTCAGTGGCCGTTGCGATGCCTGGACAACCGACAAGAGCGGTATCCTGGCTTTCCATGCCACCAGCGACAATCCCGGTGACTTCATGATCCTGGATGACACCCTCAGTAAAGAACCTCTGGGACCGCTGTCACCCCAGTCCGACCCGCAGTTTGCTGATATTATCGCCTGGACCATCTACGGCATGATCACCGCCGAAGAAGAAGGTATCACCAGTGAGAATATCGACGAATTCCTGACCAGTGAAGATCCCGAAATTCAGCGTCTACTGGGTGTCGGCGACAATCCTTCCGGTTCCTACCTGGGTGTGGCCAATGACTTTATGGTTACCGTCATCCGTCAGGTCGGTAACTACGGTGAAGTTTACGACCGTAACCTGGGTGTTGCCCCCTTCAACCTGCAACGTGGGCTCAACGCTCTGTGGACAGACGGCGGCCTGATGTACGCTATTCCGTTCCGCTAAACCGAAATTTCTGATCTTTGAACGCATAAGGGCGCAGGCAACTGCGCCCTTATCGACACAGTGGAGCGTTGCAGGCCATGTCAGCGAACAACCCTAGCCATAACAACACACCCTCAAGCCCCAGTATTTTAAGTTCTGTCCTGTCCTTTTTCCGGGATGTCCGTGTCATTCAGATCATCGGCCAGATTTTATTTGTCATCCTGGTGGTTTGGGTTTTATCACAATTGGCAGGCACCGCGTCGTCAGAACTGCGGTCAAAAGGCTTATCCCCCAATTTTAACTTTTTGCAGGATCGCGCAGGCTTTGATATTTCTGAAAGCCCCGACTGGTACACCCCCAATTCACTGTTTGTCGATGCCCTGAAAGTGGGCATTATCAACACACTACGAATCGTCAGTGTCGGCCTGGTTCTATCCACGGTGCTGGGTATTCTGGTGGGTGTTTTTCTGCTGAGCACCAATTGGCTGGTGAAGAATATCTCGCGTGTTTATGTCGAGATTTTGCGCAATACACCGCTGCTGGTGCAATTATTTATCTGGTATTATATTGTCCTTTTCAGCTTACCCCAGCCGCGCGAGGCGATTACCGTGCCTGCAGAAGGCGTGATCTTTCTTCCGTTGCGTTTTGGGTTGTATATCCTGCTTTACCTGTTTCTGTGGCGTTCTGTCCGTAAACTTCCAACCGACTCCCCCCGCCGCATCATCACTTTAGTCGGCTTTTTTGCTGCTGCGTTTGTCACTGAAGTCGCGTTTTATCTGACAAACACGCAGGCATCATGGTCAACGGCTTACGGAAGCGGCGCGATTACCGCTATCGGTTTTTTAATTTATCTGGCGGTGAGTGCTTTGCTGCTGGCAGGCGCATATTATTTTGCACCACCCCGCTTGCGGCCATTTGCGCTGGGTGCGGCGGCAGGTCAGGCGATTGGCGGCTTGCTGTTTTATTTTGGCATTATGCCCAATTCGGCTTTACGCATAGAGCTTTACCCGGCCCTCTACCTCAGTATTCGCGGCATGGCTTACCCGGAAATTGCGCCGACAGGCCGCATTACGGAATGGCTGGCCTTTGTTACACTGGGTGCGATTCTGGCAGGCATTATCTGGGTCTACAGCGGACGTGTGACCGAAGCGACGGGTAAAGCGATCCCGCGTTTTCGTTATGCGGTGTTAGCCGTTGTCGGGCTGGCGGCCCTCGGTTGGTTCTTTGTCAGCCTGGAGCCACCACCCGGTATTGTCCCGGTTGACCAGGAAGGCACCGTTACACTGATACCGCTCGATGAAGCGGTTGAGAATGACCTGCTCACCCCTGAACAAAAACTCGAATACAGCAATGTGCCTTTCGTCATACTGATGCCAGAGCAAAATCGCCTGGGTCGGTTTGTCGCCGGAACCGAGATTTCGCCGGAATATGTGGCGCTGTTGCTGGGATTAGTGATTTACACCTCAGCGTTTATTGCCGAGATTGTCCGCGCGGGTATTCAGGCAGTGTCGTTTGGACAGGTTGAGGCGGCGCGCGCAGTCGGGCTTAAGCAAAGCCAGGTGCTGACGATGATTATTCTGCCCCAGGCGCTGCGGGTGATTATCCCACCCCTGGGCAACCAGTATCTGAATCTGGCGAAAAATTCCAGTTTGGCGATTGCCATTGCTTACGCGGATCTGTTTACGACGATGACCACCGTGATGAATCAATCAGGGCAATCGATTACCGGCATTCTCATCATTATGCTGCTGTATCTGGTAATGAGCCTAGTCATATCGTTCGTGATGAATATTGTAAATGGCCGCTTCCAATTGGTGACGCGGTAATGGCAGTCATAAATGAGGTGGGACGATGACGACGCTTCCCAGAGAGACGATTAACAAAGTCTACAATGATGAACCCGCTACAAAAAATCCGCCGGCATTGGCCGTTGGCCCGCTGGCGTGGATCAAGAACAATCTGTTTGGCTCGGTGGTGGATACGATTTTAACCATCGTAGGCTCGCTGGTGGCGGTCGGAGTGGTTACTTCGTTCATCACCTGGTCGGTCACCTGGGCTAACTGGTATGTGGTGATCTTTAATTTGCGGCTGTTTTTAGTCGGACGCTATGAGCTGAGTGCAGAGTGGCGCATCGTTGTGATGACGCTGATGATTGCATTTGTCATGGGCTGGGCGATTGCGGTATGGGCGCGTCTTTCGCGCATAACAGTGATTTTCCTGGCGGTAATGGTGGGATTGCTGTTTGTTATACCACCACTGATCAGCACGGTACTGCCGCGCTCCCCGGCTTATATTAGCGCCGGACAGGCGGAAATCGCCTCCGGTACGGTCACACAGGTTCCCTTAAACCGCGTGGGCTTTATCGCCAAAGCGGGTGAAAAGATTTCAGTACGGGTAGCGAGTGAATACAGCCAGAGTGATTCTGCGCTGGCTAATGCTTACAGCTTTAGCGACCCGGCCACCAACGCCCTCAAGAATGTGGCGGATAGTCGCCTGACCACTGAGGCGCGTATTGATCTGATCAGAAGCCAGTTGGCTGGTGATGCGCTGACGCCTAATCAGCGCGAAAACCTGACTGCTGAACTGGAAGGGCTTGAAGTCCCGGCACCCATTACAGAAACCTACTTTATCAATGAATCACCGACCACCGTGAAAATTCTGGATCGTTCCGGCGAAACACTGGCCAGCGGTGAACTGACGGCTGGCTCCGAGCCGGTGGATATCACTTTGCCGGAAGATGGCTGGTATGTGCTGGAAACCAGTGTGGAAGACCCCAATGCGGTGACGCTGCTGGCAGCACAGGGAATTTATCCGTCATTGGAACGTAATTTTACGCGGTCGGAAAGTGTCGATGACGCGGGTGAGATTGTCGAGGCGGGACGTGTGACGCAGTACGTGCGCATCACCGATAGTTTTGTGGTGGAGCAGGGTCGTCCGCGTTTTGACGGTGAAGAAGTGCTGTATAACACCGTGGTCGAAAATCAGTATCGTGGGCAACGTGCACTGGCCGATTATCTGTCGCTGTTCCTGGGGCCATTCCTGGCGCTGCTGGCACCGGGCATTGGTATGATTGCTGTCGCGGCGGGTGTGGGTTATCTGGTGGCGAATCTGATTGATCAGGCGCAGGTCGCAAGGGATGAAAAACTCCAGCGCGTGCAGGATGCTCGTAATCGTCTGTCAGCCCGCATCGTCATCTGGCTGTTGGTGGCTACACCGGTGTTTATCCTGATTTTGATCGCTGGTCTGGCGATCCCGGTGGCCGACCAGATATTGCAGGTCTTCCCGATGCTGCCGCATACGCTGGTCTTTTTGCCATTAAGCTCACCACCTTTGTGGGGTGGTCTGCTTTTGACCATGTTACTGACCATCGTCGGTATCGTATTTTCCTTCCCGCTGGGTGTGTTGCTGGCGCTGGGCAGACGCAGTACCCTGCCAGTCGTGCGCATCACCTCAATCCTTTATATCGAGCTTATTCGCGGTGTGCCGCTGATTACCCTGCTGGTGATGGGTATGCTGCTGGTGCCATTTTTCGCCCCCAGCCTTAGCGGGCCGGACACCGCTCCCTATCGCGTAATGGTGGCGATTACCCTGTTTAGCGCGGCTTATCTGGCGGAAAATGTCCGCGGTGGTTTGCAGTCATTGCCCCCCGGACAGGAAGAAGCCGCAAAGGCGCTGGGGCTGGCCGCGTGGAAAGTCACGCTGTTTATCACGCTGCCGCAGGCGCTACGGGCGGTGATCCCCGCGCTGGTCGGCCAGTTTATCTCGCTGTTTAAGGACACATCGCTGGTGGCAATTGTCGGCTTAATTGACCTGACGAATATCGCCAACTCGGTTGTGATCACCCAGAATGAATTTCTGGGCTTACGCCGTGAAGCGTTTGTGTTTATCTCGATCATCTACTTTATCTTTAGTTATGTGATGGCGTTGATCAGCCGCCGCATTGAAGAAAGCGGTTCTGGCGCGGCACGCCGTATCTAAGCAGTGCTTCGATTATTAAACGTTATAAGCCTATTGAATGAGGGTCAGGTTCTATGAGTACGAGTGAGAAATCCGAAATAGGTCGCAAAACCAGCGCCCTGATGGACGAAGAGCCGATTATCAGTTGCACCAATGTCAATAAATGGTTCGGGGAATTCCATGTTCTGCGCGATGTCTCGGTAGATGTCCAGCCGCAGGAAGTGGTAGTCGTTATCGGCCCGTCTGGTTCCGGCAAATCGACATTCATCCGCTGCATTAATCGCCTGGAAGAACATCAGGAAGGGCATATTATTGTTGATGGCATGGAAATGGGACACGATGTCTCTAACATTGCCGCCATCCGGCGCGAGATTGGCATGGTCTTCCAGCAGTTTAATCTGTTCCCGCATCTGACAGTGCTGCAAAATGTCACGCTGGCCCCTATGCGCGTGCGCCAGTGGTCACGCGAAAAAGCGGAAACCAAGGGGATGGAACTGCTTAATCGTGTCGGTATTCCAGAGCAGGCCAATAAGTATCCCGGTCAGCTTTCCGGTGGTCAGCAGCAGCGTGTGGCGATTGCCCGTGCGCTGGCGATGGAGCCGAAGATTATGCTCTTCGATGAACCAACTTCGGCCTTAGACCCGGAAATGATTAAAGAAGTGCTGGATGTCATGAAGGAACTGGCTCAGACGGGTATGACGATGATGGTGGTGACGCATGAAATGGGCTTTGCCCGTGAAGTGGCTGACCGTGTGCTGTTCTTCGATCATGGCCGGATTGTCGAGCAGGGTACGCCGGAATATTTCTTCACCAGTGCGCAGCATCCACGCACTAAAGAATTCCTGTCACAGATCCTCTAGACAGAACACAAGGGGCGCACGATTTATGCGCCCCTGAACATGGATTAACCACGCTTGGGCTTGAAGGCCCCTTTAATCAACTCGGTATCAAAAAATTCGCCGACTTCACCATCCACCGCGTAGCGATAGAGTGCCGCCTGATAAATACCACTCAGGGTTGATCCGACAAGGCTGATCGCCATGACGAAAACGATAGTCAGCGCAACGGCCAGCATAATCAGCGCGGGTGAATCGATGGAAGCACCGATAGCCATCAAAGGGGCACCAATCAGAAGCACCCCACCAACTGTCAGCAGGCCAAAAACCATGCCAATGCCAAAGTTACCGACAACCTGCTCACCCCAGGTTTGTTTGAGCAAGGCTGTGCTGCGCTTGACCGCTTCAATCGGCCCGACATCCTCAGCCACCAGCACTGGCACCGCCAGGAAAGTCGCCAGATTCCAGGCCATACCGACAAAGCCAATGGCAATCTGACCGAACAAACCTGTCTTCTCCGACAATGCTCGCAGTATCATGCCAACGGTTGCGGAAATCAGCGCATAACCCAAAATTTTGCCAAAGCGTTCGGATGCGATACGAAAGCCATCGTTTAAAGTCGGGTCACCGCCACGCAGACGAATCATTGTCGCGCCGATCAGGGCGGTATTGGCGAAGATAATCACCGTATACGTCACCACATAAAACAGGAACAGCACAATATACGAAACGATAGAGAGCCCTTCCCGACTATCCACTGAATCGAGCATACCTGCGGCCAGCATCGGCAGGAAAAATACCGCGCTGACAATAATCATGCCAATAAAGGAAATGATCGGGAAAACAATCAGTTCCTTATCAGCCTGTAAGACGGCGTAACTGGCTTTCACCAGCCGCCAACTATTCGAAATGCGTTCAAACATCGCTACCCCCTCCACTAAACGTTAAAATCATTGTATGCTGGAAACTGGATTTGCCCAATAAGGCTTAAGGCTGAGATTATCAGCGGCTTCTGGTCAATACAGGCGAGAGTTGAATTTGAAGCGGATAAAATTTATCGTATGGATTAGTTTTTGTTTGCCACTGCTGCTGCCTCTCATCACTGCTCAGGCGCAGGGACAATGCGGCTTTGCGGAAAGCCCGGTGTATCCGATTGATACGCAGGTTTTCCAACTGGTGCAGGACTTCGCGGCCCCCAGTTCGCGGCATCAGGGGCGCTATCACACCGGGGAAGACTGGTTTGCTGGCCGTGAGCCGAATTATGGAATCGGCCTGCCGGTCAGGGCGATTGCCACCGGACGCGTCACCTACTCATCACCCATCGGCTGGGGGCGTGATGGTGGTGTGGTGATTATCGAACACACCATGCCCGATGGCAGCCTGGCCTACAGCCAGTACGGCCACATGATGGAAACGCCGGAAGCCTCGTTTCCGACTCAGTGGAATTGTGTTGCGCAGGGCGCGATTATCGGCGCGGTGGGTGATGTGCGCCCGGCACCACATCTGCACTTTGAGATTCGCTTCAGCAATGGCACCTCTCCCGGCCCCGGTTATAGCTGGGAAAATCCATTTGATGAAGGCTGGCGCGAGCCGGATAAATTTATGAGCAACTGGCAGACGTGGATGCTGACAGCGCATGCGTGGCATATTGATCTGGCGGACGAAAGTGGCCCGGTCACGCCACCGCTGGAACTGGACGATCACAGCCTGTTGTATCTGGATGCCAATCGGCTGGGGCGGCTGTCCCCGGATGGACGCTCACTGTGGCGCATCAATCTGGAACGTCTGCCTGTAGGCGTGTTGTTCGCTGGGGATACTCCCGCCGTCGTCTATGCTGACGGCTCGATGCAACGCGTCGGGCTCGACGGTGCGCTGGGTGAGCGCTGGGAAACCGGAATCACACTCGATAGTGCGCCGATACTGGCTGGTGATCTCGCGCTGTTCCATACCCCGGCGGATACCCTGGTCGCCTATGGCGTGGAACGTCAGCAGGCGTTATGGCAGGTCAGTGATATTGCGCCGATTGCCCGCGCCGTTGCGACTCCGGACTTGATTGGTTTGGTGACGCAGGATCAGCAGTTGCTGACGCTATCCATCAACGGGGAAAAGCTTGATGAAGCCCAGATACGCGAACAGGCGAGTCTCACCCCCGGTGCAGCGGATACGCTTACGGTATATACGCAAAGCGGTCTGTGGCGTGTGAATAAAGATGGCGTTTGGAGCACCCTGCGCGAAGATGTCACAGGCAGCGCATCCAGCGCGGTGACGTACACGGCTGAAGGCGATCTGTTTCTGTTTGATGGTCGCATCCTCAGCGCTTATAATCCGCAGCAGGCGCTGTTATGGCAGGTCGAGTTACCATTGATTGAGGGCGCGGTCAGCATCAGTGATTACGGCAGCGTCGTGCTGCTGGTCAGCAATTACGGACAGATTATGGCTGTCCAGAAGGCCAGCGGCGGCCTGTGTAACGCGACTCAGATTTATGGCGACGAACGCGCCCGTGAATGGCACAGCCTCGGTGACGATGGTGTGCTGCGCATCGCGATTGGCGATCAGATTCTGGGGCTGGACTGGCAGCGCTTTCTCAGTGGCTGCGCGGGTTAGCGAAATTTTTACTTCTACAGGAGATTACACTATGGCTCATCCACTGGTATTGCAACTGCGCTTTACCCGCAGCGAATGGCTGCGCGGCTTACAGGCCGTCCAACCGAAAGAAAGCCTCAAACGCTTCGAGCCGATGAATTGTATTAGCTGGATGGTCGGGCATCTGGCGCGGCAGGAGCAGAGTTACTGGCTGACTGTGGCGCAGGGTATTGTGCTGGTGCCGGAAATTCAGGAACTTGAGCTGACCCCACCCTTAGCGCAGATGTGGGACGCGTGGCACACCATCACCGCCGCAGCGGATACTTATCTGGATACGCTCACGCCGGAGATGCTGCTGGAATATCCCATATGGGAGGGGCAGCCGCTGCATGAAAGCAACGGCACCCGCCTGTATCGGAATATCTATCATTACTGGTATCACCTGGGTGAATCACAGGCCGTGCGCCAACTGCTCGGTCATAAGGATTTACCGTCGTTTGTCGGCAATATGGCGCAAGGCAGTTATCAAGCTTAAATTTTCACCTGACCATCCGCGATCAGCCAGTCCAGCGCCTCATGCACCGCTTGCAATGAAGTGTAACGCGGTTGATAACCCAGCAAGCGCCGCGCCTTGTCGATGCTGGCGTTGGGGCTGTGCATGATGTGATCCCATGTCGCACGCGATTCCTCTTCGCTGACGGTTTTCATCCATTCGTCCCACGGCAAAAAGGTCAGATTGGGATCTTTGCCAAACCAACCGGCGACCTCCGTGGCAAAACCGCGCAGGGTCAGCGCCCCCGGTGAAACTGCGTGGAAGCTCTCACCGACTGCCGTACTCCAATGGTAAACGGCCTGCTCGAAAATCTGCGCGACATCATCGGCATGGACGTGATGCAGCGTTTCCATGCCAAAATTCGGCAGTGTGACGTTTTCGCCTGTTGCCAGCTTTTCATAGATACTGAGGTTAAGATTGCCCTGGGGGTTGATAGCCGGCCAGCCGGGGCCGACGATGTGACCGGGATGCAGGCAGGTGGCCGGGAAACCGTTCTGACGCGCTTCACGTAGCAGATAGGCTTCAATGGCGGCTTTCTGGATACCATATTCGCCGAAAGGCTGCCGGGGTTGATTTTCACTGGCGGGAACTTCCCCGCTGGAGCCATAAATCCAGATGGTGCCACAGTGAATAAAATGGCTGACCTTGCCGCGCAGCGCTTCAACCAGGTGCTTTGCACTGTCCAGCTCAAAGCAGATCATATCAATGACCACATCCGCCTTGAGGTCGGCAATCTGCTGGCCGAAACTGCCGTTGGCCTCGCTTGCTGCCCGATCCAGCGCCACATGTTGCACCGCGTTCCAGGCGGCATGCGCCTGATAGGGCTGGCGCTGTCCACGGCTGATATTGACGACCTCATGTCCGCCCTGTACCAGTCTCGGAATAAGATACGTGCCGACATGACCACTGCCGCCGATCACTACAATTTTCATAGAGCCTCGCTTATCATTAAATTTTTAGCCAAAGCCCCATTATAACAAGCCGACGAGACCGCGCTCGAATCGAGTGAGCGCTGCAAAATCTCAGGCTAATTATTTTGCGCATAACCCGAAATCAGTTGGACGGTGCCGGTTTCCACGTCATACAGATAAACATCGGTGGTGAAGTTCAAATCACCGGATACCAGCGCTTCGCCGGTTTCAAACGCGACAAAGCAGCCATCTGCTGACACAACGCCATCGGTCGATGATCCGTTTAACTGGTCACCATTGGCATTGACCGATACACGGCTTGTCGTGCCCGTGGTGCGATCATGCCGGAAAATATCCCACGTTTCGTTGGTGTCACCCTCCACCAGCGTATCAATATCGGAGGTAAAGACGATGATATCGCCGTCGGCGGATAGTGATGGATCGGACGAACCCAGGCAAAAACTGCTGCATTCGGCCTGAAGTCCATCCAGCGTGGCGGAAATTTGTGTGGTCTCACCGGTCTGGCGGTCATGAAGGTAAATTTCGTTGCGGTTGACGGTCACACCTTTAACCAGATTAGTCGCCTGCGATTGGAAAGCCACATAACGGCCATCCGCCGACAGGCTGAAGGTATCAAAGGTGTAGCCGTTGGCCTCACTGCCATCCGAGGCGATATTGATGCGGCTGGTTTCGCCAGTGGTTAAATCATGGACGAAAATGTCTTCAAGTTCGTTGCTGTCACCGTCCACCATATTACTGGCTCGCGACCAGAACGCGATTACGTTACCATCGGCTGAAATACGCGTATTAAAGGTATCGTCATTGGCTAAGGTGCCATCCGATGCGCCGGAGATCATCCGCGTTTCGCCAGTGGTTAAATCATGAACGAAGACATCGCGGAAATAATTGGTATCTTCTTCAGATAGATTAGCGGCATTTGTCCAGAAAACGACGCGCTGACCGTCGTCTGAAATTGCCGGTTCCAGTGATGAGCTGTCGCCTTCGACGCCATCTGATGTCACCGACACGCGCTGAATATCGCGGCTTTCCAGATCATAAACAAAAATATCGCTATCATGATTAGTATCGTCCGGCACCAGATTATCGGCGCGGGATTCAAACACCACAAAACGGCCATCGGCAGAAATCCGCGCGTTGGTCGAAGCGTCGTTGCCTTCTGTACCATCAGCAGCGACAGACACACGGCTGGTGATGCCGGTCTGCTGGTCATAGACAAACACATCCGTCATGGCGTTGCGGTCATCCGGGACTAAATTGGTCGCGTCGGACACGAAGCTGATCCGCTGGCCGTCCGCGGAAACACTCGGTTTGAGCGAAGCACTGTTCCCCGCCACCATAAACGGCGGCTCGGATTCCTGCGCCTGGACACTGACCAGCATGGTGAGGCATAAAAACAACACACTGAACACCTTCATCAGTCGAAATTGCATCAACATCTCTCCTTGTGAGTGGCCGCTCATGAAAGAAGTTTGCAGGTCGCCACCGTCATTATGGGGTTAGTATATTATGCGGAGTTCAAATTTAATTAAAAAGTTAATGAATGTGCCAATCCTTTAAGTGAGTTGATTGCTGGATGGGCATTAACTCAACCGGAGGCGATCCTTAAAGGCGAACCACAGAATGTCGACGATATAACGCCAGTACACCATTTTGGAGTAACCGTGGATACGCGGGTGCATGGTCATCGGCACTTCGGTGGCATGCGCCCCATTCTGGAGCATACGCACCAGAAATACCGGCACCGCGATAAATGAGGTTTCGTGCCACGGTACGGCTTCCGGTGGCAATCTCAGAAAAGCGTCTTTGCGAAAAGACCGGAAAGAGGTGGTAATCTCGGTGACACCGCTCAGTCCCAGTGTCATGCGAATGACCTGATTGGCACCCACGCTTAAAACACGCCGGTAAAACGGCATTTTATTAACGCTGCCATCAATAAAGCGCGACCCTACCACCACATCATAACCCTGCGCCAGCGGAGCCAGCAGCACGGGTAAGTCCTGCGGATTATGCTGAAAATCCGAGTCCATTTCCACCAGCACATCCGCGCCAAGTTGCTCAATAGCGTACTGAAAGCCTTTATAGAGGCCAATCCCGATTCCGCGCTGCTGCACGTTAAGCAGATGTACACGGTTATTTTCCTGGGCGATCTGCTCGACAATTCCAAGCGTGCCATCGGTTGATTGACTGTCGGATACCAGCACCTGTAACTCAAAAGCCGGGATATTGGCCTGCTCGCTCAGAATCGCGCTGATCAAGTCCGCGATGTTTTCGCATTCGTTATAGGTGGGTGTCACCACCACCACCCGCTGACGTGTGGATACATCCGTCACCAGCGCTGGATTATTTTCTATTTGTGACATACTTTACCAAACTGCCCGGCTAAGCTGAGCATCTTCAAATTTACCAATTTATAAACGCCCATAGTGACGCATCAGGTCGAGCAGTTTATCATGCGGCAACGCAAACACCTGACGGTTATCGCGTCCTACCATATCTGTGGCGGCAATCATTGAGTTTAAGACCGCTTCTTCAATCCCTTCGATCACCGCCAGGAAAAACTCATCTACGGTGTTGCCATCATCGACAAAGCGCAGGGCAGTATCCACCACGGCATCGGGATAATGAAACATCAGATTGCTGGTGGAAAACGCGATGACAAAATCCCCGCTCTGATCGTGACAGATGGAGCCAGTACGCGCCAGCCCGAAAGCGGCGCGTTTTGCCAGCCGTTCCAGTTGTTTAGATGAAAACGGCGCATCGGTGGCGATCACCATCATAATTGAGCCGGGACTGGTCTTCGGCATGTAACTTTCGATCAGTTCCTGGCCGACAGGCACACCCATCACACTCAGTTCGGCGCGGCGGCCAAAGTTCGACTGCACCAGCACGCCAACCGTAAAGCGGCCATCCAGCACCGTGCGCGAAGCCGTGCCAATGCCACCTTTGAATTGAAAGCAGGTCGTCCCGGTTCCGCCACCGACACTGCCCTCAGTAACCGCGCCACCCGTCGCGCTGTCAATCGCCTGCCAGACATGTTCCTGTTGGATATGCCGCCCACGGGCATCATTGAGCGTGGCATCGTTGCATTCGCCCACCAGACAATTGACCGTGCCGGTATCAATCGCAATATCGGCATTCGTCCGCAGCATATAACTCAACAGGGCATCACCCGCCCGCGCGACACTCAGGTTACTGGTCAGGATAATCGGAGTTTCGATGGTGCCGCGTTCACGCACCTGCTCGAAACCCATACATTTGCCGAAGCCATTAATGGAGTAGACCGCGCCGCAGACTTTTTCGCGGAAGAGGTTGCCACCGTGCGGCAGCACCGCCGTGACTCCGGTGCGCACCGGCCCCACACCTTCTACCAGCGCACCATCACCGCTGATAAGAGTGGTATGACCGACCCTCACGCCCGGCACATCGGTAATCGCATTGAGTTGTCCGGTGGGCAGTCGCCCCGGATTCAGCCCTAAGTCACGCAAACGTGTCATGATTTCCCCCTGTATGACGCACAACAGCACTAAACTGCCAGAATTATAAAGCACGAATGCCACTACAGCACGGGCGGCATTTAATCAAAGTCGGTTGGCAGGTTGGGCTGACGCAGATGCTCAAAAAAGCGCTCGATCTGCTCCAGTGTGACCCGACCCAGCGACAAATCTGCTGGAATTTCGTCCTCGCGGAAAAAAGTCGCCTCGCCTGTTTCGTTAAATGAGGCGCTGGCCTCGTCCACATAGGCTTGTTCTGGCTGATTATCCAGCAGGTCACAGCGGAAAAACAGCTTGTAGGCATGAAAAGTCGCCAGCGTGTGCCCATGCAAGCGCCGATCATAGACTGCCAGCAGCTTGGCCGCATGGGTGCGATAGCCCGTTTCCTCATAGACTTCACGCTCGACGCCTTCGCTGGGGACTTCGTTGATGTCTGCCCACCCACCCGGTAATGTCCAGCGGCCACCGTCCAGATTTTCGCGCACCAGCAGCAGCGCATCATCCCGAAAGACCACCCCGCGCACATCGACTTTGGGCGTCGCATGGCCGACCTGCATCTCAAACGCCGCTTTGACCGCCTCGATATTCCCGCCATCATGCGCGGCCATGATCTCTGCCGCGATTTCCCTGACCGCATCATAGCGTTCCTGGTCAAAAGCATGTGGGATATAATTCAGCCCGGTCTGTGAGATTGCCTGTAAGCGTTGCGCCCAATCAAGCCAGTTTGGTTGCTGCATAGTCACTTCCTTGTTTTGCTGAACGGATAAAAGGTGAAGCCCCACAAGAGGGGATCAAATTCGCTTTACAGGTTTGCTGGCTGCAAACACGCCCCCATTGTACAGGGCAGCATTATGCTCCCATAGAGAAAATTTCGGATAGCATCCGCCGATTTTCAGCCCCTTATCAGCGCACTATTGCCCACCTCTTAAGGCTTAAGTGGTTGCTCTTCTCAATAAAGTCAACGAAAATGAAATATAAAACTATCTGTAAACAAATATTTGAAAGCTGGGTATGGGGCTGTGCAGCTCCTCCCGATTTTGTCTGAAGTGGGTTACAGGAAGGGGATTTGCGATGGCTACGCCATTTGACCGGCGAATTTTATGGGTACATTGGAAAGGGGATGCGGTTGCCGAAACCAGCATTACCCAGATGGGACAATCGATTAAACGCGACACGCCGAATGTGGCCGGGGTCGTGGTCAAAACCAGCAATGGCGCCGCCTGGCAGGGTGACCTGGGTGACAAAACCGCGCTGACGGTAAAGGGCACCGATGACATCAAGCGCTGGGTGGATGACCTGGGTGCACAGGGTCTGGAGACGCATCTGTGGTGTGTCGTGACCGGCAACAATATCCCCGTGGAAGCCCAGTTGATTGTGCAGGCGTGTAACGTGGCCGGCGTTAAATCCATGGTGCTGGATGTCGAAGGCGGCGCGGCTTACTTTGGCGGACGTCAGGCCGAAGATGCTCGCAACCTCATCACGCGGGTGCGTTCCGGCATTTCCTCGGACTTTCACCTGGGGCTGAATCTGGATGCGCGTGGGAGTCATCCTGCCAGCATCCACGTTCAGGAATGGATTCCTTATGTCCAAAGCCTGCACCCGATGGTTTATCACTGGGAGTTTGGCGGTGGACGCAACGGCCCGGATGCTTATCTAGATGATGCCTTTGGCGTATTGGTGCGTTATGGCCTGCCAATTGTGCCGATGCTGCAAACCTACCCGAATCCGACTAATCCGGTCAACCCGATCCCTGAAGAAGAAGTCTATAAAGCCGGAGAATACAGCTTTAATAAAGGCGCGGTCGGCATCACACTGTTTCGTTATGGTCGCGAAAGTTCCGCCGCAGCGGCCTTAGCCGGTACGCGCCGCATTGATGCGAAAAAGCAGCGTACACTGGCGCAACCGGTTACGCGCCTGTTCCGCACCACTGCCGCCAGTCTGCGGCTGCGCAGTCAGCCGACCACCCAGAATACCGCGGTCATTACGGTGCTGGCGACGGGCACTCAGGTCGAGGGCAATTCCGAGTCCCGCACAGAAGCGGATTCGTATGTCTGGTGGAAGATTAATCAGGGCTGGGCAGCACAGGAACGCATTGATAAAACGCAAAGCCTGATGGTCGAAATCACCCCGAATGCCCCACCTTATGGCCTGGTAACTTTGAGCAACACCCCGGATAATGGCGGTGATGGTCCTTCAGACCCGGTGATCCAGCAGAAAAGCTTCCGCGTGGTCACCAATTCGCTGAATGTCCGCAGCCAACCGGAACTTCAGAGCCAGTATTTATTGCCCATCAGCCTCAGCCGTGGTGACATCATCACGGTGGATGCTGATGCCTGGGTCGAGAAAAACGGTTATATCTGGTGGAATCATGGCCCCGGGTGGAGTGCCGAATATGCGGTGAGCAGTGGTGTCCGCCTGATGGAAGACCTCACGCCGGAAATCCCGCGTAAAGACCCGCTGCCAACGGATAATCCCGATGGCACACCGACACCTGACCCAACCCCAACACCTGAGCCGACGGTGCCGAACAAGTTATTCCGCGTGACTGCCGCTTCGCTGAATGTGCGTGCGACTCCCGGCATTTCTCAGAGTACCGTTGGCTCGTTGAAGGCCAATGCCGAAATCACCGTGAAGGCCGATGCGTGGCGCGAGCTGGATAATTATGTTTGGTGGCAGCATGGGCAGGGCTGGAGCGCCGAGCGCACGATTGATGGTCGCACCATTTTTATGCAGGATCTGACCCCGAATGTCCCGCGCGTTAATCCCGATGCACCAACCACACCCACGCCTACCCCGACTCCCACACCCACCCCGGTGGAAGGTTTTGATCCGATTCCTGCCGGCACAATCCGTTTTCAGGTGGTCGCATTGGGGATTCGTGTGCGCAGTGCGCCGGATACCAGCGCGCCACAGGTCGGCACTCTGATTCAGGGCACATGGCTCAATATTGATACCAAAGCTGCCGGTGTTCGCGCTGAAGCCGATGGTTATGTCTGGTGGCGCCACGCGACCGGTTGGAGCGCGGAACGCTCGATTGATGGCAGAACAGTGTTCATGCTTGATGTCGGTTCGTTGCCGATGCTGGGCACGCTGTTGCAACGCCTGCCGGTACGCATCGAGGATACCGACTGGATTCAGTATTACGGTAATACCGGTTTTGCCTATCGCAACGGACGCGCCAACAGTTACCCTGCATTTTCACAGGGCTTGCATAGTGGCCTCGATTTTGGCAAATTCACCAGCCGTCGCGATGACCCCAGTGTGTTCGCGGCGGTGAACGGCCTGTTCGATGGTAAAGGCTCGAAATATGGCCCTAACCGTGTGGATGTGCGCGTGGGCAATTATCGCATTATTTACGGACACATCGGCAAACCGGCCAGCCTGCCACGTAATCAGCCGGTGACGCCGGACAGCGTTATGGGCACGGTTGAATTCTCGCAAATTCATCTGCATTTTGAAATCCGCTACAAAGAAACCTATATCATCAACCCCCTGCTGATGATGCCGCAAAATCTGGTTGAGCAGTTTATCGGCAAGTTCCCGCCGTCAGAAACTGAGTTCGTCAAAACCGGAAACTGGAATCAATGGCTGAAACCCTTTGATCAGCCGATTATCCGTTTGGGTGGGGAAGTCGTCGGCCCAACTGCCTGATAAGCTGTATTGTGCATGTTTTTGGATAGGGGCTGCCCACGCTGCCCCTATTTTGTTGGGGTTTAGGTGGGTTTCCGTTTAGTTTGAGTTGACTATACCTATGACATTTGTGTTACACTCATTACAAATTGTAATCCTCAACTGCACAACATACCTTGTCCGTATAAAGTAGTTAAACGGTATAGTTTATGTCACACTCACATCCACCTGAATACTCGCAAGAACTCGAACTGATCCTCGTCAAAATTGCAAAGGAACATGCACCTAAACTGGTCCCGGCAACCTGGGGGAAGCCCGGTGATCTGTCCAAACCTCTGTACATCCTGGCCCGTCAACTGGCAGATTATCATATTTTCACGTTGATTGGGTACCGTGGTGAACACTACTCACAGGATATCCCTGGGATTGTCCGCGACTGTGCGGATACTTATGCTGCACTTTATCATCTGTTTATTGGCGTGCTGTATCCCTCACTGGATCAAAATCGCGCCCTGTATTACAGCTTCAGCCGTGACAAACTGCTGCTCTACTTCCGTTTCGATGCCCGACCGGTAGCTCAGGTTTTTGCGGGATTTATCGCGCCGTATGTCGTGGAACGTCAGGCGACTAACGCGGTATCGGATTTTGAAATCGAGGCGTTACTGAGTAAGGTTTTGCAAAAGCTGGATGCCGATGACCTCTCCCGCGCAGAGACTCATCACATCATGACGAATGGCAAGCAGATCATCAAGCGTCTGCTGGGGATGCCCTTGCGCCATATGCCGTTGACCCGTTTTGATGAAAAGTTCTTTTCGGCGATTGAACCGCCCACACCACCGGATTTGCCGGAAGGCGCGCAGGGCGTGTTTACCAATAATCCGGTTGGCTGGGACGATAGCGATCAACCCGATTTTCTCCGGAATATGAATCAAACACCTGCGCAACAGCCGCGACCCTCCACCCAGACGTTTCAGCAGGAAACGCAGGAATCAGCGCCACGTAACCGTGATGATGACAACCTTAAAGGCGAAACGGGTGTACAACCCGCGATCAATCACCCGGACGATCCCCCGCCTGCACAACCACCGGCTCGGCGTGGATTGCGCTCGCCGCTGCCCTATTGGCGTGATGATAAAAAGAGCGACTCCTGAAACGATAAATTAATCTGCGCGTCCGCAACAGATTATGCTATGCTTAGCTGTAAATTAGTGTGCATAGAAAGCGAAAATAATGGCAGTTAATCTCTGGCACGAACTCTCGCCGGGGCCCACCCCACCGGATATTGTCTACGCGGTGATCGAAGTGCCCAAGGGCAGCCGCAACAAATATGAATACAGCAAACGCGCTGGAGTGATCAAGCTGGATCGCGTGTTATACAGTTCGCTGCATTATCCGGGGGATTATGGATTTATTCCGCAATCGTACTTTGAGGATGATGACCCGTTGGATATTCTGGTGATGGTCAACGAGCCGACCTTCCCCGGTTGCGTCATTGAGGCACGGCCTATCGGCATGTTCAAGATGATTGACAAAGGTCAGCCCGATTATAAGATTCTGGCAGTCCCGGCAACCGACCCGAATTTCAACGATTACCATGACCTGACAGATGTCCCTAACCACTTCCCGACGGAGGTTATGCACTTCTTCATGACTTATAAGCAGCTTGAAGGGGCGAAGGTCGAAAATCAGGGTTGGACAGGGGCTAAAGAGGCTAAGGAAACAATCATGGGCTCGTTGGATTTTTATCGCAAGACATTCCCGCCACAGGGTCTGTAAATTGCCTATGCCCAGACAGGCGACCTGAAATCAGGTCGTCTGTCTGTTATTTACGACGTGGTGCTGCCATACATCCAGTACCAGGCATTCTGGCGGACTTTGGTCAGCAGCAGGTCAAATTTTTCGTAGAGTGCAGCCTGCAAGAACAGGCGACTGCGCGGCAGATCGAGCGTGCGGCCAGCGTGAAACAGCTCATTTTGCAGGCTGCTGGCATACCGCAGATGCAACACTTCTTCTTTGGGGGACATATCCACACAGGCCGCGACTCCCGCCCCAATGACACACAGATAACTCTGCTCGCGGATCTGTTCCCAATGCAGGTGTTTGCCCTGGTTGAGCAATACCATTCTTAATTCATTGATAAGGCTGTGATCTAACTGCTCGCGCAGGTTCACACGGTAACTCAGTAAATCGCTGCCACAGGCGAGTTCAGTCAACGGCGGCAGAACATGATGGGCATTGACCTGGCTTAAGGCAAAAGCCATTTCTTCCTGGCCCATAAACTCCGATATTTTTCCGGCAGCGGTGGCACCAGCAAGACGCATCTGCGCAAGCGCACAGCGCGAACCGGTGAAAGGGAGGCAGTAATCGGTGTCGCTTTCGGGTTCGGCACGATCTTCTGTGGTTATGCCAATTAGGTTAATGCAGAATTGACACACTTTTAAATTCCATTTCTTTATTAACTTTTCCTCTATTAACATTGTATAACAAAGCTGGAAATTACGTTTGTGAATTTCCCGTTAGAAACTAAATCGCTTTTGTTTGCAAGATGTCACAACCTGATAAAAAATAAAACTGTTTAACTACTATAAATTAATCGTTAGGCAATCTGATAAGCTCAGGCCGAATTTGTGAAATTAAAATTTAACGAGGTTCATGATGAAAGACATACACATTACGCGTGAGATGCTGCGTGCGATGGACGATCAGCACCCATTAAGCGTGCCGATTGACGCGATTCAGGCCAACATCACGGCGTATAGCAAATGGTTTGACGGCTTACCGGGCATCACCCATTATGAAACGGATGAAATCAGTTGGCGCATTAACCAGTTAGATGTGCCGGAAAATTATGTTTACAAGACTCGACTTACTGCCGAAAATGTCGATCAGCGGCTTGATGAAATCCTCCAGCAACTTAAACAACACACTACCCACATTGACTGGCCGCTATATCGCACCTGCACCCCGGCTGATCTGGACGAAAAACTGATTGAACGCGGTTTAAGCATCAGCCGTTTGCCGTGGCTGCTGGCGGAATTAGCGGATCTGCCGGATATATCTGCGCCTGATCCCGCTTTTCATATCGAATTTGTGGCGGATGAAGCTATGCTGGCCGTCTGGCGTGATGTCTCCGCAGCGGGCTTCCAGATGGACAGCGCACAGATATTTTATGATGCCTATGTGCGCCATGATTTTGACCCAAATGGAGATGCACTGCATTACATTGGCTATATTGGATCGCAACCGGTCACTTCATCGACTGTGTTATTTGCTGGGGGTATTGCGGGGGTGTACGATGTCTCGACATCGCCGGAATTTCGACAGCGTGGCTTCGGCACTGCCATCACTCATGCCTCGCTGAAACTCGCTCAAACGCGTAACTACCGTTATGCCTGTGTGCTGGCATCGGATATGGGGCGAAGCATTTATCAGAAGCTGGGCTGCTCGATTACGGTCGATATTCCCGAATATCGCTGGACTGCAGAGGAACACCCCGCTGATTGATCAGCGGGGTATGTTGTTAGCGATTTACGGGTCGAGCGGTGGGCAGCTATCGACCTGGCGCACCGTGTCAGAACGAATCCAGCCACGTACGGAGGCGCTGCCAATATCCGCTGTGACCAGATACCACAGGCGTCCGTCACGCAGGCCGACCTGTTGAGCACTGACC
Source organism: Aggregatilineales bacterium (assembly GCA_038258185.1). Classification (GTDB taxonomy): domain Bacteria; phylum Chloroflexota; class Anaerolineae; order Aggregatilineales; family Phototrophicaceae; genus JAIOHN01. Next base: position 17,501 of record JBBSQD010000008.1, on the reverse strand, counting down.
GAGGCGATGCTGCCGGATGGAATGTTGCCGACAATGGCTGAAGTCGTGCTGGCATCCGCCCGGACATTGACCGATTGATCCCCCGCGAAAATTGTGCACAGAATCTGCCGCGTTGGCGTGATTGTGGGTGTTTCCGTCGCAGTCGGCGTATCCGTGACCGTGGGCGTGACCGATGGCGTACTGGTGTGAGTCGCCGTAGAGGTGGCCGTTGGTGTGAGCGAGGCCGTGACTGTCCACGAAGGCGTAATCGTCGGGGAAGGTGTCACCGTGTCCGACGGGGTGGACGTAGGCGTTGATGTCTCCGTAGGTGTCGCTGTGGTGGTCGCGGTGGGGGTATCGCTGGGTGTGGGTGTATCACTCGGCGTGGCTGTCATAGTTGCGGTGCCGGTAGGCGGTGGGAATAACAACGGTGACCATACCGGCTGCGCCAGCGCAGTAGTCACCAGGCCGAAAATGATGATGAATACGCCGATCACGCCCAGACGAACGCGCTTGCCCTGACGCTGATTGCGAATGGCATTTTCAAGCCGCTGGACTTCAGACCGGCGCCCCAGAATATTAAACGGTTCTTCGCGGGTGGCATGCAGCCACGATTCCGCCTCATCCAGATCACCTTCTTCAACAGCGATTTCCGCACGCTCGACGTAGCGCGCCAGCAAGTCACTGATCACGGCGCGATAGCGATTGTCCTGCGCGTAATTGAGGCCGATCAGCATGGATCGGGCATGGGTTAATTCGTTGTCAAAATTCTGGGCGATTAAGGCTGATGCGCGCTCGATAATCTGCCTCGCCCGCTGCATATCACTGGCACCTGCCCGCGCACCGAGGAGCGAGTCAGATAAATCCGCGTCACCGGGGTCGAGCTTAACGCCCAATTCCAGCAGCGCCAGCGCATCATTGGTCAAACTCAGGCGTTCTTCCAGCGAATTGGCGCTGTTCGCCCGTGACAGAGCCGCCTGGGCCTGATCGTGAAGCTGGGTTTTAATCCCGTTGAGGCGCTGGCTGGCATCATTGGTTAACTGTGCCAGACGCTGGCTGTTGGGCAGCCGCTGGCGCACACGGGTCAGAATCCCCGTGATATTCTGTAACTGGTTGGCCTGATCCTGCAATGACCCGCTGAGCGTACCCAGTTGCACGGCTGCCTGATCGGCTTCCTGCTGCACCCGACGCACCATCTCGATGCGTTCTTCAGCCTGGGGATCATTGGCGACCACTCGCAGCGCACCTTCATATTTGCGCAATGCCTCCGACCAGTTATCGGTCGACATCAACCGGTCACCTTCCATCATCAGCTCACGCGCCAGCGCCAGATCCTGAATATCCAGCAGCGCCTGTTCGGCATCTTTCCAACTGAGGATGCCGCTGCGTTCCGCCAGATCACGCGCTTCACGGTAGAGGCGTTCCGCTTCGTCATAATTTCCGGCACGTACCAGCGAATTCGCGCGGTTATACGCCACCCGCGCATCAAACGGGATGCGATGATCGGGCACAACCCCACGAATGAGATTGTCTTCGGCCTTCTGGCGATATTCCAGCGCGGTGGGGTTACCCGGTTGTTGCGACAAAATCCGGTTGGAAAGGTCGACAGTCTGCTGATAATCACCGGCATAGTACGCCTGTGTCAGTTCCGACAGGACATCATCAATATCCGGGCCAGTGTACATCGGCCCCTGTCCCGGTATGCGCCGCGACGGATTATCCTGTTTAAGCTGGCGCTCCGGCGCGGGATAGCCGGATGATGTGGGATAAGTCGGCAACACAGGGCCATCATCAGTGTCGCTATCATCATCCGCGTCGTAAGCGACTTCGTCGGCATAATCATTTTCTGGTTCAGGCTCAGCCGGGACATTCACCGCATAACGGGCGAACAAATCATTGACGCGCTGGGCAGCCTGCGAACCTTTACCCCCGGCCTGCTGTAACATTTTAATAACGTCCGCATCCTGCGGGTTCAGCGCCAGCGCTTCCGACAGAATATCAATCGCTTCGTCTATATCGTCTTCATCGCCAGCGATCTCGATGCGAATACGCGCCCGTCGCAGCAAGCCGCGTACCGTCGCGGAAATGGGCGAGGTCGGGTTGTTCAAACGGGCAAGCTCGGCAAACAAAGCCTGCGCGGCAGACTCATGCGGAGTGTTTTTGGCATCAGTCAGCAAAGCACGGGCTTCGCGCTCCAACTGCATCAATTCATCAGGGTCATCACCGATGTTCTGTAACTTGCGACGCAGGGTATCCAGTCGATTCTGCAAGGTGTTTAGTCTCTACCTTCGGACATTCGATCTTGAAAAGTACCCCATTATAGCAGGGGTAGCAAGAGTAGGTTTTACAATCCATGAAGTTAAAAGAATGGTTTATTTTTGTGGTATGACCGGACAATCATGTTAAGATTAAAGCATGTATATGGAGCAAAGATAAAGTTTTATGCCACCGATCAGTATTATACCTGTCTGCAAACTGCTTGTGACCTATGATATCCAGCCGAACCAGACGGATAAGTATTATCAGTATGTTGTGCAGGAATTTGTACCCGAACTCCAGAACATGGGGCTGTATATGTTCCGGGTCTGGCATGTTGCCTATGGAGACTATCCTATCCGCCAGTTGGAATTTATCTCCGAAGACATGGAAAGTGTGATGGAGGTATTTGAAACTGAGCGCTGGGCGAACCTGGAAACGGAATTGAAGATGTTTACACTAAACTATGAACGTAAATTATTGCATTTTCGTCACGGTTTTCAGTTCTAAGGCACAAAAGTGCATGTTCAAGCCTGACTGCGCCCATTATAATAGCCGCTATGACGGCACAACAGATTGCAACTATCCTTCCATACATTCTGGTCAGCATGTTTCTGCTGGCGGTTATGTTATTTATCCTCGCCCTGCAGCAGTTACGCCGCGGGCGCAAAGGGGCTTATTGGCGTTTACGGCGCCGAGCCGGGCAGCGCGGTGGACGCTTGCTGTTGGCGGCAGTCGGCCTGTTGATCCTCACACTGGGGCTGGCCTTTTATAGCGGTCTTGCCGCGATTGCCTTTAAGGGCATTGATAGTGTTTTAGGGCGTAACAATTCCGCTTTTGCTGGCGTATTTGTGCCAACCTTAACCCCCACCCGCGACGAGACACCCACACCCACTGCCAGCCCGACTCTCACGCTGACCACCACCCAGGTGCCAACGGTGACCAGCCGACCAGCAACAGAAGTGCCGCATACGGCGACTTTCACTGAAAGCCCAACCGAAACGCCCACGATCACCTTTACGCCTACTGTGACTGAAACACCTTCCATCACCCCGCCACCATCTGCCACCTTTGCCGTGATGCTGCGCTTAACGCCGCCTTCTTCGGCGCGGCCTGCATCCGATAATGCCCATATTAACCTCATTGCCGCCGATGATGAAGTCACCAGCAACGCCACTCCCCTGGAATCGCAGAGCGTCTTTGCCCCAGGCATAAAACGCATTTATCTGTTCATGAATTTTCAGGACATGGAAAACGGTGTGGCCTGGACACGGATTCTCTTTCGGGATGATGTGCCTATTCAGGGGCAGGCATACCTGTGGAGTATGGGCAGCGAGGGCAGCGGTTATTTCTTTTTTGGCAATGATGCCGGTTACGATACCGGGCGTTATGAAGTCCGCATCTACCTGCGCGACGAAGTCGTGAGTCAATTCCCCTTTAGCATCAGCGAATAACAATTCTTTCATCAGAGTAACAAGTTTGTGATGAACATAGCTCAGAATATTCGTTATGATGAACTAGGCTTTACACATTTCATTTTTCTAACTTAAATTTAAGTAATATCATACTTAAGAGCACTTGCGATATCAAGCTTTCGCGCTATAGTATCCTGTGGTAGAAAAGCGGAGAGAATTTATGCCATATCTGGCCCTGATTATTGAAGACGAAGCAGCACTTCGGACGATTTATGAGGTTATTCTCGTTAACAGTGGTTTTGAGGTGCTTCAGGCATGTGACGGTGTCGAGGCGCTGGATCTGTTAGAGAAACACAGGCCAGACATTGTTTTTCTCGATATGCTTCTGCCAAAGGTCAATGGCGTGACCGTTTTACATGAATTGCATTCTGCCCCGCACCTGCGCCACACCAAAACGGTGATCGTCAGCGCGCACAGCCGCTTCAAAAAATCTGAATATATGACCCCTGATGATGTCTTTCTGCTCAAGCCTGTCCGCCCCGATGACATCCGCCAGGCCATTAACCAGTTCCTGGCAACCATCTGAACCTGTAATTAAACTTTGAAGCCACTCTTAAATCATGTAGAATTGCGCTATCCATCTGTATAAGGGATCGCAGTTTATGGCTTTTGAGTTCGAGGCGCTGGTTGGACATCTGTATATAGTCAACGGACGCGCCATCAATATGATGCCACCGGGGGCGCTGGTCGAGGTTGCGCCGAAGAAAGCCGCCCGTGGCCGCGAGATGGATACGTTTTTTACGCTGGTATTGCCCTCTGGCGAAACGACCGCCCCCAGCAGCTTTTATGAGCAAATGGCGAAGCTGGCCGCGGAGCGTTATTTCAGCAGTACGGGCAGCGTGACTTCGGGTGTGCGTACCCTTTTTAATACCCTCAATTCCAATCTGTTTGAACACAACACCCAGCATACCCGGCGCTATGAAGCCAATATGGTCTGCTCGGTGCTGCACGGCGATGATCTGTTTATCGCGCGGGTCGGGTCGGGTGTGGCCTTGCTGCATCATGCCGAGGAGCTTCAGTATTTCCCGGCCACGTTCGAGAGTCTGGAAAAACTGGTCGGCACACCTCTGGGTATTCAACCCGTTCCCGAAATCAAAATGACGCGCTACCGGGTGATTACCGGCGCACGGATGATTCTGGCCGATATGGGCTTGGCCGAACTTTCGGAATCTCAGATTTTACAGGCGCTTAAACGCCCGGATATCAGCGAAGTGCTGGCCGAAATGAAGCAGCTTAATGCGCGGCAGATTACCGCTCAGATGGTGGAATTTGTCCCGCCGGAAATGGCGGCAGCCGTGCCGGTTCTGGAAGTCTATTCGACATCGGCAGACAGTACAGTGACTGTCCCGGTCAATGATACGCCCTTGACTACACCCTCCACCTTCAGCACCAACGCCGAAGGAGAATTAGTCGTCAGCCGCACAACGGAAGTCCGTAGTCGCGCTCAAAAAACGGCCAGCACCGCAGCGGTAAAAGTGGCCGATGGTCTGGATGGCGTCAATAAGATCGTCACCCGCATCAGCGAAGAACCGGACGCGGGTGGACGTCGGCGCTGGTTCACCAGTTCGCTGACCAATGGAATGGTCGTATTTATTCCCGTGGTGATTGTGCTGCTGGTGGTGGTGTTATGGCTGGGTGGCACCGGACAAAGCGAATTTGAATTATGCGTGGATGAAGCCACACAGGCCGCCAACCTTGCCCGTCAGGTGCCTCCCAATGACCGTAACGGTACGCTGGCGGCGTGGAACGGGGCCATCGTGGTGATCAACCGCTGCAATGAGATTCGCGCAGGTGATGCGCAGTTGGATGGCTTTGTGCGTGAAGGCCAGACGATTATCGACCAGTTGAACCTCATCACGCGGCGCGATACCATCACCATTGCCTCTTTCCCCAATGCGGATCTGTCCAAAGTGACTTTACGCGGGGATGATATTTATGTACTGGATGACCGTAATGATGTCGTCTATCGTGCCACCCTCAGCGCAGATGGTCGCAGTATTGTCGCCCAGCAGCAAGTCCCGCGGATGCGCCGTGGTGCGGCGGCAGGGCAGTACACCGTCGGCGATATTTTCGATATTACCTGGGCAGAGGACGGCTCCGGCTTATCACAGGGCAATGTGCTGATTAGTGTGGATCGCAGCGGTTTGGTGGTCGAATATTCACCCACATTTCTGTCGCAGGGTGTACAGAGTCTGCTGGGAACGGAAACCTGGGTTACTCCGAACACGGTGGTCGTCTGGCAGGGTCGTCTGTATATCCTTGACCCCGGCGCCAATCAGATCTGGCGTTATGATCCATCCGGCGAGTCCTTCCCCAATGCCCCACGCGAATATTTCACCGGCGCGAATCGTTACGATCTGGCCGGTGCGATTGATTTCGGCATTGATGACAATGGGCGTGTTTATATCCTGTTTGCCGATGGCAGCCTTCAGGTGTTCCGCACATCAGAGGCCGTGTCGTTCGGTTTTGCCGGTTTCCCCAGTGATGAGCCGCCCTCCAGCGCTACAGCCATGTATCTCAACACCAATCCGGTTTCCCCCGGCATTTACCTGATTGACCGTACCACGCGCACCGTCTTTGAAACTTCACTGGCCGGGACATTTGGCGCCAGTTATCGCAATTTTGATGAGGATATGTTTGCGGGACTCTCCGATGTGGTGGCCGACGAAACCAAACGCATCATCTATGTGCTTTCCGGCAATTCGATTCTGGCGCTGCCGAAATAACAGTGACCCGGCTCATTAAAAGGGGGTTGGGTGGGGTGTATGCGCAGGTCGCTGCCTGGAGCCAGCAACGACTGCCAGCGGGTCAGTTGTGGGCTGATCTGCAAGACATGCCCGATGAGCGCTGGAAATTCCTGGTGGCTGACCGTTACGAGCGCAGCGGCTATTCTCCGTGGGCGTATGTCAGCCTGTTTCTGCTGGTGCTGTCCGCTGGCAGTCTGGTAATTTTTACCGGAAGTCTGTGGGGATTATTCAGCGCCTATCGAACTGCCCGCGTCATTACCCATGAAAATAACCGGGATACGCTGGATTTGCTGGCGATTACGCCGGTGGGTGCCAGCGGGGTTTTCTGGCTCATTTTCAAACTCACTGTTCATTATGATATTGATCTGGGGCAGTTTGTCGGGTTGCGCCGCTTAGGGCTGTCAGTCTTGTGTTTCCCGCTGCTGCTGTTTACCGGGATTATTGGTGCGGTTGCGCTGGCTAACCCTGAGGTTCTGACCAATAACGTCCTGTCGCTGTTTGCCATATGGATTGCGCTGGTGCCGATGGTCTATCTCGACCCGGTGTATGGCCTGATTTCTGGTGGATTGGTTGCTATGCTGGTCACGACGTATTTCCGCACCGATGCCTATATGGTCGCCATGAGCGGTTTCATATCTGGGCATATCCTCATTACCGTGCTGAGTTTTTTACCGGCCATAATTTTAACGCCCGCAGGCGACGCGCTCCTGATGAATTCGGGCTTTTGGCGCGTGCTGCTCATCCCGCTGCTGATTAATGGGATCTATATTTTTCTGCATGAAAGTATCATCTGGTTGTTGCGCTGGGGGCTGCAAAAGCGCGTCGGTGTTTATGTCCTGTAGCCCATATCAACCTGCTTAATAACTCTGATATAACAATATGGTTATAAAAGTTGCTTAAGAACCTTACCAAGGTTAAATTATTACAAACCTGTATCATCGTTAGGGGTAAAATATGATTAAAAGGTTTATCAACATTTTTGGTGTGATTTTTCTCGCTGGCATTTTTTTACTGGCTGATGTAGGGCTCACCCCTGTGCAGGCGCAGGCGTTTAGCCCAGAGTGCCCCAGTGGCACGGGCCCGTCGGGGTCGAATCTGGTCACGAATGGCAACTTTGCCATCGGTGCGGGTCCCGGCCCCGGCATTGCGGCGGCAGCAGGTTTTACAAGTGATATCCCCAATGCTGGCGATGGCGTTTACCCGACTGATACTTATCTGTCGATTCAGGATGGCCCCATTAGTTACGCGGGTGGTGATGCACTTGCCGATGGCTTCCCTGGTGACCCCGTCACTGGCGCTCCAGCCAGCAGCACCTATCTGTATTCCAATGGTAACGACCTCTATCGCCGCGCGCCGTTTAATCCTCCAGCGCCTTATATCTTCTGGCGACAGACGATTACCGGGTTAACACCGAATACCGATTACCTTATCTACAGTTATCACAATAATATTGTGCGTGACACTCTGGACGCTCCTGATGACCCGATTATTGAATATCTGGTGGATGGGGTGCAGTCCAGCATCACCCTGTCCCCGCCCGAAGACCCAGATATATGGGTACGGCTGGATGTGGGCTTCAGGACTGGCGCTGCCCAAACGCAGATTGTGCTGGAAATCCGTGATAATCAACTGGGTTATAACGGTGATGATCTGGCGACCACGCAGATCTCTATGCAGGAATGCCTACCGCTGGCCCTTAATCCCGGCATTCGCATCCGCAAAAGTGTCGATAATAATCGTGCCAATGTGGGCGACACGGTCACTTATACCTATGTGGTCACCAATACCGGAAACGTGCGGCTGGATGGGATCACCGTCAATGATGATCGGCTGGGGCCGATTACATTAGTCGCGACCTCACTGAATGTGGGTGAAAGCACCACCGGAACGGCCACGTATACCATTCTGGCTGGCGATTTACCGCTGACGAATATCGCATCCGTGAGTGGTAATCCGCCCAATGGAGCGCCTCCGGTCACCGACAGTGACCGGGTTACTGTCCGCCCACCCGGTTCTGGAAATAATAACAACGGTGGTGGCGGTGACGATGATGACGATAACTCGTCAAATAATAATCCTCCCCCGCAGCCGGTGGTGGAGATTGTTGATCCGTTTATTACCAAGAGTGTGCAGCCACCGTTTGCAGTACCCGGCGAAAGCGTCACCTGGACGATCACCATTCGTAATCCCGGCACTGTGACCGCCACCAATGTCACCATGACCGATAATCTGCCCGGTGAGGTTGAGATTTTGGAAGTCTCCGCCACCAGCGGTAATGTCAGCTTTAGCGGCCAGACTGTGAATTTCAGCATCGGTTCGCTGGCGGGTGGTGCCAGTGTGACGATTACCGTACGTACCCGTGTCCGTGATGGTGCAGCAGTGCCCTTTATCATCAACAATCAGGCGTGCATGTCCAGCTCGATCAATGCGGGTGGCAACTGCGCCCAGGCGACTCTGGTCAGCGCGGGACAACTTCCCGCTACTGGGCAATCTCCGTGGAGTGTGTGGCGCTTGCCTGTGTTGTCCATAATGGTGACTTCCACTGTGTGGCTGTGGCAGCAACATTTAAGCGGACAATAATCCTTTGTCATAACCACTAAACTTTATGAAAAGGCATCTGTTAGAATAGATGCCTTTTTGTTTGAATAGGGAGCGAATGATGAGTTTGCCTCAACCTTATCCCGGCAAAAAGCCATTTTCTTCCAGCCAGAAGCGGATACGCTGCGCAGCAACCGCGTGACCATTGGCGTTAAAATGTCCGTCACCCGGATAATAGAGGCGTTCGTCGGGGTGCGCCAGCGCCCAACCGCTGAGGGCGTAGGTCAGGTTGAGTGCTGGAATCTGATTCTGAGCCAGGAACGAATCCAGTCGATCCCCCGGTGACAGTGGATTTGTGCCGCGCACCACCGGGAAAATGCTGGTGGTGCTATCCCATTCGGCAGCGTGAACCGCGCGGCGGTCGGGGATTATCAGCACACCAAAACGGCTGTCGGTCAGCGCGACTACATCGCGGAATTGCAGCACCAACGCTTCGCTTAAAGCCCATGCATCGCGCCAGATAGCATCCTCCGGCAGATACACACCCAGGTCAACCGCATATTCAAATTCGCGCGGATCGGGCTTGATGACACGCGGCACATCGGGCATTGCAAAATCCGGCAGCGGCGTGGATTGGGCGGTGAGTTGAGTCAGCCATGCCCATACAGGCGAATCAGGGAAGCGGTCTGCATCCAGAGTCGGCGCGTTGTGCAGATTCAGGTGTCCGTCAGCGGCCAGCGTAAAAACCGGCTACTCAAAATCATAGCCGCCTTTCTGATAGCCCAGCAGAGCCTTGTCATTGTCCTTGATGTCATTGCCCAGGTAAAACGACAACAGCACCACATCCGCCTGAAAACGCCAGCCCAGCGCAGCATACAGAAGCAGTTCACGATCCGTGCCGTAATCGTCCACGCTCAGATTAATCACTTCAATCGGCTGGTCAAAATCCACATTGAGCTGCTGCTCTAATAGCCACGGAAAGCCTTCTTCCAGCGTGACCTGCCAGCCTTGCGGAAACGAATCACCGACAATCAGGATGCGATACACACCCTCTGGCTTTTCCAGTGTGAGATCGGTGTCGTGCAGGCCATAATTGTTGAGGGAAATGAGATTGTAGAATTCGCCAGTGGGGTACATATCCCAGTAAAAACTGCTGCATGGCTCGCGATAATCATGCAGCAAGGCGATAAGCCAGTCATCGACAGCCGATTGACACGGTGCGGTCACCTGCTCGACAATCTGCTGTTTGCCCAACAGCCGCAAACCGACCAGCGCAATCCCCAGCGCCACGCCGACTCCCACCAGCATCAACCCCAGCCGCACTCCCCATTCGCGCATCGGTCAGCGGATGATAAATTCAGGCGACAGCGGCCCCATCAGGCCACTCTCGTCTTTGGCCGCAATCGCCACACTGTAGAAATTTTCCGGCGTGAAGCGATCCCACGTCACACTATTCGCGCCAGCATCGGTGATATCAAACGATTGATACGTCAATGAATTGGGCGCGCGTAATGCAACCACATAACCTGATGCACTGGGAACTGGCTCCCATACCAGGGTGCGCATGCCGTTGCCCGCATCACGCAGGGCGAAATTGGCCGGAGGGGGACGCAGACCGTCCGCCATTGAAGTGACAACCGTCAAAATGGTTTGTGTCGCACGGGTGAGATAGACGCCCTGAACACCATCAATGGTGTCGCGGTCATTATGCTGGCGGCTGTAATCCTCCAACGATTGGATGAAACGTACAGCGGGATAACCAGCATCGCTGAAAGACAGATGATCGCCATAACGGTTTTCGCGGTCAGCGGCATCCTGGGGGATTACCAGCATATTGGGGACATGCCGCAATGCGATCAGTTCCATCATGCGCGCCATATGCCGTGAGCGTGATTCATCCGGCCCGGCGGAAAACAGACGGATATCGCGGTCATTCACTGTGCCATCGGCACCCAGATAACTGCCGATAATGTCCATGTTAATCATGACATTGATGTCAATATCGCGCGGTGGCGCCAGATAATCCCGAATAAAACTGATGCTGCCCTGACGATTAATTTCCTCTGCGGCGAAGGCCACAAACATAATCGACGTGCGGTGCTGACGGGTGCTGAGTACCCGCGCCAGTTCGATCAGCGCGGCGATGCCGGAGCCGTTATCATTCGCCCCCGGTGCAAAAGCATTGCCATCCTCAAAATCCAGCGAGATGCTGTCATAATGCGCGCCGATCAGAATGGTCCCCGCGCCCACTTCCGTACCACTGAGGAAGGCGACAATATTTTTCTGCTCACTGGTGACATCGGCAAAGGTCACTTCAAACGGTTGGGCGAAAACCGCTAAACGCCCCTGTGAAGCGACGCTGATTTCATCGAACTGGCCTTTGATGTAGTTATAGGCCGCACCGACCCCCCAATCGGGCATATTCAACGGCGAATTGACATGACGGCTGCGCATATTCTGCAAACGATCCACATGAAACATCAGCCGGTCTGTCTCGATCTGGTTGGTCAGATTCAGCAGATTCGCCTCGACCTGCTGCAACTGCTGGACAGGGGTTGCGGCTTCTTGTGGCAGTTCGTTGGGGCTGAGTGTGGCATAACTGATGGTTGGCGGCGGAGTCGCGGTGGCACGTGGGGCAACTGTCGGCGGTTCCGGGTTGCTGGTCAGGTTACAGGCCAGCAAAACAATCAGCGTCCATAGTCCAAAGGCCAGCACACCTGCACGTCGTTTCAGTTTTCCCCGCTGTTTTTGGTGATCATCCTGTGAGAATGATGGTTGTGGATTGGCAGACAAATCGAAATTACCCTGGTTACAACAATTACACTTTAAGCCTGCATTGTACCATCAAGCCTGTGGATTTTGTGTGGTGAAAGCGACAACGCACAGTGAGCGCCTGTTAAGAGTAGGCTACATGGTCTATAATATTTATCCATGAACCCCGCTGAACATGATGACAACCCCAATTAATAAGAAGTAGTTATGGAAACAAACAATGCCAAAACAGAGAAAAGGTAAACCTACGGGCTGGGACCCGGTCGCGGACTGGTATGATGGCTGGATGGGCAAGGATGGCAGCGATCATCATCGCAATCTGGCGCTGCCTGCCGTGCTGGATTTATTGCAACTGCAACCCCATGAACAGGTGCTGGATATCGGTGCGGGACAGGGTGTTTTAGTGCCGCACGTGGCGGATGCCAAAGCGCATTATACCGGCGTGGATATTAGCCCCAAGTTGCTGGATATGGCGCGTGAGTATCATAAGCAGAACAGTCAGTTTTATCAGGGGGATGCGCGTAATCTGGCGCAGGTCAAAGGCGTGAAAGCCGCTTTCTACGATGCAGCCGTTTTCCTGCTCAGTATCGAAGACATGAACCCGCTGGGGCCAGTCATCGACTCTGCCGCGTGGGCATTAAAACCCGGCGGACGTGCCGTGATTCTCATGCGGCATCCGTGTTTTCGGGTACCGCGACAGAGCGGTTGGGGCTTCGACGATCAGCGCCAGTTGCAGTATCGTCGCGTGGATAGTTACCTGTCGGAACTCTCGGTGCCGATGAAATCCTATGGCAAGAGCCGTTCCGGTGTGACCATCAGTTTTCACCGACCCATGCAGGAATACATCAATACACTGACCGCTAATGGTCTGATGCTCAATCACATGCGCGAGATCGCCACGTATAAAACGGGCAGCAATAAAGCGGAGCGCCGCGCCAACGATGAGATTCCGTTGTTTCTGGCACTCCGCGCTCAAAAGATCGAAACTACCAGTTCGTAAATGAGCCATCCTCGCGCCGGTACTGGGGCAGTTCACGCATCTGGAAGGGGCTTTTCTTCGCTGCTTCCCGGTCAAACTCCACCCCCAGGCCGGGGAGCGTGGACGGCAGCAGATAACCATCCTTCCATTCCGGCTGGACTGGCACGACATCCGTCAGCACGGTGCCGGTGGCGAGGGGTTGTTCCTGCACGCCAAAATTAGATGTCGCCAGGTTCAGTTGCAGACAGGCGGCGGATGAAATCGGCCCCAGCGGGTTGTGCGTCACCAGCTTGATGTAATGCGTTTCGCACCAGCCGGTGATTTTTCGGGCTTCGGTGATGCCGCCGACAATGCACAGATCAATCCGCGCATAATCAATCCATTCTTCCTCGACCAACTGGCGAAACTCCCATTTGGAACTGAATTGCTCCCCGGCGGCAATCGGGACATTCACCCGTGGCCGCAGTGTCTTAAACGAATCGGGATTTTCCGAACGCAGCGGGTCTTCTATAAAGTAGGGATTAAACGCCTCGGCTTCGCGGCACAGCCAGACTGCATCCGGCAGGTCAAGCCGGGTGTGAATATCAAAGGTGATTTCGATCTCATCACCCACGGCCTCGCGCACCGCCTGGAACTGCTTAATCGCATGGCGTACCGCCTGCCGTGGCTCGAATACCGGCTGACCATCACCCAGACCCCAACGGACAAATTTCCAGCCTTCTTCTTTGGTCTTCAGGCACGATTCGACCAGTTCTTCAATCGAGTTGCCGCCGTTGTGCGGGTAACAGGCGACTTTATCGCGCACCAGCCCGCCCAGTAATTCATAGACTGGAACACCCAATGCTTTGCCTTTAATATCCCACAGCGCGATATCAATGGCCGAAATCGCCGCGCTGACGATTCGCTGTGCCGGGAAGAACGCCCCACGAAACAACCACTGCCAGATGTGTTCAATGCGTGCCGGGTCTTCACCAATCAGAAACGATTTGAAATGATCAATCACGCCGACAACAGCCAGTTCGCGTCCGGTGATGCCAGCTTCACCCACGCCATAAATACCTTCATCCGTATCGACCACCACAAATAAAAAATTGCGCGGCCCGCCCCACACGGGATAGGCTTCAACATTTGTAATTTTCATTGTTTTCTCCGTAAGTTTTTATGCAAAAAAGTTGGACACTATCAGTATGGTGTGCGGCATCGGGCTGTGGCTAGAGCAACTAGACCAGTTAAGCCTGCTGAATGGGTAGCGCCAGGGTAAATGTGGTGCCTTCACCGGCGACGCTGTGCACCTTAACCGTTCCGCTATGCGCCTCAGCAATCATTTTGACCATGCTCAGGCCCAGCCCGATGCCGCCTTTGTGCAGTGACCGGGCTTCGTCGGTGCGATAAAACAGGTCGAAAATATAGGGGAGCTTATCTTCTGAAATGCCACCACCCTGGTCGCCAATTTCAATATAGACATAGCGCGCATCATTATGACTGCGCAGGATCAGCAGCCCCCCGTCTGGGCTATGGTTGATGGCATTGTCAATTAAATTATGCAGCGCTTGCTGGATATGATCAGGGTCAACACCGATGAGCGGAATATGCTCGCTCAACGTGAAGTCCACTTTAAGCGCACGTTTTTCAAGGCGATTTTCCTGTTCGGCAATCGACAGGCGTAAAATCCGGTTCAGATCGGTGAGGACGGGTTCGATAGTTTGCAAAGCTGCCATCGCCTGTAAATTATCAATTTGCCTAACCAATCGCGTGATATTTTCCTCAATTCTGTCCAGGCGTTCTGGCACCCGCCGCGTATCACCTTCGCTTAAACCCCGGCGGATAAAATAATTGCTGTTCTGGATGTTTGACAGGGCTGTACGAAAATCATGCGAGACAGCCCGCACAAATTCACCGATCAGATATAAGCGTTCATTTTGCAGCGCAAACTGGATGGTTTCGCTTTCCATCTGTTTGCGGTCGGTCACATCCACCCCGATGCACCACGAATCCCAACCGGGAATGGGGGCCTGCTGCGAGACATTGGCCCAGGCGATAATGCGCTTGCTGCCGTCTTTGCATGTCAGTTCCCATTCCAGATCGCGATAAAATTTATTGAGTTTATTGGAGGTTGTGATCGCTGTTTGCAGATAGTCAGGGCTGGGATACAGCAACGAGAGCGCGTCTGGCCTGCCGACAATTTCGGCAGCGGTGTAACCGGTGACACGTTCGCACTCGCGGTTCCAGAACACCACATTATTCTGCTCGTCAAAGGCATCAAACAGCACCGGCATATTGTCGATAATGTGCTGCAAAGTTTGCTCACGTTCACGCAGTTGCGCCTCAGTATTCTTTAATTCGGTGATATCGCGGTTAATGCCGACCAGTCCAATGATGTTACCCTGATTATCGCGCAGGGGAACTTTGGTGACCAGCATATAACCCGAACGCACAGATGCCCGTGGGCTGACATAATCCTTATTGATAAGCGCCTTGCCTGTGGCAAGAATCTCATCTTCTTCCTGCCTAAATTGCGCGAGATCAGTGAGAGAGAGAGGAGGGGGCAACTCGCTGTCAATTTTGCCAATCATTTCTTCTTCGGACTCGAACCTGTGCCAACGCAAAGCGGAGCGGTTGACCATCACAAACCGGTGATTCAGGTCTTTGATGTAAATATGATCGGGAATATTGTCCATGACACTGCGGAGATACGTTTCGCTGCGGGTCAATTGCTCGCGTCTCAGCGCTTCCTGTGACTCAATAAAACGCCAGAAAAGCATGAGTGCCATCGTCATAAAGGTTAAAAAGAGCGCTGGCCCCAGAAATATCTGTACAAATGTGAACTGTTTACCCACAGATACGAATATGAAAAGCCCAATAATCTGCAAAAGGGTTATCAATGCAACTGTAGTGCGGGAAAAAGCCAGGCTGAGCAAGATAACGCTGATCAGCAGGTAATAAAAGGGGGTTGGGCGATTGGCACCGATTGCCGTGATATACAGCATCAGGGTGATGTAGATACTCAGCAGGATCACCGCAACCTGTGGATATCCATAGCGGATGAGGACATAGGCGCAAAAGGTTAACAGACTGAGCGGAATCAGAATATAAAGTACCGGCCCCACCAAGGGATTGATGCTTACAATCAAGATACTGCCCATCACCATAAAGGCTGATAGCAGGCTGCTGAATAAACATACACTCGCTAACAGGCGCAGATTTTGCTGTCGGACTGCCTGATGGGGAGTGACAGGTTCAATAAAATTTGCCCATGTTTTTGAAAGCTGTTTGACAGAGTTTCGATAATTTTTAACCATACTATTCTGCCACGCTGAAATTTATAATTGTTAATTATATTTTAACAGCTAATACTGATTGATTGTATTTAAGTATTCAGTGACCTCATTTCCAACTCGTCATCCGATATACGCCCACGTATAATGTGTCTATGCCGCGATCCGAAACGATTTTCACACTTTATTTGAGCCAAATCACATGGGTTTGGGCAGCGTACCCCTCACGAGGCATCCAGATATGACCAATCCTGATGCAAAAAATGCCAAACATCTGTTTCGGAGAATGCTGATTTTTTTTCTGCCCTTTATCGTATTTTTCATTTTCCTGATGGTAACGGGTTTTTATTCTGGTGAGATGGTGCCTATTTCGCTGGTGGTTGATCTGCAACAGCGCGGAGTCCCGATCCGATTTGCGCCCGTCTGGGAATGGTCTGAAATCTACCAGTACAAGCTGCAATCTGCTTTGGTACGGCAGCCTGAGCTGATGATTCTGTCCTCATCGCGTGGATTGTTTTTCCACCCGATTGTCGCCTCGCGCAATCCGGATGCCTTTTATAATGCCAGTGTCCCCAGCTCGCAGACAATCCAGCATGCAGCCTTTGCCCACGAACTGGCACGGAACAATGCCATGCCGGATATTATTATGCTGGTTATTGATATCACCCGCTACCGTGCAGACCAGTTCAATGATAAAACTGTCCCACCGCTCGTAAGCCTTGAAACCGAGATGCAAGGCTTCACCACCAATCTTGCCTATTGGATTTACCAAACCACCGTCGATGCACCAGAGCAGATCGCCTATATGCGTAAAGTTACGAACGCGCATCTGGACGAATGGATATGGGGCAAACACGCTTTGGCGCGAGGTTATCGGGCTACGGGCCAGATTGTGCGTTTTAACGAAAAGATAGATGGGCCATTTGGCCTCGACACCATCGGCGGCTTTGATTCGACTGATGTCAGCTCGGAAATGCTGGACGCGCTCGATGATATCCTCGCGCTGGCACAGGAAAATGGCACCGTCATCGTGGGGGTGCTGCCCCCATACAATTCTGACCTGTTCCAACGAATGCTCGATACCGATGGCTACGATTATCTCCCTTACGCCGTTGAAGCCATTCAGGAGCGTTTTGATCAGTACAATATGCCGCTTCACAATTTTACCGACCCACAGAGCGTGGGCGGGAGTGATGCCGAAATATGGGATCACTGGCACCCGGGGGATTTGCTCAGCCTGCGTATTTTTAAAGCCATTGCGGAAGCGCATCCCGATTTATTCGCACCGTATACCGATGTGACTTTGCTGGGGCAAATCATCGACAATGCCCACGATCCGGTTAATCTGTTCACGACTGAAGACTCGCGTTCAATCGACCCACTGACACTGACTGGTGGTTAAGGCAAAATGATCGACACTAATCTAAAAAATGCCAGACATCTGTTTCGGAGAATGCTGATTTTTTTTCTGCCCTTTATT
>JBBSQD010000007.1:0-62048 GCA_038258185.1 Aggregatilineales bacterium | reverse complement strand
CTAGCATATCGCACTTACCGTCTGGATAAAAAACAGCGGCTTGACCTGGAAGCCGCCTATGCCAATCGTCTGCGGGCATTGCGTAAGGATATGGTGTCGCACCATGATGCCCAACGGTTGTATTACCTGCACACTCATCCTGATATGGACACACTTTATCGGATTGGCTTGGGCAAAGATGGTACCCGTATGGGCGAACGTCTGTGGGAACGCCGCCCCTTTGATCATGATTTTTGTACAATCCGCCTGGGAATCGGTGATATTGAATCACGGGTGATTTATGAATTGAACCAATTGGGCAACCAGGAAAACCCCCAGGCCGCGGAAGCTGAACAATTGGCAAAGGACTCGCTCATCCTGGAAGAAGCCCCGGTCATTCTTCACCTGCTACCCAATATCGACCCAACCGTTAAAAACACGAGTGCAGCGGGGTACCCCGCCAATCACAGCATCGGTATTGCCGGGAATACCACGACAGTCAGTGATTTTGTCCGCGCAATGGTATTACAGTTGGTCGCTATGCAGTCCCCAGTGGATGCTAACCTGTATGTACTGGGCACTCCTGGAGCCAAGGATCGGTGGAATTGGGCGGCTTGGCTGCCCCACACTAATGCCCAAGGAGGTTATCAGGGGGATCACCTGTGTTTTCAACCACCGCTGACCTCCAAGAAAGATACCCGGCGCAATACCCCGGAACACTTCTGGGGGAAGATTCATAAAGAACTGGAAAGCCGACTGTTGCGTCTCAAAGAAGATGGTGCAACCACTAATATTCGCCTGCCTTTTTTGCTGGTGGTGGTCGACAACCTGGCCCCAGTGGAAAGCAGGCTGGCGATTACTGCGGACTGGTTGGACGATGCGACCAGTGAAGCCGCAGTCTCGCTCATTTTGCAGCATGGGCCAGAGCTGGGCGCCGCGATCATTTTTCTCGTCCCTACTCCGGCAAAAATTCCCAGTGATTGTGTCAGCGTAATTGAAGCCCAGGCCGCCGGGGGAAATGCTGTTTTTCAATACAGTGAAATTGGTATGAATACGCCTCGTTTTATTGGCAAAGCCGATCAGGTCAGCCCGGTAGAAGCCGAGGAATTTGCCCAGGCCATTAAAGATAAAGTGATACGCATGGGTTATGGTTCGGATCTTGCGGCCAGCCTTTCTATCCTGGAGCTGTACCAGGCGCGGGTAATCAACGACTTGAATATCCTGGAGTCGTGGCAAGCCAGTCGCCGTGATGGGCGCGATAATGTCGATTGGTTGCGGGTGAAGATCGGCGTTAAAAGTGGTGGTGGTGAGCGCGAATTGTATTTCCATCAGGACTTTGATGGTGTTCATGGGATGATTGCCGGAACCACAGGTTCGGGCAAGTCGGAACTGCTGCTGACCCTGATCGCGGGTCTGGCACTGACTTATGATCCCACCATCCTGAATTTCGTGCTGGTGGATTATAAAGGTGGTGCCGCTTTCGAGCCTTTTCGCCACCTGCCCCATGTGGTCGATATTGTCACCAACCTGGATGGCAAGGCCGTTGACCGGATGTTTGTCGCCATTCGTGCGGAGCTCGCCCGGCGCAGTGGTATTCTGGCGAAGAAAAATGTCAAGCATATCGTTGAATATCGGGAGCGGGGCCTTCACCACGACGAGCCGCTGCCCCATCTGTTTATTGTCGTTGATGAATTTGCCGAGATGATCAACGAAAATAAAGAGTTCAAGGATCGATTTGACAGCATTACCCGGTTAGGACGTGCCATTGGGGTTAATCTGCTGCTTGCGACCCAAAGACCTACGGGGGCAGTGAGCGATCAGATGCGCGCGAACATGAAACTGCGTATCTGTCTGCGCGTGGAAACCGTCGATGACAGCCGGGAGCTGTTGGGCAGGCCGGATGCGACCTTCCTGCCATCCAATATCCCTGGCCGGGCTTATCTTCAGATCGGCAAAGACAGTCCTGAACTGCTGCAAATTGCACGAGCGGGTGGGGACTATATCGAGCAGGACGACAGCCTGAACAAGCAGGAGATCATCTTCCTGGATGATGCAACCGTAGCAAGCCCATTTTCCGACGAGCCAGAGACAGATACGATTGTTGACCGCATCGTGCGCGAGGTGCAAATGCTGGCTGGGGAGCATTCCCTGACGCAGCATAAACCCTGGCCCGACCCTCTGCCCGAAATCCTCCCTATCAATATTCCAATCTATGCACGGCATCTTAACCTGCTGGACTCTGACCGGCGTAAAACGAACGAGCGCCTCGTCCTGAACTCAGAAATCCGGGTTTGGATGCTGGAAGGCGATCAGCTGTCTGAAAAGGTGAAACAGAAACGCGCCCCCTGGCAGGCTGGTCACGCTATCGACTGGAGCACAGCTGCGGATAAACCACCCTTTGCAGTCACAGTCGGCCTCATTGATCTCCCGGCACGGGCAGAACAACGGCTGCTTAATCTGGATATCAGTGCCGGGCCGCTGGCTCTGTTTGGCGCAGGTGGCTGGGGCAAAACGTTCTTTTTACGCACCCTGTTGGCTGCACTCGCCGCCCGACTCTCGCCCAGAGAACTGCATATCTATGCGCTGGATTTTGGCCGGGGTGGTTTAAGCGCCCTCAAAAAACTGCCGCACATGCAAACCCCCATTGAAGTCACCGAGGAAGCGCGGATTGAGCGACTGTTGCGAATGCTGGCAAACGAGATTGACAATCGTGAGCCGCTGGTACGGGCTTATGGCTCCCTAGTTGAATATAATCAGGCAAACCCGGAAGCACTCCTGCCTGCTATCCTGGTCGCTATTGACAACTTTGCTGAGTTTAAGGACACCTACGAAGCCCAGATCCCCCAGTTGGTAAATCTGATTCGGGCAGGGCGGGCAATGGGCATTTATTTTGTTGTTACGGCAGACCAGACCAGTGCCATTCCCTCCCGCGTATACAGCCTGTTCACACAGCGGTTCACACTGAAGATGGCGGATGCCGGGGATTATCAGAGTGTCATCGGGCGCAGTTCGTCCCTTCTGACGGAAATTCCGGGACGCGGGCTGACGTTAGTGGAGCGCGAACCGTGTGAATTTCATCTGGCGGTGCCGGTTCGTATGATGCATGGGCCTGATGAAAATGACCTCAATACGGAAAGCTCTATCGTCACAGACACCCATATAACCGCCTACTATGAAGGACTGGCCGCTACCATGCAAGCTTCCTGGGGTGACCAGCCTGGCGGCCCGAAGTCGGTCGAGCCATTAGAGGCAAATATCACGCTGGCTTCAATTTTAACACCCACCCCGACGCACAGTCATTTAAGCGCGTTAATTGGCATTCGCGATATTGATCGCCAACCTGCCCTGCTCGAACTGGGACGTGGGCCGCATTGTCTGCTGTTGGGCGCAGCAGTATCTGGCAAAACAACAGCTTTACGCAGCCTGATTCTGGGGTTGGCGCAGCAGTATACCCCGGCAGAACTGGTCATGATTCTGGTGGATCCTAAGCAAACACTGTTCCAGTATGGTGGGCGCTATCACCTGCGGAATTTGCCGCATGTACTGCAAACGGTTGCCAGCGAGGAAGAATTACAGCAGCTTCTGAAACATCTGGATGCTGAATTCAACCCTGACACTCAAAATCGGCTGCGAACTTACGCCAAAGAGAACGCGCTGCTCGCTGAGAATCTCTTTTCCAGCCCCAGGCCACCAGCGCGAAAGTATGTGTTTGTATTTGATAACTATGATGATTTCTCCGACTTTGAAAACACCGAAGCCCCAAACATCCTGTCTGAGCTGGCACGTCGCTTCCGTGATCAGGGCTTGCATGTTGTGTTAGCAGGTTCACAGGAAGTCCTGCGTAACCGCGACGCACTGATCCGCCGCGTCGAAGGGGTGCGCTATGCTCTGGCACTGCAATCGGAAGAGATCGTCACGACGCTGGGAGGCAGGGTGCCTTACCGCTTAAATCGTAACGAGATGCCTGCTGGCAGGGGTTTTCTGCTTAAATCCGGTCGGGTGGATTTAATTCAAGTGGCAAACACCCACGACCAGCGAAAGGAAACGCTTGAAGAAGTGCTGGATACCACGGTGAAATCTCTGATGCAGCAGCACACCCCCGCAGACTGGTATTTTAAGGGTGTACTAACGACCTATGATCGCGCTTTGGAAGTCAAGTCACCAGAGCGGCAACTTCAAGGTGAGGAAGTTGAAATTTCCGAAGACGTGAGTGCCATCATGAAGCGCATCATGGGGGCCACCGCCCACGAAACGAGTTCAGATCATGAGTAATGACTACCTTCCCCTGAACATTGAATTTGAGGGCAGTCAAACCGAGGCAGTCAAAGTCAATGTCGTTCGCAGCCTGCTTGTTCAGGAGCTGATCCAGCATGTGTGCCAGCGATACGGCGTGTCATCAGAGCATATCACGATCTATCAGCGCAGCACCGATGGCACCCGGCGACCTTTAGTGCTCAACCGTACCTTAGGGCACAACGATGTTCCTGATCACGCCACTCTGGTTCTGCATAAGGGCCAGGTCGATATCAGCCCGACACAGGTATTGATTCAGCGCAATCAACCGATTCCGTTCGGGTCAACAATTTTCGTGCATATTCAGGTCGAGCTAACAGGGAAACAGTATGGGATAAGCTGGCAACCAGCCATCATTGGACGCAGAGACCTGACCCAACCGGAGCGCAATAAACTACTGGCGGTTGATCTGGCAGGCATACCCGGCGCCAACCGCATCTCGCGCCATCACGCCTGTATCACCCGCAAAAGTGGCCAATATTATATCGAGAGCATCCACCCGCAAAACCCGACATATCTCAACAACAGGCGTCTTACACCCTGGCAGCGTGAACCAGCTCAGCCCGGTAATCGAATCCGGGTCGGAGATATCATGCTGATCTTTCAATTACTGGAGTAGTTTAATGCCCTACCCTCACCGCCTGACTATCGCGCTCGGCCTGCACCCAGGACGACAGCGCCCACAAAATGAAGATGCCGTGGGTTATAACGACCCCACAAACTGGCAAACGCTGATCGAGCGTGGGACGCTGCTGGTCGTGGCCGATGGCGTGGGCGGGTTGGATCAGGGTGAACTTGCCAGTGATCGGGCGGTACGCCTGCTGATCGAACAGTACTATAGCGGCCCGGTTTTTAAGGGTGTGCAGGCTCAGCTTAAGGCTGCTTTGGGCGATGTCAACCTTCATCTGCGTCAGGCTTACCCCACCAGTGCGACAACCATCGTGGCCGTAGTCATTCATACCAATACCCTCACGGTGACCCATCTGGGTGATAGCCGAGCTTATGTATACCAGTCCGGGCGGCTGGAGCAGTTGACTAAAGATCATGTCGTAGCTGTCCAACGACCTGATGGTCGCGTCAAAAATAAGCTAAGTCAGGCGCTGGGACATCGGGATGAGATCGAACCAGAATTTATTACCCGGACTCTGAATCCCGGTGATCGGATCATTTTGCTGAGCGATGGCCTGACACGTTATTTGGACACGCCCCATTTACAACTTCTCTGCCAGCAATCGACCAACGTCGAAACACTGACCCAGACTCTGGTGACGGCAGCCAATGACGCCGGTGGCATTGATAATATCAGCGTCATTACAGCCGAAGTCGGTGAGGTAGTGGCAACGCGTGCCATGTTTGACAAATTGCTCGAACAGACTGCCAAGCATAGTGCCCTGGCTGAAATGGTCGAGCGCCCTCCAAACTTGATGGACGAGATGATGACTGTACCGGTTATCCCGGCACAAGCAGTGATGCCACCACGCCCAGGTTCGCGCGGAATCGGCGTACTGCTGGTCGTTGGACTGGTACTGGCCGGGGTGATTATGTTCAACATCTTAACCGGCGCTGCTTCAGACACCGCTCTGATACAAACTGCTATTCCTTCCGACGCATCTAAAACGGTAGTCCCTTCAGCTCTACCGCTGGCAACCCCCGCAGTATTCACTAACTCCGGCGGTGATCACAGCGTGCCACCAGCCTTAGTTGAAGATATGCGCGTGTCGTTTAGTGAAGCCGCCCCTGTTTATAACCAAATCAGCGAAGATGTAACCGCCTTTATTCTGGATACCGGACGCATCTACCGCATTCATTCCTTATTGTCCTACGAAAATTCTATCTGGATTCGCCTTTATGACCTGGAAACTGAGAAATATGGTTGGATTGAAATATCGAAATTACCTGAATTTCGTGTGGTGGATTAGCTGCGTTATCGTCATGGGCTGGCCGGATTTTGCGGCAATTGCCCAATCATCGCAAGACAGCCGGGTAGAGTCTGCCATACTGCTGGGTGATAGCCTGCAGGTGCAGGTCTCTGTCCCACGAGGACAGACCATTGAGATGGCGACGCTGGTTTTAGCGGATACCACACTGCTGTTGGATACAGTGCCGGTGCCCCTACCCGTCACCCAATGGCTCATTCTGGATCAGAGTGAAGGGATTATCAATATCGCGCCAACCATTCAGACGGCTGTCAATCGCTTTTTGCAAGGCACACCGGCCACAACCCAGACCGGGCTTGTACTCTACAGCGACTCGATCAACCGCTTTCTGCCATCGGCTAACCAGGACGAAATCAGCACGTGGCTGACTGGTTACAGTGGGCGGGCCAATACCCCCGGTTGTATCGGCGATGCTCTAGTGACAGTGGGCGAACAACTGGCTTCTATCCCCACTAGTGTGCAGCGCGTGCTGCTCATTGGCGGCCCAGCTTCACGCCAGAATGTCTGCACAGGACGTGATTTTCAACCTTTAGGCGTGCCAGTTGACGTGATTGTGCTGACGGATGAAATAGATACTTTTTACCACGATATTATCGAACGCGGTGGGGGTGTCCTGCTGCGAGCCAACATCCAAACTCTGGCGGCTCGGGTAAATGAAATTAAAGCACTATGGGCGAACCCGGTTTATGCCTTGACGGGGACTTATACTGGTCAGTCAGTCACAGGTGATCTGCGCCTGACACTGGCGAATGGATCAGTAGTTAATCTTGCGGTACAGCTGCAAACTGGGGCTGCACTGACTGACAGCACTATGCCTGTGGCCGCTAATGGACTGAGTGTATTGCAAGATCCGCTTAGCCAAATTCCTGCCACGGAACCCGTCACATCTCAGACTGAAGGAGCAGCCACCACGGTTCCGGCACCAGAGCAGATCATCGCTCAACCAGCCGTTACGCAATCAGACAGTGTTGGCAGCAACCCACCCACCACGAATAACGAACCCGTGCGGGTCGTGGGAGATATTCAGGTTATGAGCAGCGAACCTACCCCCATAATGCTTAACAACCCAGTGGCCGAAGCTGAGTCTGCGGTATTGTTATCCCCACAACCTGATATTCAACCAGTGCGGATAGACAGCCCTAAAGAAGTTGCCGCAGATGTCACAGCGGATTTTAGTCAGTATCTGCCATTTATTGGCGGCGGGGCTTTATTGCTGGCCCTGGTGCTGTTTGGCGTGATCAGATCCCGGCGTTCATCTGAATCCAGACCAGCCCTCGAAACCCGATCATCTGCCGATCACACCCTGATTGAATTCGACCAGAGAAGCTCGACAGAAATTGAATTTCAGGATACCGGTGGCAGCGGCTTCTCATCTGAAATTGAAGCAGGTGACCCGTATGATATGACCGAAATGTTTGATGGACCTGTGGATGATTTTGAGCTGACCGAGATCATAACCGAAGCCGATATGCTAGCGGTAGTGAAACCGCCAGTGGCGCTGCTGAAAGTCGAGCCTAATGGTCAGGTCTACGCATTACGCAGGCCACAGACCCGGTTAGGGCGCATGGGAGAGTGCGATATTCACCTCAGCGATGACCGTCAGATTTCACGTGAGCATGTGGTTTTTGTAATTACCGAGGATGATGCTATTCACATGGAAGTACATACCCATAACCCGGTTATGGTCAACGGCCAGAGGATCACTGGCGCACATCCCCTGCGAATAGGCGATACGTTACAACTCTCGACTGTGACCCGTGGAACCGTGTTGGCACTGGATGAAAATAATGACCATGTTTAAGCGCTCTGCACTGCTGCTGTTCATCAGCCTGATTCTGGTTTCACCCATCTATCTGATTGCCCAGTCCGCACCTTCATTTCAGGGGGCGATGATCTATGGAGAAACGGTTAGTGGCGTTTTTCACGACGAAACACCATCCCCGCATATCTGGGAATTTACGGGGAATGAGCGCGAAATGCTCCGCGTGCATGTCCAACGTATCGGCGGTCAGTTCAGCCCACAGATGGCACTCTATGGGCCGGATAATGCCCCACTGGTGCCGACTATCGACCAGAGTGACCTGCATAGACAGACCCTGCAATTTGAAGACGGGCTATCCCAATCCGGCACCTACCGCATCGAGATCAGCGGCAGCGATGTTTCAAACAGCATCATTAATCTGAACGAGTACGCGCTCACACTGGAAAATATCGGCCTGCGCCGCGCCAACACCGATGAAGGCTTATCCGCGCTTCCGGTGCTGGGGCTAAATGATATGCCTGACCTGTTCGGCCAGAGCGCGACCGCTGATGCCACATTGAATGTCGCCCTTTATGGTTCCAGCAGCGTGACCCAACCTGACCCCCTGGGACGGCGTAATCAGTATGTGGTCAGCGGGAGTGGCAGAAGTATCAGCCTGGACAATGCGAATCCCATTTCACGCGATGTACAGACATTGAGCTTTGTTGCGGGGGGTATCGGCTTTACCACCGTGAACAACATCCAGTTCTTCACCGATCAGGATATTACGGATTTTTCCTATAATCAGGCCATTATGACGCTGACCCTGCAAAACGGCCAGCAGATCATCACCGACTTTTACCGCATCAAACGCATTCAGGCTGTCCAGAATATGGTTATCGTCACCACCGACTATGACCAGCGATTGCTTCTCAAAGGCAGTAGCTTTGAATTCAAACGGCGAGGCGGAATAGCTGGTTCTGGCCCGAATGTGGAACCCATCAACGAATTCAAGGTTGACGACAACAACATCGCCAGTGATCTTATGGTATGGCATACACTGGCTTATCTGCCGGAAAATAACAGCCCGGTGCTGCGGGTGCTCTATGGCGCTGACATGCGGTTTATCAGCACCACTGGGCCGGTAGAGCTGTTGCAGCGCGGCAATCAGGAAAAACCAGAACTTAACCCACCAGGAACTGACCCACACTACATTGATATCTGCCTGAATGCGCTGTGTGCCGCTGCCGATTCGGCGCTTAAAGTCTTATTGAATATCGACCCCACTGGCATGGGCGATGTGAGCATCCATCAGGATACGCTCCGGGTGCAGCCCTTGGATGGCCGCGAAATCACGGAAAGTGTCAGCCAGCTTCAGAACCTGTTAGTTGAAAACAAGGGCGTGCGTTTCCAGCGACGGGATAATTCCTATCGCCTGTCCCTGCCTGACCAAACGGATATTGAAACCCCGGCTAACCCTGAGGGTGTGAATGGCTTGCGAAACTTTGCCAATCTGGGGGTCACGATTTTCGATTATCATCCCGGTGTCCAGTTCGATCAGGCACTGTATCCTTTCAACCGGGTTTCCGGTAATTTTAATTATGCGATCACTGATTTCAGCATCCCCAGTCATACCCTGGGGCTGACCTGGGAACGGGCCTATAACAGTCTGGCGCGTGCCGACCTCACGCCGGCCTATATGCGTAACACCCCCCGCCCCTATCTGTTTGGGCGCATGGGGCTGAACTGGCGGCACAGTTATCAATACGAACTGGATGTGACATTAGCCCCGCATAACCAGGTTACCCTAATCCTACCGGATGGCAGTCATCATATCTTCCGTCAGATAGAAGGTCTGTATCGCTCTAACAGCTTACTGTCATGGGCTGTACAGCAGTTTGATGGCGTAACCGGTCGCTGGACGGTACGCACGCTGGACGGCAACACCTATGAATTTGACCGGGCGGGACGGCTTCAGAGTATTACAGCCAGTGATGGTGGGCTGCTGCTTTTTTCCGAGGCTCCCCGTAACCTGACCCAGGCCGCCGGGTATGCGGACGGCTTTTTCGTGACAGAGTTATATGGGCGCAGGCTGGAAATCTATACCAATACAGACCAACGAATTGCCCTGGCACGCGATATGCAGCAGCGCGAAATCTTCTACCAGTATGATGCGAATGGCCTCCTTATAGCCGTGGATTACCCTGATGCCAGCCAGCAGGCTACCTATAGTTATAGTAACAATCAGTTAACTGGTGTGGATGACCCCCGTAGCCCCTATCATCAACAGCTTGCGCTTTTTTATGATGCAGCCAACCGCCTGACCGAATTCACGATCAATGCCACGCAGCGTGATAACAGCCTGCCTGTATCCACCCTGATTAATTATGATAACGGGATCACCAGCGAAACAATTATAGTGAATGGCGAAACCCGAGTCAGCCGCTGGCGCTATGATACGGACTTCTACCTTAACGGGTACGACTCCCCTGTAGCCGGTTGGTCACAGGAATTTAACTATGACCTGAACAATCGGCGTCTAAAGGATTACGGCCAGTTTAACGGAACCTATCTCACCTTTGTTTACGATCAGTGGGGTTACCTGACTGAGCTGACAGACCCGGCCACCCACAAGTATCTGTTCGAATATGAAACTCTGGAAAGCTTCAATCGGGTACTGAAGAAGATCAGCTTCCCTGCCCTGGAAGCCGGCGTACCTACGCAGACATTTACCTATGAAAATGGCCGTCTGGTGACGATGACTCAACTGATCACAACCCGTCCCCAGTCTGTGGAGCAGGTCACACAGTTTGAGTATGACGACTTTGCGCGGTTGAGCCTGGTCAGGCGTTTGGGCGCACACGAGCGTGAAATCACGACAACCTATACTTATGATGATTTTGGTTATCTCCGTCAGATTAGCGAAGGGGATGTGGATGGCATTCGTACTTTGCAACTGGAGCATGACATTGCCGGGCGCTTACTCAGCCTGACTGACTGGCGCGGTTACGTCACCACGCTGGATTGGAATAATGAGCGCGATCTGATCACAGCGATCTCCCGTGCAGAAGAGGAAACAGCGTATCGTTACGATGATTATGGTAATCTGATTGAGCTGATTACACCCGCAATTACAGAAAATTATCTTTATAACGGCCTTAATCAGATGGTTGCCTTTACCGATGCGCTGGGTTACATCACGAGCTACAGCTATGATGAAGCCGGTAATCTGCTGGTGAAAAACCTGCCTGACATCCGTAATACCGGCCAGCAGGTCTACAGTTATACTTATGATGGCAATAATCAGCTTATCCAGATGAATTTACCGGGCGCGTTATCATACCGCTACACATCGGTCATCAACCGGGGCACGGATACCCGCTATTCCGTGACGAACCCGGCGGGGGAGGTGACGCAATATACCTACAATGTGCTGGGACGGTTGGTCAATGTGGCCCATGCCGACACCCAGAACCGGCGCGTTTATGAATACGGGTTGGCTTATAACCCACTCGGATATCTGCTCAGTATTGAGGAAAAGCATGATCCCTCAGGGCGGGTTCTGGCCCTACGGTATGATCTGCTTGGCAATCCTGTCAGCAGCAGCATTGATAATAAAGCGGAAACCCGTTACAGCTATACCACGGCAGGGTTTCTGCAAAGTGTGACCGACCCTATCGGACAGATCACCACGTACACTTATGATGCCTGGGGGAATATCACCCGGGTACAATTACCCGACGAAACCACCCGTGAATACGCTTATGACGAAGTAAACAACCTGATTCTGTATCAGGATGGCCGGGGAAACACTTCTGAATATGTGTATAATCCACAAAATCGTTTGAGTGATTTTGTAGACGCGTTGGGTAACCGTACCAGTTATAATTATGATGCGTTTGGTAATCTGATCAAACGCACAGATGCCCGCGGAAATGTTGTTCAGGCGGAATACAATGCACTTAATCTCCTGATGTCCTTGACCGAGGCGGACGGCACACATACTGGATTTGAATACAACGAACTAAGCCAGTTAACCCGGATGACGATCCCACGGGGTATTCAGATGTCATTTACCTATGACCTGTGGGGAAATATCATTGCTGAGACCCTGACCAATAGCCGGGAAACCCTGTATGCCTACGATAACCTGCATCGGCTGGTGAGTTCAACCAATACCCTCGGCTATACCGAGCAATATGCCTATAACAACCTCAACCGTGTAGGCCGCATTATCGACCCGTTAGGCAAAACGGATATTTATTCCTGGGTCGGAGATGGGCGTATCCTCAGCCATAGTGATGCCGATGGCCGTACGACCACCTATACGTCAGACGATCTTGGACGCCTATCCCGTGTTATTGGTCCGGCTGGGCAGACCGACATCCGGTACAACGAAGCCGGAGCCATTCAGGAAATCACGCTCAGAAGCACCAGCGGCAGCCAGGAAAGTCGTTATCGCTATGAATATGATGTTAAGGGTCGGTTGGTGGGTTTTGCTGATCCAGAAACGCCAAATAATGTCTGGTGGCGGTTTGAATATGATCCCGACGATAACCTGACCGCACGCATCACCCCAGACAACCAGCGCACCAGCTATACCTATGATGCCGCCAACCGGGTGACCAGGGTTGAGTATCCCGATAATGCGCTGGAACACTATGAATATGATGGTGTGGGAAATATCATCCAGTTTATTGCCGCCAACGGGTTAATCAGTGATTATCAGTACGACCAGAAAAACCGGCTGACCCAGCGGATCGATACGGCGCAGGATGGGCAGACACGCACCTATCTTTATGGCTATGATGAACTGGACAACCTTGAACGCATCATTGACCCGAATGGTCATGAAACCCGTTATCAGTTTGACGAGTTTGGCAATGTCCGGCGAATTGGGCGTCAGCTTGATGCTGAGCATCCTATCGAATATCGCTACAACTATGATGCCCTCAACAACCTGACCAGTATTCAGCTGCCGCCAGCGGTTGCCAATCAGCCCGGCGATTCCATCAATATGACCTATAACGCCCTTAATCAGCGGGTGCGCTATGTTGATGCCGGTTCGCGGGTATGGGCCTATAGTTATGATCGGGTGGGTAATCTGGCGCAAATCAGCGATCCATTGGGTAGCCTGACCGGTTTAGCCTACGATGATGCCAACCGTCTCTATGAGATTACCTATCCGAATGAGGCGGTAGTCGAATTGCGCTATGCGGATCAGGGGCAGCAAAGTCAGGTTTCAATACCGGAAAATTTTGCTGAAGACCCGGTTAATCGCGTGAGAGCAATCTATTCGTTTGATCGTAACACCAACCTGATCGGTATCGAGCATTCCCCGCGCGAGATCACCCACATCATGCGGGATGTGATGGGACGAATTGCGGAGGTCACAACCGCTAACGGCCAGCGTATCACCTATACCTATGACCCACGGGGGCGCTTACAAACGATCAATACGCCCGAGGGCACAACTCAGCGCGACTATGACCTGTTGGGCCGTCTGATACGCATCACAGGGAGCGGTCAAACCATCCAATATCGCTATAATGACTTTGGGCATCTGGTAGAAATGGCGCAGAATGACCTGACAATCCGTTATCGCTATGATGATCTGGGCAACTTGCTGGAAGAGGATGCTGGTCAGTTCGGCATGACAAATTACGAATATGATGCGCTCTATCGCCTGGTACGAGTCACGACCGGGGATAATGGCCTGAGCATTACTTATAATGACATCGGACTGCGAACGGCACTGCGCTATGACGATGGACTAAGTGTCAGTTATGAATACGATTCCAATGGGCGCATGATTGCAGTTGGTTATGTTAACAGTGACGGTCAGCGTTTAGATCGCTTCGCCTATCAGTACGATGCAGTCGGCAACATCACCCGCATCACCCGTGCTGACCAATGGAAGGTTCTCTATGGTTACGATTCACACCACCAGTTGATTGGCGAACGCTGGTTAGATGCATCCAATCAGGTGATGTATGCGGTTAGTTACAGCTATGACCTGGCGGGAAACCGTATGGAAAATGTATTGACTCTGGAGCAGAGTAACCCCCAGCGCACGGTTTACAGTTACAACAATCTTAATCAGCTTACTGGCGAACTTCGCGGGGCCAGTTTTGATAGCGTAGACCGTTTTACCGGCGAAGCTCTTGCCTCACAAAATACCGATTTAACCCTGCGCTATGAATATAACCAGGCTGGCAGCCTCACACGCATTATGTATGTGGGTGGCAATGAGATGAACCTGACTTACGACTCGCTTAATCGGATGGTTGGGGTAAACGGTGTGAATCTGAACGGTGAACCTGTTAATACCAGTATCCGGTATGATGTACTGGGGCGAATAAGCGAAGTCCAGGCCAATGATCAGAATTACCGCTTAATCTATGACCTTGACCAGCTGATCGCTGTGCAAAACCTGACCAGTGGCACAATGGAGCGCTATATATTCAACGGTGATGAGGTCGCCTGGGTCGAAGCGCCTGCGGGCCGATCTTATCCATTATATGATGCGCTTGGCTCAGTACGACACTACATCAATGCTGAAGGTCAGTTGTCCAGTGAGCAGGTAGGCCTCAGCTATAATGCCTTTGGTGAAATGATTACTCCCTACGGCGCTGAAGCCGCCTTACAGCCTGATCTGCAGCCACGTCCGCTGTTCGCCGGACAATGGTATGAACCGGCATCCGGTCTGTATCTGATGGGTGTGCGGGCGTATTCACCGCACTTAGGGCGCTTTATCCAGCGTGACCCGGTGCGCTATGACCCGCAAAATTCACTTTATATTTATGCTGCCAATCGCCCGGGCGTCTATACTGACCCCTCTGGCGCACGGCAGCAGTTGGCCTACCCCGGTCTGGAAGCCGTTCTTCAGTCCCAGGCCACCATTGAGTCACCTCGTCCATCTGTTTTACTGCCCGATATTCCTGCACCTCACAGCGTGCAGCAACTCCAGGAACAGGAAAATCACCGGATTCTCCGTGTCATGCAGATGGCTCGGTTTGAAATGAATGCCATTGTGGCCAGCAGCGACCCTGGCCTGTGTGATTTTCACATCATAGGGGCCAGCCCGCTGCCACAGCACGCCCGTGTCTATAGTAACGCCAGGATACTCCGTAACCTGTCGCGCTATACCCCCCATTCTGGCTGGTTACCTGCCCACGAACCGGCTCTGCTGTCCACTAATGACCCATATTCCAGCCTGCAAACATTGGATCAGCATCGCTATCTGACCACTACTGGTGGGCGTATACTCCAGCAGGATAACTGCGATACACGGTTGCCTATCCCGGACTCACCTCTGGCAACCATAAATCACCCTAGCCAGAGTTCTGACTTCTTTAATCTGTTACATGAAGTCCCACTGTATCCGGTAATGGGACAGCAACTCCCACAATGGCTCGATTTCCCAGACAGTATCCAACCGGTGCAACCGCCTGCGACCTTGCGCCAAACTATTACGCCAGAAATTTACCCCCAAATGCCGGACCCACTGGCTCGATTGGAAGCGCAAACAGAAATGTGGACCTATATGACCCTTTTCTCGCCATTTGTGGATTCCGCTTGCTGTCTGCAAACGGGTACACAGGCGTTTGATGTCGCCCCACCCGTCTTTGAAACGTTTCCACCTTGAGTATTTAGCAGGATAAGCCATGCCTAATTCCGATTGTTATTCTCTTGAAGAAGCCACTCAACTCGTTGGTGAGCATTATCGTGTCGAAGCGCTGGTTGGTGTGGGTGGCATGGCCTGTGTGTACCGTGCGCGGGAACATGGTGGCTCCAATCGTTATGCTCTCAAAATTTTGAGGCCGGAATATATCCAGGATTCCAAGATCCTCGATATTTTCAAGCGCGAAGCCAATACCATGCACAACTTTCAGCATCCCAATATTGTGCGCTTTTATCGCTATGTTGAGGATGCGAACAGCCCTTATATTCGCATGGATTATATTGAGGGTTATTCGTTAGCAGACTGGTTGCGCCAGGCACGCCGGGATAAGCATGCGTTCACACCCGATGAGGTGATCCTCATCGCCGTGCAGATTGGCGCAGCTGTCCATTATCTGCATCTGGAACATCAGCTTCACATGGATATTAAGCCAGGGAACATCTTAATTCAGGAGGTTGATGGCAAGGTCTTTTTGACGGATTTAGGCGTAGCAATGGAGGAAGGTGGTAAGCGCCAGTATATTGCAGGGACACCCTATTACATGCCTTACGAGCAGCAGAATGGGGATACCATCGACCGCACAGCGGATATTTATGCATTTGCAGTGGTGTTGTATGAGTTACTGGCTGGCCAGCGTCCGTTTGATACGCCCAGCACTGGTGATCGCGCTTATGACCGCGACCAGTTAAAAGAACTGCACCGCACGAGTGTCCTGCCGCCACTCTCCACTTACAGACCGGGTTTACCCACCGATATTGACGCGATTATAGCGAAAGCACTGGCGAAATCCCCTACGGATCGTTATCAGTCCATAATGGAGTTTATAGAAGCGCTGCATCATGCATTTAAACCGCAGCTTGTGCCCGCGTTACATGATTTATCCAACCTGAAAACCTGGCGCTTCGAGCGGGGTAAGTTAAGCGCAGAGCAGTTACCCACGCTCACGCCCGGTTTATCCAAAAGCCAACGAAGCGCCAGCTATCGTGTGTGGGGATTGATCGCCGCGGTCAGTCTGGTCAGCATGGGTATTCTACTGGCACTGATGTTCCAAGGTGCTGGGAATAGTCCATCAGGTGAGTTGCTTATCGACACTGAAACCACAAATGCGGTGGCCCAGGAATCTTCATTAACTCCGCTACTGCCAACACCTGTGCCGGGAACCGAAACAGCTATAGTAATCGCCACCACAGAGGAAGCAACTGAGTTTGCCAGTACGTCAGAGAGTATGCGTACGGCCATCACAATAGCGGACACCACTATTGTACCTACCCAGGTGCTGAATTCCACTGCTTCCACCTCAATTAGTACCGATGAAGTAACATCACCGCCGCCATCGCCAACTGCAAGCGCGACCACGACTCCCACTGCGACAGATACCCCCATTCCAGCCACAGTCGTTCCCACCATCCTGGCAGCGACACTCATACCAACAGCTATACCTACGGCTTTTCTGAGTAATGTGCCGCTGTTATACATCCTGGAAGGTGCGGATGCAATCGGCCTGGATTCAGATTTGAATACATCCATTAACTGGCTGTTAGCGGAAGAAAAATCATTAATTCCGCTGCGGTTAGGAATGGTCAATGGTTTTAGTGTCAGCTTTGAAGTGCTTTCCAATCCTAATACACTGGCCGAATATGGTATTGCCTATCGGTATCAGGATGAGGCGAATTACTGGTTGTTTATGATCGAAACCGATCAACTACAATGGCAACTGGTCAGGGTTGAGAGCGGTGTGCCGGAATTGGTGCTTGAAGAACCGCTAACCACCCTGCCACATGTCATCCGTGTCAGTGGATTGGATTCTTACTTTCGATTCGAGTTTGATGAGGAGATTGTCCAGCACGAACATGATACTTGGCCGGTTGGCAGTGCAGCGCTATGGTTACAATCATCGGACCCCAACATAGAGGCTCTCATTGATAAACTGCAACTCGGTCTGTTAGGATCTGAGGCTATAGCTGCCAATCAGCTTCCGCCCACGCTGCCTGCCCCACAGGTTGACCTGAAAGACTTTTTACTGGCTGACCTGCGTTCACTTCAGGCAGCTGGGGATACCAACGCCAATATCGATTGTGCGATCTACACCCGCATCTATGATTCATTGGAACGTCACCTGCTCTATCCTGCAACCAGGGATCTGGCGCAGGAGGCATTAGAGGTGGGTCGTTTCATTCGCAGTCGTTGTGATATTGAAGGTACAGACAGAATCGTGAATTTTAATGATAGCTTCAGCGACTTTCTTAACTGGGAATTGAGAATATCACAACTTTTTCAGAAATTTTGAGGATTAGAATGACCAATATACCGTTATGATAAATTAAGGTTGTCTATCATACGGAATTATGTCATGAAATCAGTACGTTTTAGTTTGCTCACTTTACTGGTTGCACTCTTTGTTACACTCCCGTTATCTGCCCAGAGTAATAGCAACCAGATTATTATTCTGGAAACCTCAACCCAGGCTTTTCCCGATATATCCTTCACGGCTCGTGTGATTAATGAACAGGGCCGAGCAATAGATGGCTTAACCGGTGATAGCTTTACAGTAGGCGAAACCCACGACCCGCCACTAATGGTTACACCCAGCACTGAAGCCCTGCACGTTGCGATCATCATTGATACCACCATTAACAGTATTGATGAACAAAATCTAGTGCGGGAAGCTTTAGCTCAATTAAGCCGCGATGTGCTTCAGCAAGGGGATGTCATCAATATTGTGCCGCTGGGAGGCAACCCTATCACCCTGAGTAACCCCGCTGAGTTGGCTGGTGTATTCAGTTCGTTACAATTTGAGGGTAGCCGTACCCCGGCAGATTTCCGTACCGGGTTCGACCAGGCGGTAGAAAGACTGCTTGCCTATGTAAACAGTGGGCAAAATGCCCAGGCCATTCTCATCAGTTCGTATTTACCGGGTGGCGATATCAGCTATACAAATGCAGCTATTCCGCTTCATGTATTGCAATTGCACCGGGGACGTTCCCAGTCTGCCCCCCGTTATCAGTCACTGGCTACGGGTGAATATGTGGAAGTGACTTCTACCGGCACAACCTTAACTAATTTTTTCTCCAACCTCAACAGTAACCGGCGTATTTATGAGGTACGTTATCGCTCGCGGGCAGCGGGTGTAGGTATGCGCCAGGTGCCGATCTCCGTCAACATCAGTGGCGGCGCGGCTTACGGTATGCTGAGTTATCAGGCCGATGTGCGCCCACCCCAGGTCGAAATTACCAATGCCGAGTCCGGAGATTTTGTCATCCGTGGGAACGCAACCTTAGCCGAACTGCAAAACGCCGATGGCTCCTACAGCTATAACTACGATAAAGCAGCAGAGCGCATTACGGCACGGGTATCTTTCGCTGATAACATTGCACGGCCTATTCAGAATGCACGGCTCATCATCAATGGTACAGAACAAGAAGATATCAATATCAGCCTGGATGGTCAGAACGAATTCACACTAACCTGGGCTCTGTTGAATTACGTAAACCTCGACAAAGCGGACATCGCTGTGTCAGTAACCGATTATTTCAATCAAAACGCGATCAGCCCTGGTCGCACCTTCACCATCAATTACACCTACCCCATCCTTGACGAAATTGTGGTGGACATTTGTATGGCAAATGGACAGCGCCTGAACACGCCCGAATGTCTTCTTAAGGAAAATGCCGGCATTGCCTTTGGCACTATGGCGGTGTTAGGGGCAGCGGTCATTGGTCTGGGTGGGGTCATTATCTGGCAGCGGCGGCAGATCGCCCTGGCTGCGAACTCGGTACGCCGTTCGTTTGTCCAGATCAGCTCTGGCGTGGCTGAGGTGGGGCGTAAAACCAGCATCGCGGTGAGTTCCATGTTTGGTGGGGGCGCCACTACGATTGAGGATCAAAGCAGCGGTTTTTCCAGCACCTATAATCCTGGCTTTGGCAGCAATACTCCCATGGCTGGGGGCGGCGCGACAGCGATTGAATCCTCGTCGGGTCGTACGGGTGTCAAAACGCAGGGTAAGACCCAAATCGAATTCATTGAGGGTCAACCACCGGAAATACTCAATGCTGCGGTTGTCCCTGATAATGCTTATGCGAGCTTTGTGGTGACCAGTTCACCGCTGAGTATTCCGGCGATACCGATGTCGCAGCCAAGATTAACTCTGGGGCGTGATGAAGATCATGGTGTGGACTTTGTAATCCCGCTGCAAAGCGTCAGTCGTATTCACTGCACTATTTTATATGACTTCAATACCAAGCAGTTTTTAATTAAGGATGAAGGCTCGGCCAATGGCACCTTTATCAATGATCAAAGGCTGGAAAAAGGGGTTGACCGCGCGCTGATACCCGGTGATGTGGTTCGGTTAAGCACCAAAACGCCGTTTGTGATGCAATTCATCCCCAGCCCACGCCTGGAGTTAACTGGCGGGGGGATGACTGACCCCAAGCCGACTAACCGATCTGTACGGTTGCCGTTGATGGAAGGCGAAGATGAAATGATGAGGACTGAACCCACCAAGTCATCAGGCATTTATTCCGGCATACCCGCTGAGGTGGCAACGCCTGTTAATGGTCAGCACAAACCCCATAAACCACACAAGGTTGAGGAAGATGATAACTGGATTGATTAACTGTCAGGTATACGCAATACAAATTATCTTCCATAGGTAAGGATTATAAAGCATGTCAGGTTTGTACGATTTTCCCAAATTTCCACTTCCACAGCAGGTTGGCCCCTTTCGGGTTGAAAAAATGCTGTCTGATGACGGTAACATGGCTCGTATTTTCGAAGGGAAAACTGTGGGCGGACGACGGATAGCCGTCAAGATCGCCCGCAGTGATGACCCTACATATACCAATCTGATCCGTGATGAGGTTGAGCAGCTTTTTGACCTGCGGCATCCGGGGATTGTCCATATTTACCCCATTAACCTGCCCGACAGCCGTAAAGTGGTATCGGTAGGGCGTGCCAGTGGGTTGGCGCCACATTTCAAGGGTTTTGCCCCCTGGTACTATGCCATGGAGCTGATTAATGGTGGCTCTATGGAGCGCCATCGCAAACGAGGAACTTTTATCAACTATCCACATGAATGGAAAGTGGAGCTGCTGTATCAGCTGGCAGTGATTCTGAAATATCTGCATGGTGTTGGTGTGGCTCACCGTGACCTGAACATGAACAATATCATGTTTCGCACCCCGCCAGCACCCAACAAAGCGCCCGAACCCGTGCTGATCGATTTTGGCTTATCGGCCTATTACAACCGCGAGCCGCATGTCCGTGCAGGCACCATCTCCTATGTATCACCAGATCGGGTTGAAAGTTTAAAGGGTATCAAAGCCCATTATCGCACCTCGCTGAAGTCGGATATTGATCACCGTCCCGCTGACGTATGGGCACTGGGAGTGATGATTTACGAACTGCTGCTGGGCAAACACCCTTTCGAGCCGTTTAAAAATGAAGATGACCTGGCTGTAAATATTCTGCACAAGCCGGTCACCCCATTAAATATGCCGGAATTGGATCGGATATTGCTGGGCAAGCCAGAAACCACCAATTCGATCAGTAATGATCGTCTGGAAGGTATGTTATCTAAAGTGCGGGAAAACCGGTTGAAAATTGATGATGTGATTACATTGATTGATACGGAGACACCTTTTCTGCCACCGCGTATTGCTGTCTGAAACCCTGAGAGATGAATATGATGAATGATACACGTTACGCGGCCTTTGACTTTTACGATGTGGGCGAACGCGAACATATGGAAGATCGTTCGCGAGTCGAACGGTTTGTGACTGCTGGTGGCCTGGATTTACTGGTCGCGATTGTCTGTGATGGGGTCGGCGGGATGAACCGGGGTGAAGTAGCAGCCCAAATCGCCATCGACAGTGTGCTCAGTAACATGCGCTCCGGGCAGAGTGTGGCGGTCGCTGATCTTATGAGTCATGCCGTCATGATGGCCAACCAGGATGTCCTGCAACACGGGAATGGGGGCAAATGTACCCTGGCAATGGCTGTCATTCATAATGATGGCAGCACCTGGGGGCGCTTGTATATCACCAGTGTGGGCGACAGCCGTATCGCACTGGTACGTAGTAAAAACCTGAAATGGCTAAACCGGGTTCATAACGTAGCGGAGGAAAGTATCCTCAGCGGCACCGCTCCCCAACTGGCCTATAGTACCGCCAACGCGCACCATCTCACTCGTGCGCTGGGGGTGCGCTCCGATATTGAGATCGATAACGGCATTTACCACAATGCGCCGGATATGGATACCGGTCTGCGACGCGGTGAACGCGGTATCGAACTGAATGAAGGGGACACCGTTTTCGCTTGTAGCGATGGAATGCTCGACCCCAGCCCGATTGATAATCAGCCCTGCGTGCGTGAGGATGAATTTATCCGTCATGCGCTGGATAAAGATATCGAGTCGGCGGCACGCGTACTGGTCAGCTTTGCTAAAGGTCGTCAGACTCAGGACAATGCCTCCTTAGCAATGATCTTTGTCGCGCCTGATTCGCGGCTGCGGCGCACCGTAACGGGGAAAACCAGCCGGACGGTATTTGGCGTAATGGGAGCAGTAGGTGTAGTAGCGGCTGTTTTCCTGCTGCTGTTCCTGTCTACACGAAGTAACCTGGGAGAAACTACACAAGCCCTGGCCCAGGCAAATACGAATCTCCTCCAGGCTCAGGGGGTTATCACCCAGACCTATCAGGCAAACCTGGAGCTTACCGAGATTGCTACGCAGTGGACACCGACCCCCAGCCCGACAGCAACTGTCACCCCGTCACCGTTTCCCACCAGCATACCAGGTGAAGTTGGAGCGTTATTCACCGCCAATGAGAACCGCACAGCTTTTCAGGCACAGGCTCCCATTCAGTCGAACGCAATAATTGGCCTGTTCAAGCTGAACCTTAATCAGGGGCAACCACAGGGTGCCAATATTTATCTATTGCCCCAGTCCACGATACGAGTGCGGTCGGTAGACGATAACAATCAGCGTTTTTCGCTGCTTTCGGATGGAGGCACTTTCCTGATCGAAACCGGAGCCTTTACCGGCGGTGCGAATATCCTGCTGGCACGCACTACTATTGAATTTTCTGTGGCAGGCTCGTGCATGGGCATTCAGCATGATCCCATCCAGAACAGTTCTTCCATGACGTGCTATAAAGGGAATTGTACCTATACAACCGAGATCGGCGGCAGCCCTGTAATCCTGCCCGAAGGGCAGCGGGTCAGCATCAGCACGGGTAGTGAACCTAGATTCACCAGCCCTTACAGCCATGAAGCCGATACTTTCAGCCGAATGATTTACAGCTTTGATAACGATCAGAATGATCATTCACGCTGTAATATGGCACGTTATGTCTCTCCCACGGCGACCCCCACCCCCATGGCGAGTGAGACACCCGCAACCCTCTCCACCGAGATCCCACAATTGGTGACTCCGCCTGTGGACAATGGTCAATCCGCTGGTAACAATAGCGGCGGAAGTGGTGGGGGTAAGAATGTTGTGGTGACAGTTCCACCAACATCTGTTCCACCAACATCTGTTCCACCAACACCCGTTCCACCGACGCCCGTTCCACCGACGCCCGTTCCACCAACACCCGTTCCACCGACACCTGTTCCACCGACACCTGTTCCACCAACAGCTGTTCCACCAACAGCTGTTCCACCAACAGCTGTTCCACCAACAGCTGTTCCACCAACAGCTGTTCCATCAACAGCTGTTCCACCGGTTAACCCGGTTAAGCCTGACGTGACTGAAGAGAGTTAGGACAAAGAGTAAGCCATCAAGCTCAGATTACAATTTCAACAATCAGGCAGCGGAGCAATCGTCCGCTGCCTGCCCAACAGAATCATATAAATCTACACAGGAGTTTGCGTAATGTCTGATATCATCCAGGTTTCGTATGAAGCCCTCCAGCAGACGGCCAGCCGGTTTACCGATCAGGGTGAAAATGCGAAAGCCTTGCTGGACAATTTACGAAATAAGACAGAGAACCTGCGGGCTGGGGCCTGGGCAGGCGAAGGTGCGGATGCTTTCTACAACGAGATGGATAATCTGGTTTTACCCACGCTGGCAAGCCTGCATCAGGCGCTGTTTGTCACCGCGCAGGTACTCTCCCAAATTATGGGCGATTTCCAGTCCAGTGAGGATGAAGCGGCCCAGCTCGTCAACGAGGGTGACCCAGGCGGGCACCCCATAGGCCAGGGTGTTCATACTGTCCGCCCTGGTGATACTTTGTGGGATATCGCGCAACGTTACGGAACCACGGTGGAAGCACTCGTTGCAGCCAATAACATCGCTAACCGGGATCTTATTCATCCGGGCCAACAGTTGAATATCCCCGGCGCAGACGACTCCGCACCACCGATCAGCGCTGCCCCCGTCCCCATCACACCAGGTGTGTCGGGTCGCAACGGGCAAGCACTCAACAGCCAAATCGATCAATTCAATGTGGAGAACAACCCCAAATATGCCATAAATCGACAGGGTCGTGGCGAAACCTATTGCAATATCTATGCCATGGATGTGGCGAATTCAATGGGGGCTCATATTCCAGAGTTTGTCCGGGATGGCAATGGCACCATCACCCGCTATCTCGATGCCAATCTGATGAAGGATTGGCTGGATGGCCGGTTAAATGTGCCGGGGCAGTACACGCAAGGGCCAGCACATGGATGGGTAAAAGTGGATCATGCGACAGCAGCCAATGCGGCCAATCAGGGTGGTTTAGTAGTGGCCGCCGGTTATGGTCATATGGCGGTTGTACGGGCAGGCTCACCAGACGGGGTGGGAGTCAATGATGTTTTGATCTCGCAGGCTGGCGCCTCCAACTTTAACCAGGGCTCTATGATTCGCGGGTGGGGACAGCATATGGGCCATGCTGAGTTCTATATGCACCAACCATAAATCTCTGAAAACTTTTTACATTTGGAGTACCTATGCGTAAATCTACAGTGTGCTCTGTTTCATGACAAGACCCAGGGTGGGTGCTCCAAACATAAACCGTTGATAATTCCCGAGATGCTTTCGCGCCGAGCGGTGAGCGGCGTGCTGTGCCAGAGGGTAATCGCTACAATTTACCTCCAGCATAATTTCTTCGTATTGGTAAGCGTCGTTAATTAAGCCAGTGGTCGTATTACTTAACAGCGGGTCTAAATTACATTCGGCAGGGCTTTCATGGAAAAAAACGTAATTACTTCCTGTCATGTTATCAGGCGACAAGGTTGATCGTATGACGAAATTTCCAGGCCGAACATTGTGATAACTAGAGATAGGGAAACTACTTCTATTCACATCAACGGAATCGACTGACACCTGATTTGTAGACGCGGTGAAAACCGAATTCGGAATCGACCCTGCGACAAGTAATCGGCTAATTCCAATGGGCATCAGGTATAAGCCATCACCCAGCACACGCCCTGGTCCCACGTTACTGAGTCCCCCCGTATTGCTATTAACCGCATACACCTGAAAAGGACGTACGGGTGGTCTTGCCACATCGTCACCCAGGGCGGAATTAAATATGCCGATCAGGGTCGGCAAGAACTTTTCAGGAAGCGATACACGAGGGTCAAGGGTGCTTGGTGGGGTATAGGCAGGATAATTTATAGCCGGTATATGTGCGAAATTTTCTCACTCCCAAGGGCTAAACTCACTCGAAAACGGAATGTTGTAAAACTTTAATGATGTGCCCAGCCCAAGATTATAGAAGTTTCGCCAATTTAAAAGCCGATAATTGGCATTGGGATAGTCCGCTGGTTCCTTAATAAGATCGGCAAATTCACGCAGTCCATCTGGAATGTTATCGGGGCCTTCCATATATTCTTCTGTTGTACCATCTATACAGGCTATCGGGTTCGCGCCTCCACACGACAGCCCTTCGATTAGCTAAGGTTGAACGCGATTGCGCCGGCCATCGGTAGCCACTATGCCCTATCCATAATTCAGGTTAACTAAAAACACTTCCTGTTTATTGTGTAAACCTCACAAATTTCTTGACAGCTTAGATTCTAAAAATTATCCTCTCATGAAATCAAGGATCGATTGTCGACAATCAAGGATCGACATAAGATCATCAGGGAATTTAATTACAAACTGGCAATATACCTATGCAACCAATAAACGTTAAATCATTACGAGAGCGCGTTACGAATATGTTGCGTACAGCTATTGTAATTGGCGAATTTAAACCCGGTCAGGAACTTGTCGGAACGGAGTTAGCTAATCAAATTGGTGTAAGCCAGGCAACATTAAGAGATGCCATCTATACACTTAGTGTCGAAGGGTTAGTGGATACAGTTGCCTATCGTGTCCCAACTGTTAAAAAACTTTCAAAAAAGAATATAGAAGATTTATTTAGTGTCCGGAACATGCTGGAAATTTTCGCAATCCAGCAGATCATCTTGACGAAACAAACCTCGGCGGCAGTGGAAGAGCTTTACAAAATCTGCAAGCAGATGGAAAAAGCTGCTGAACAAGACAGCCTGAAAGATGTTAATGAGAGTGATCGTAAATTTCATGACACGCTGATCAAGTACAGCGGTAATGAGCTATTGGATGTGCTATGGAATATCGTAGCGCTCCGTGTTCAACA
This sequence comes from Aggregatilineales bacterium, assembly GCA_038258185.1. Classification (GTDB taxonomy): domain Bacteria; phylum Chloroflexota; class Anaerolineae; order Aggregatilineales; family Phototrophicaceae; genus JAIOHN01. The sequence goes on along the minus strand of JBBSQD010000007.1, from coordinate 35,828 downwards.
GGTCATGTCATTACGGAATCAGAAAAAAGGTGACCTGCCACAAATTGCGCGGAATCATCTGGCAATTGTGAAGATTATTGAAGATGGAAACATCAACGGCGCTATCGAACTTATTACAGCGCACATCGTTTTTGTGGCGGATGTGATTGCTGATAGTTGGGATGAAGACGACACGGATTAACACGCCGATTAGCCCTGAATTACAGATACATCATGAATAAATGAAGGAGATCAACCAGTGCCCTCTGAAACGAAGTCTAAAATTCTGATGCAACATCAGGCAAATTCTCAATTAAATACCCCGCTTCTACCCCAATCAATGACGAATAACTATGATTTGAGTGCGGACGAACTTACATACCCACTTGATGAGGAGATTATCGCAGCCTCATCTGAGGCACTTGAAGCAGGTCAAACGCATTATGTAGATGTACCGGGTATTGCTCCTTTACGTGAAGCCATAGCTCAACATCTGAATAGCGAAATGAATACACAGTATAAGAAGGAAAATATTCTTATCACTGCTGGTGTGCAAGAAGCACGTTTTCTAACCATTCAGAAAATCAGTGAACAGTATGACAGCATTTCAGTTCCCGAGGTTGTTCACCCCGGCGTACTCAAAGCCTTAGGTGTGCGAACGCGCAAGGTTATCTCTCTGCCCATAGATTTAACACAAAGCGCCCTACCTTCACTCGAAACGATAGCCAAAGCTATAGAATCAGGCAGCCGTCTACTCTATCTGGAATCACCTTCACGATTAACCGGTGAAGTTTATACCGATGGTGAAGTCGCTCAAATCAGTGAAATGGCGATACAGCATAATGTTGCCATCATCTGGGATCAGGGATTAGCGGTATGGGTTGCTGACAGTACCTATTGTTCTTTAGCAACTTTAGATACCGAGACAACGCTCACGGCTACTATTGGCGAAGCAATGCCGGGGATGGGACTTGCCAACTGGTTTATCGGCTATATTGCGGCACCACAAGGTTGGATAACCCCCATACAATCCCAAAAACAGATTATGGCGATATGTACCAGCACAGCCTCACAGTATGCCGCTTTGGGAGCCAGTGAATTATTTACTGAAACGCATTCTCGGCAAATGAAACAACTTTCAGATCTCAAAGCCAGACTGATTCAAGTGGCAGGTGAAGCCCACCTGGATGTCATTGCCGGGGAGGCAGTAAATATTTTTGCAATAAGATTACTACCACAAAACAACACAGATACTATTACAAAACTGCGTGAATTGGGCTTTGATGTGGCAGATGGGACTGATTTTGGTGCGCCCCATATCATACGTCTAAATGTCACAGGTGCCGCCGAAGAAGCAATTAAAAAATTAGCTGATGTGAATAGAGGATAAACCCCAATGACTGCAAACAAAAAAGAAGGAACAAGCCTCCTGTATCAGTTAATGGCAGAGGCAAGAACATACGATGATGTCATTATTATGGGACGCGGTGACCCGGATTTCGATACACCAGAGCATATTGTTGCCGCTGCAAAAGATGCAATGGTTCAGCACGCCTCGGATTACACCCCTCCCGAAGGCATTCTGGCTTTACGGCAAGCAATTTCTGAGCGCGTAAAAAAGATTAACAATATTGATGTTGATCCCGAGACAGAGGTCGTGGTCACCAATGGGGGTCAGGAAGCCTTATTCCTGATGACTATGGCGGTGATTTCACCCGGTGATGCTTTGCTTGTGCCTGAACCTAATTACAACACTTACCACGATGCTCTTGAGTTTGCTGGTGGCGAAAAAATAGCGATCCCAACCTATGCAGATACGAACTTCCGCGCCGATCCGGAAATCGTCCGGCAATCAATCACCAGTAATAGTCGGGCATTATTACTTGTTTCTCCAAATAATCCGGCGGCCAGTGTCATTTCGCCCAGCGATATGAAAGCCATGCTACAGATTGCGCAGGATCATGATTTGATTATTCTGGCTGACGATATTTATGACATGTTTGTTTACGATGACTATCAGCATATTAGTCCTGCCTCTCTACCGGGTGGTAAAGAACGCACATTAACACTTAATGCCCTATCAAAAACATATTCAATGACTGGGTGGCGGTTGGGCTGGATTGTCGGGCCTGCTGATTTAATGGCGCGGGTAAAAGAACTCAAAGCAGCTTCCAGCGGTGGAACATCTATTATCTCACAATATGCAGGGCTGGCTGCCCTCACTGGTCCTCAAGAACCTGTAGAAATGATGTTAGAAGCATATAAACGGCGGCGACATCTCGTATTGGAGGCACTTGATGAGATGGGGATGGAATATGGGATGCCACAAGGTGGGCAATTCGTATTCGCTGATATCAGCTTTACTGGCATGAGTAGCGCAGAAGTAGCACAGCGAATGTTAACCGAACAGCATATTCTCGCATACCCTGGTGCTGCATTCTCCAAAGACCGCAGAGATTATATTCGTTTGACCTTTCTGCAACCAGAAGAGAAGTTAAAAGAGGGGTTGGATCGAATGAAGATTGCCATAAAAAATATAATGGCTGAGAAAATATAATGACCACGCCAGATACAGGGATCAACTGGACAATTTTAATAGCAGATACGGGATATGCCCCCACCGTAGAAATGCTTAAGCCAGATTTTCCCCAACTCAATCTGCTTTGTCCAAATGACACGCAACAAGTTGAAGAACTTGCATCAGGTGAAATTGACGGGGTGATTACAGATACTGCGCCTGTTGACGATGCATTACTTGGGCATCTTGAGAATCTGAATACCGTTGTAAAGCTAGGACGTAACTATTTCAATGTCGATGTAGATGCAGTTCGCAGAAGAAATATCACCTTTGCGTGTGTACCTCGGAAAGGCCCAAATTGCGTTGCCGAGCTTGCCCTGACATTGATCTTAGCCCTCAGTAAAGACCTGGTCATCTCAAACGAGAGTGTTGCATCCGGTGGCTATCGTTATCGTGGGATTAAACCTGAGATCACCTCTCAACGAAAAATGGCATTTCACTGGATGAAAAATATGTGTGTCCATGAGATCACCGATAAGACCTTAGGCATCATTGGCATGGGCGAAATTGGTTGTGAGCTGGCACGACGGGGAAGCGTTATGGGAATGCGGACGCTCTATTACAAACGGAATCCCTTGTCCTCGGAACTTGAACAGCGATTTAATGCGACTTATGCAGGTTTAGAGACTTTGTTAACGGAAAGTGACTATGTATGTGTAGCGACACCCCATACGCCTGAAACGGAGCGCATGATTGGCGCGGAACAAATTGCGCTCATGAAAGAAAGTGCATTTATCGTGAATGTCGCCAGAGGTGGCATCATTGATGAGGCTGCCATGATCACAGCCCTGCAAGAGAATCGGATTGCAGGTGCGGGTTTAGATGTTTTTGCCTATGAACCATTACCAGAAGATAGCGCTTTATGTAGCCTGGATAACGTCATTCTTACACCCCATATTGGAGGGGGTACGGGTACAAATCGTGCACTTGAATTAACAGCGGCGTTATCCGAAATGGTACGCGTTCTCACCGGCGAAAAACCGCACATTGATATCAGCAAACCATAAATCCGGGATACAGGTAAGAGAGTCTACATTATGGCCTATGAAGTAAAAGACAATAATCTTGTTAATTACTATTCATTAGAAACATTGGAACATTTTACGCTGGTGTTTCTCCAGGCTCTTGGCGCTTCTTCCGAAGAAGCCGAGATCATCAGTGATGGGTTGATGACAGCCTCTCAATGGTGGCATCCGGGTCAGGGCCAGGGATTGGAAAAATTATTCCGGTACCATCGCCGCATTAAAAACGGAGGCATTGTGCCGAATGTCCCTATGGAATGGCTGAAAGATGGCCCCTCCTATGCACTATTGGATGCGGCCAAAGGATTTGGTTATGTATCCGCCTCGCGCGCGATGAATCGTGCTGTTGAAAAAGCCAGGTCTACTGGCATCGCCATGGTCGGGGTACGGCACAGTAACCATTTCGGAATTGCAGGTTATCACGCATTGACTGCTGCCAAACAAGGCTTAATCGGTTGGGCATTCACCAACGCGAAAGCTGAAATGGCACCCTGGGGCTCTGCACAGGTCGTGTTAGGCACAAATCCCTGGGGGATATCAATTCCGCGTAAAGACCACCACGCGATTGTACTTGATATGGCTCTGACGATGTCCGGTAAAGGGATGATGCGCTGGTATGAGCGCGAGGGTCGGGCAATGCCTGATAACTGGGCGTTGACGCCTGATGGTCAAAAAACAACGGATCCCTCAGCCGCTATGGATGGGCCTCTCTTACCCATTGGTGAATACAAAGGTTATGGCATGAGCTTCATTACCGATGTGTTGAGCGGTGTCATGACGGGTGCATTATTTGGGATGAGCGTCTTCCAGGATGACCAGAATTATGATGTTGGACACATGATGATGGCGATTGACCCCAGCGCCTATCTCTCGACTGATGAATTTGTACACCGCTTAGAACGACTTATAGCAGAAGTTAAAGGTGTAGATCCGCTAGACCCTGGTCGTCCCGTAATCTTGCCGGGAGAAGTGGAGTTCGAGCGAATGGATAAACGCAAAAAGGACGGCATACCCGTTTCACGTGAGACAGTTGAAGGTCTGCGTGAACTTTCCCGTGATATTGGGGTTGAATTTACCTTATAAAAAGTAGCGGATTACGCTTGGAGACATTATGGCAGAGGCATTAACCATCGGTAACGTCTCGGTGATGCCGGGAGAAGTTAAACGGGGAGGGATCCCCATCACTGGTGATATGTATAGTCGCGCGCGTGAAATCCCCATCATTGTTTACCGGGGTATAAATGATGGCCCTGTATTATGGCTCAATGGTGCGACGCATGGTGATGAACCAGAAGGCCCATTCTCTATTTTTAAGGCGCTTAAACAAATCGATGTTCAAAAACTAAGTGGCACAGTCGTTGCCGTACCTGTCCTGAATGTGATGGCATTTACAGCAGGAACCCGTGGTGACCCACTGGATACTTTTTCATATGACATGAATCGCCTCTACGGTCTCGTAGAAGAAACCGTAACTGATCTTATTTCATAAATAACAAAATGAATCACATAAGGATAGTTCAATGGTTATAGGCCAAGAAAATATTGTCAATCAGCGACGGGGACTGATACCCGAGGACCTGATGCAATTTCGCTGGTTAGACGAAATGGCACTTTCGCCAGATGGGTCGAAAGTTGCCTACACAATTCGCCGACCGGATGTAAAGTCCAATGGGTACATAACACACCTGTATCTACGAGCATTAGATGCCCCTGCCCCAAAACGCTTGACCTCAAACACGTGTCAGGTATCGTCGATTGCATGGAGCTGCGATAGTAAACAGCTCGCTTATAGTTATCGGGATAGTGACACCACATCAGTACGTGTGTTATCAGTTAGTGATAACACAGAGGCTGTCTATCCGACTGATGGCTCACCTTTAGGCAGCCTGGATTGGTCTGCCGATGGGACAAAGCTGGTCGGGGTCCGTTGGACGAAGATCCAGTCCGCTGACGACCGCGGCCCCATCGCTGGAATTCCAGCGCCCACCATAAAAGTGGTTCGTCGGCTTCGTTATAAACAGGATGGGGCTGGTTGGGTTCATGATCGTTTTACACAGATCTGGGTACTGGAATTACCGACGGGGGATCTGAGCCAGATCACCCACAGTGAATGTGACTATTCATCACCTGTGTGGAGTGTTAACGGATCAAAAATTGCATTTGTTGGTATGGCACGTGAACAGAATGTGCCCTTAGGCTATGGTCAGATTTTTACCTGTAATTTCCCTGATGGTGAACCCAAACTCTTATTAAAAGACTGGCAAGGAACAGCCATTAGTCCGGCATGGGGTGATGATGATCGCTACATCGCTTTCGCCGGACATAACCATGCGCCACCCGTTAATCGAAGAAATTTCTGGCAACCGCACCTCGCCAGTGTCGAAGAAGGCACTGCGATCAAATTAGGCCAGGACATTGATGAAGAGGTGGGTAATTATGCCGTTGCTGACCAGCGTAAAGGGTTAGCCAATGTAACTGTACGCTGGGCTGCTGGAGATCAATGGATTTATTTTCTGCTGACCGAACAGGGTGCAACAAATCTTTATCGCATCAATACACAGGGCGATTATGAAAAACTGGTCAGTGGGGAGAGTGTGACATTTGAATACAGCCCAGCCGCAGGCGATAAAGTTGCTTACGGACAAGCCGACCCAACCAATCCAGGTGAATTATATATCTGGGAAAATGGCGATACGACAAAATTAACAAACCTCAACCCGTGGCTGCGGGATCATCAGCTCGCAACACCCGAAGCCTATTGGTATGAAGGTGTTGATAGTGCCAAAGTGCACGCATGGCTGATGAAACCCGTCAACTTTGACCCCAGCAAAAAATATCCGCTCGTACTCTATGTGCATTGCTCGATGTTCTCGTGGGATTTTAACCATGAGTTCCAGGTATATGCCAACTCAGGCCATGCCGTCGCCTATTTCAATCAACGCGGGACAACAGCCGGTTATGGGCAGGAATGGACACATGCTTCCGAAGGGGATCAGGGAGGCAAAGACTATGAGGAAATTATGCTGGGTGTGGATGAATTAGTATCGCGCCCTTATATCGATGCTAAAAATATGGGTGTTACAGGTGGTAGTTGTGGCGGTTTCATGACCAACTGGATTATTGGACACACTGATCGTTTTGCGGCGGCAGTGACACAACGCTCAATTACCAATCAGATCAGCTTTTTTGGTACTTCCGATATTGGGCCCGAATGTACAGGTGGAGAGACACGCACCGATCCCTGGCGTGATCTGCAAAGTAGCTGGCGACAATCTCCGATTGCCTATATCGATGACATCAACACCCCATTGCTGATTATTCATAGCGATGAAGATTACCGGTGTGCCTTAGAGCAGGCCGAGCAGATGTTTGCCGCTTTAAGATGGCGCGAAAAGCCGGTGGAACTGGTGATATTTGAGGGTGAAAATCATGGTCTTTCGCGTGGTGGTCGCCCGGGGAATCGGATCGAACGGCAACGTCGCATACTGGGGTGGTTTCAGAAGTATTTGAACGTTACATCTGACTCTGTAACAGTCCCAAACTAAAGGAGATGGGTGAATGTTAAAAGCAGGCAATCTGGAAGCACAAGCTGGACAACATGTCTTTGGTTATCTGGAGACTACTATGTCGCGGTCTGGACTTCGCCCTGACGTACCTGTACATCTGTTTGCAGGTTCTGAACCGGGCCCGACTTTACTTGTACAGGGTGCGATTCATGGCGGAGAAGTGATTGGTTCTATCGCCATACTCAATTTTATTAAAAATCTTGACACGACAAAAATAAAAGGCAATGTGATTGCCGTGCCGATTGTCAATCGGGCGGGCTTTGAACTGGGTGAACGGGGATCGCGGTTAGACAATAAAGATATCAGCCGCTTATTTCCCGGTAAAAAAGATGGCAGTGTGTCCGATCAGATTGCCTATGTGTACTTCAATGAAGTCATCAAACAAGCAGATGTGATGCTGGACTTTCACGCTGGCGGGCAAACCGCCTATGAGCGCTATGTGCTGTTTGGTGCCGAGAGCGATCCCCAGAATTTAACAGAAATCGAGAAACAGCGGCGGAAGCTGGTCGTCGTTTTTGGGCTGGATCAAGCTGCATTTTTCCCACCCGGCACATTTGGTGAGAACCAATCCAAAACGGCAATTGAAGACGCTGGAACCTTACAGATCACCCTCGAATTTGGTGGGGGGACAGGCTGGTATCGGAATGGTGATGATAATGTCCGCGATGCCGAACGCGGGATATGGAATGTGATGAAATCCATGGGGATGATTGAAGGCGAATTAGAATCCGATGGGCCGCTTTGTACTGTCTATAATGCCGGCGTAGTGATCTGGAAACCTGATGTGGATGGTTTGTTTATCAGGATGCGTAAATTCGGCGAAGCGCTAAAAGCTGGCGACGTTTATGGCAAACTTGTTGATCCCTATACAGGTGAATTATTGGCTGAAATGCCAACGCCAAAGGATGGAATCGTTATTCCCAGCGGACAAGAGTGGCCGACTATCGGCGCAACATCCGTGGGAATCCTGGGAACAATCGACCGTATCGAAGATCGCAGGATCATGGATTTATCCCTTACATTTGATTAGTTCAGTTGGAGTATAAGCTGATGAAGATAGGTGCAATACAAGCTAATCAAGGTGAAAAAAGCTTTGGCTTTTATAAAACAGGCGAAACACATGGGGCGTTTCCAGTACATATCCCGATGCACCTGATTGTCGGAGAAACTGCTGGCCCTATGCTGGTGGTGCAATCGGGAGTGAGTGGTCTCGAAATTGAACCCTCTCTGATTTTGCCCCAGATTATCAATGAACTCGACCCCTCTCAAATGAAGGGGACACTCGTGATGGTGCCTCTCATGAACACATCAGGTTTTGAGTTTACACAGATTAATACGGCATGGGACGACAAACATCTCAATCGGTTGCGTAGAGGCCAAACAGAAGGCACCGTCAGTGAGCAGATGATTTATCAGTACTATGAAAATGTCATTTCTCAGGCTGATGCACTGCTCGACATTCGCAGCGGCGCACAGTGGAGTTATCACCATTTTGCGCGAGTTTATGCTGCTGGCGATATTGAAAAATCCCGAACTATGGCAATGTCGCTGGGTATTGCTCATGTGGTTGTGGGACAAGGCGATGATGAATCAATGGCCTATGAAGCAGCCAAAGATGGAAAAACAGTCGTTGCTGCCTATATCGGTGGTGGCCCCGGTCTGCGTGATTATCGCGATCAGGATTTAGGACGCATCCGTAACGCGGTGTTGAATGCTATGCGCCACCTGGGCATGTTAGCCAGTCCCCTGGAAGCCGACATTGAAAAAGTTTCTGTGATTGAACAACACACCGTTATCAGGCCAACTGGTGAACGGGGGTTTACCTTCATGGATAAAAACAAACGTGGGACGCATGTCAAAGCAGGCGATTCGCTGGGTTATGTCAGACATCCATTTTCTGGTGAAGTTCTGGAAACAGTTGTTGCCCCGAAGGATGGATTTATGGTGGATGCTGGTGCAGCGTGGCCTGTACCACTGGAAGATACAGTTCTGGCAATTTTAGGTGACCTGATAGAAGAAGTGGATATTCACGCTCAATCTTAATTGATAAGAACAGCATCACATTTTATGGATGATAGATACACGCTTGAACAATAAGGAGCAAACAATTTATGTTGACCCACGATGGACTAAAACGCGATGTCGCGAAGCGGATTGAGCGTATTCAGGCAATGATGAAAGACAAAGATTTAGATGTTTTAGTCATTACCGGTCATGCTGCTCCGGGCAGTATAGGTGCATTACGCTATATCACCCACGCTCATCTTTGGGGTGGAGGAGCCTATGGTGTACTGGGTGTAAACGATCCGAATCCCTGGTTACAGGTTTGGAGCTCCTATCAAGCGGTGTGGAGCCGTAATGAAACCACCACATTACCTGAACGTGTTGAATCACCAGATGGGGATATTGTTGTACGCACGTGTGATCTTGCCAAAGAATATGCCACCGGTAGTAAACGAATCGGCATGGTCAATATGAATAAACTCATGAGTATTGGTGCCTATCACCAGTTTACCAAAATACTTGAGGATTATGAGATTGTAGAAGTAACCGACGCGTACAACGCCATTCGCCAGATTAAGACACCTTTTGAGCTGGAGGCGATTCAGCAAAATGGCAGCATCCTGGATTCTGCTATGGATGTCTTTATCGAACAGGCTCATGTTGGAGCTAAATACTGGGATGTTTGTTCTGCTGTCGAAGGCTACGTCAAATCATTTGGATCATTTTGGGGGCGCACCAAATTAGCGCTGGATGGCACTCCCTATACGGTGCCAACGCCGAAAGATCTCCAGATGAAACGAGATGACATTATTAACTTCGAAATCGTCTATGAGTCACCTTATGGCTATTGGTTAGAAATGACATCTGTGTTTTCGTTTGATCCATTACCGGATGATGTGCAGTCCCTGCTTGATGGTTACCTTTTAGCAGTAGATGAATCATCCGCCGTTGCGAAAACGGGCAACACATTTGGCATGATTTCTGATGCAAATGATAAAACCCTGCGTGACTTAGGCTTCCCTGTAAATGGTAAACATACACCCGATTGCCATAGTACCGGTCTAGATGGCAGCGATGGCCCGAATACGATGGGTTCCCCTGACTTTGTGCTAAAGACAAATATGGTTCTGTCTTATCATCCTGGCACAGTATTAGAAAATGATCGCGGCTTTTTAATTTCTGATAACTTCCTGGTTACGCCAGAGGGTGCTGTGCGTTTATCTCCGCATCATGCAAGCCGCTATTACATGCGTCTTGAACCCTAGGACAGTATGTCCGTATTTCTATTAGCGTCTAGAGAACAAAGGAGGTGGTTTTCAAGCTGTGACATTGCAACACCTATCCAAAGCCGATAAGGTTTCGATCAGTTATATATGAGGCAAGTAAGCATGAAAATCAAAAAAATTCCAAATATACTGAAGATGGTCATTTTGATCCTGATGTTGGGTTTACAACCCGCAATCGCACAGGATGAGCTGTCTGAATTTGTATTTGCACACGGTGGCCCCATCCGCACAATGGATGCACCTGTAACCTGGTTTGGTTCAACCCATTGGTTGACTAACTTATTGTATGATTGCCTGATTTGGCGTGCCGCTGATGGCGATGGTTATGTGCCGCAAGCAGCCGAGAGTTGGGAAAATGTGGATGATCTGACATGGCGTTTCCACTTAAGAGAAGGGAATACCTTCCATAATGGCGAGCCGTTGGATGCAGAAGCAGTGAAGTGGAATCTTGATCGTGTGCGTACTCGTGAAGATTTTCTGGTGCAGCCTCAATGGCAATTCATTGATGAAGTCGTCATCGTTGATGATTTAACAGTTGATGTGATCACCAAAGAACCTTATCCCTATTTTGAGTATGATGTCAGCTACAACGGTTGTGAGTTGCTGCCGCCGGATTATATGGAAGAAGTGGGTGAAGAAGAATTTGCTCGCACTCCGGTGGGGTCTGGGCCGTATAAACTGGCTGAATTCTCCGAGAGTGATCGCTATGTCTTTGAGGCATGGGATGAATATTGGGGTGGTCGTCCAGAGGTTGATCGTGTGATCTATCAGGTCATTCCAGAACAATCCGCACAGGTTGCGGCACTCCTGGCTGGTCAGGTTGATTTAATTCCCTCCGTGCCCGTTCCAGATCGTGAAACGATTGAGGGTGCTGACGGTATTTCGTTGGTCACAGAAACCTCAAATCGGATGCACCTCTTTTATTTGCGAGTCGAGACTGAGACCGGCGCGATGAATGAGACCTATCCAGACTATGAGCCTGCAACACTTGATCAAAATGTTCGCCAGGCAATCAGTCACGCTTTGGATCGCGCATTATTGGCTGAAGTACAGGGTTCCGCTACCCCAAGTTTGGTTCGTGCCTGCTCATATTACCCTGAAGGCGCTGTGGGTGAGTATACAGACCCGGCAACAATCGCAGCCTGGTATAACCCTGATCTGGCAAAAGAACTTCTCGCACAAGCAGGTTTTGCTGAAGGTGAAGGCCCGACGATCTACCTTGATGCCCCGGTATTCCAATCAGGTAATGAGAAAGAAGTCGCTGAAGTGGCTGCTGCATTGCTGGAAGAAGTGGGCTTCAAAGTTGAGTTGAATATCCTGGACTCATCCGCTTACAATGAGCAGATTTCATCGGGTGGCAATAACCGCGATATGAATCTCGTGACACTTGGTTGTGGCCCCTCACTCGTACCTTCATTTTATCAATGTGAATGGGTACAGGCCAACTACAATGTTTGTGTTGAAGAATGGGATGCGATCGGTGAACAAATCGCAAGTACTGTTGACCCGGATGAACGCCTGGCGTTATGGGAACAATGGTGGGGATTCTATATGGATTACGCTCAAACCCTGACACTCTATGAGATAGATAATGTCATGGCGTATAACTCAGCAGAATTCGAGTTTGTTCCTCGCAAAGATGGTTGGTTCACCTTCCGTGATTTAAAACTAGCGGGTGGTTGATTCGATATAAACAGAGTCAATGAAATAATCGGTGATAGTAACCTATCACCGATTATTTATCGTAGCCAGCCAGGAGGAAAAATGAAAGGATTTATATTCGCCCGTTTGGCGCAGATGATGATTACAATCTTTATAGTTTCACTGATTGTGTTCTTTCTGGTGCGCCTTAAAGGTGATCCAATCGCGGTGATGGTTCCACCCACATTTAACGAAGATCAGATTGCACGAATGCGTGAAGTCTGGGGGTTTGATAAGCCTCTCATCGAACAGTATTCTATCTTCATCAGCAAAGCAGTTACAGGTGATTTTGGGGAGTCGATTCAAGCACGTCGCCCTGCAATGGAACTTGTTTTTGAGCGTTTGGGTTATACCTATGTACTTGCTTTTACCTCCTCACTGGTTGGTCTGGCTATTGCTATTCCACTGGGGATCATTTCGGCTCTTAAACGTAACAGCATTATAGATTTGCTAAGTACGATACTTTCATCACTTGGGACCGCTATGCCAAGTTTTTGGCTTGGTCTTATGCTCATGATTGTTTTCTCAGTCAATTTACGTATGTTGCCGGCTTTTGGTGCGCTAGAGCCAGCTTCTATTATTATGCCATCCCTCACACTTGGTGTAGGTATGGCGGCACGCCTGTCACGTCTCACGCGTTCAGCCATGTTAGAAGTGCTTAATCAGGATTATATCCGCACGGCATATAGTAAAGGGTTGCAGACCAAGGTAGTGATTATTCGCCATGCCTTGCGTAACGCCCTCATACCGATTGTGACCGTTTTAGGATTGCAGATTGGTTGGTTATTGGGTGGCTCTGTCGTTGTGGAAAGTGTGTTTTCCTGGCCTGGTTTGGGGCGATTAATGATCGAATCAATCAATGTGCGCGATATCACTGTCGTTCAAGCAGGTCTTTTCTGGTTTGCTTTATCGTTTGTTCTGATTAATTTCATCGTAGATGCGCTTTATGTCTATATTGATCCCCGTATACAATACAGTTAGAGAAGTTTATGGATACAAAACCTGCAATCGAGTCCAAATCGATAAGCGAAATCAGTGTACTACCGCCTCAGAAGAGGCGCTCAGCCCGGATAATATCATCATTAACCCATAGCCCAGTGGGTGTCATAGGATCGATTATCGTATCTATTGTGATTTTACTTGCCATTGTGGGTCATGCTATCTCACCGCATGATTCAGTTGATGGAAATCTGCGGGCACGCTTTAAACCCCCTGGTTATTCTGATGAGACTGGCATTTATATATTAGGTACCGATCAACTTGGACGCGATATATTCAGCCGCATTATCGCCGGGAGTCGTATATCGGTTCTGGTGGGTGTCGTTTCGGTATTAATCGCAGGAACGATTGGCGTAACCTATGGTCTTATAAGTGGTTTCCTGGGAGGGCTATTCGATACAGTAATGATGCGTGTTGCGGATGGTATTTTAAGTATCCCCTTTATTATTCTGGTTGTCGCAATTTCTGGAGTTGTGGGTGCCGGTTTAACAACACTCATCCTGATTCTGGGTCTTACAGGCTGGGTAACATATTCACGTGTGATACGCGCTGAAGTTCTTAGAACACGTGAAATGGAATATGTAACTGCGGCCTATGCCATCGGGCAAAGTCGATGGCGTGTGATGGTTTTTCACATTTTGCCGAATGTAATTTCATCGGCGATTGTGCTTGCTGCTGTGCAGGTAGGTGTAACAATCCTTGCCGAGGCATCACTCAGTTTTTTGGGGCTGGGCGTAAAGTCTCCAGAAGTAACATGGGGCTTAATGCTGTCCGATGGCCGTCAGTACATTAATAGTGCATGGTGGATGACAACCTTTCCAGGAATTGCGATTACGATCACTGTACTGGGAGTGGTATTTTTAGGCGATTGGTTGCGCGATTTTCTCGATCCAAACGTTCGTGGATAAGTTTAGAATACCATACTGCTGCAATCCACCTATGCAAAGTTGTTTCACTGTCCTTGACACATACCGTTTCTCTGCCCGATCCAGAGTGAAACGGAACACATTAGTGGTGATTTGACAGTAACAAACAAACTTTTATACAATTCCCAAAACACTAGAATCGGGAGATAAGCACATGCCACGAGACTATCAGCAAACTCTGCGCACCATGACCCATAAATCAAGCGTTTATATCGCCAGACATCGATTAACTTTACTTAAGTACATGACACCAGAACAGGTGGAAGCTCTTAAAGCGTTTGAGGAGGCATCACGTCGGCTACAGGACGTGCTTGGCCCCACACCAATGAATATAAACAAGTGAAATATGAGCAGGAAATAAAAAACGGCGAGATTCGAACTCTCCAATAATGCACAAACTAAAAGACCTATTCCGGGTGCCTCAACAGTGACAATCGTATACGCGGGAGCGACCCTCCATTGATCTCGCACTAGCTACAAACAAAAAATTCCCTTGAATTCAAGGGAATTTAACCATTCGGGAGCGACGGGCATGGATCGCTCACTGGGTGTGTGGTTTTGGGTGCCTCAGAACGCGATTTACCACCTGCTGCTCAAGCAAATAGTCATTTCTCAGGCGACCTAAATGGTGGATAGCCACACTTTACCGCTGCGGAAGCACAACACAGGCACCTTCTTCGGGGTCATGTGCCCATACGCGCCGCAAAGATTTAATCGCTTCGTCAACGACATCGGCAATCACAATCAGACGATCACCCGGCAAGATGTCCCGCCAGGCCTGCTGGATACCCTGAAGCTGATCGTCGGCATAAGCATAGCGGCTGTGCGGTGGCAGAGCCTGACTCAACAACTGAGGTACCTCTCCCGCTGCACGTTCCCGCCGGTCAGCCAGGTCATGCAAAATATAACTGTCAATCACCGGAATAGTGGCCTTCACCGTCGCCAGCAGGGCATCATCCTGACGATCCCCCGGCAAACCCATCACCAGTACGGTGCGACGTTTCTCCATGCTTTGCACAGCTTCCATCAGCGCAGCAACCGCGGCGGGGTTATGCGCGTAATCCAGGATCACCTGAACCCCATTGATTTCCATAAGATTAAACCGTCCGGGAATCATGTTCATATTCGCCGAAAATGTGGCTAAAGCCCGCACGATCATGGCCGGGTTTAATCCGGCAGCCCAGGCGGCAGCCGTAGCCGCTAAGGCATTGGCTACCTGAAAGCGAATCCGACCCTGGTCAGTAAAAGGCACCCGCTCCAATTCCACCAGCTCGATATACGATTCCCCGGTTGCCACCACGATGCTTCCACCATCCACGAAAACGGCTGCCCCACCCTGGGTGCGATGGGCTCTGAGAATGTGATTATCAGCATTCAGGCTAAAATACACGACTTTCGCATCCGTCACTGCTGCCATTTCTGCCACCAGGGCATCATCGGCATTCAACACAACCGCGCCTTTATTGGCGACACTCTCCACCACGACCTGTTTTACCCGCGCCAGATCATCCAGCGTCTCAATGCCACTGATACCGAGATGGTCAGCACTGATATTTGTCACCACCCCTACACTGCATTTATCAAAGGCCAGCCCTTCGCGCAGAATGCCACCGCGCGCAGTCTCCAGGACAGCCACCTCTACATGCGGATGCAGTAAAACTGCCTTCGCGCTTTTTGGACCGGAGCAATCCCCGGTCATGATGCGATCTTGGTTAATGTAAGTGCCCTCAGTTGTGGTCATGCCCACCACCCACCGCGCGGTTTCATACATGTGGCTGATAAGACGCGTCACGGTAGTCTTGCCATTGGTGCCGGTCACCGCAATAATCGGGATGCGCGAAGATTGTCCAATAGGATACAACATTTCAACAATTGGCGTGCCCACATCACGGGCTTTCCCATGGGTGGGATTTAAGTGCATCCGCAAACCGGGCCCGGCATTTACTTCTACCACCGCCCCACCCTGCTCCTTAAGTGGCCGGCTGATATCCTGACAGATAATATCCACCCCGGCTACATCCAGCGCCAGAATTTGGGCAGCCAGTTCGGCCAGTTGGATATTCTGAGAATGCACTTCATCAGTGACATCGGTTGCTGTCCCGCCAGTTGATAAATTGCAGTTGGTGCGCAACTTAACCTTCTGTCCGGGCTGTGGCACACTATCCAAACACAACTGATGTTGATGTAAGACCAGTTGAACAGCGTCATCCAGCTTGATTTGCGTTAAAACACTGCTATGTCCTGGACGACGCAACGGATCCTGATTCACTTGCTCCACCAGTTCTGTGATCGTGTGTTCACCATCACCCACAATATGGGCGGCATCCCGTCGGGCCGCTGCGACCATCCGCCCATTAATCACCAGCAGGCGATAATCCTCACCATAGACATAACGTTCGACCAATACTTCCGATTCATATGCGCTGGCGACCTGATAAGCTGCCAGCACCTCAGCTTCTGTCGTCAGATTGACGCTGACCCCTTTTCCCTGATTACCGGCCACGGGCTTAACCACTACCGGAAAGCCGATGTCTTTTGCCGCCGCAACCGCTTCTTCAGTACTGGCAGCATTCAGCCCTTCCGGCACAGGCACCCCTACAGTCCGTAACATCCGGTTGGTCAGCGGTTTTTCCTGGCACATCTCGACTGCAATGGCCGGGGTATTAGAAGTTTCCGAAGCGAGAATACGTTTTTGATAGACGCCATACCCCAGTTGAACCAGACTACCTGCCGGAGTCAGGCGAATAATGGGGATATCACGGGTACGCGCAGCGGTTACAATTGCTGCTGTACTCGGCCCCAGTCGGTATTCATCCGCAATTTCAAGCAGACGATTCAGTTCGGCCTCAAAATTGAATGGCTCATTGTGCATAGCCGCCAGCGTCAACCGCAACGCGACTTCAAAAGCAGCGCGGCCCGGTTCTTCCTCTTTGTAGGCGATCACCACCTGATAAACCCCGGTCTGGCCGGTGCCGCGGGCACGACCAAAGGATACCGAAAAACCCATCAGATTTTGCAGCTCCAGGGTGATATGTTCGCAGATATGGGCCAGATATGTACCGCGATGAAGACGCTCAATAAAGCCTCCCGGATAACCCGGGCTGCACTCATGCTTCTGTAAACCGGGCAGCCAATTTGTAATACGGTCGACAAAGCCAGGAAAACTACTGCTGGGTTGTTCTTCGTAAGGGCCAATATCCATGATGATATGCAGAACAGGCATATAAGCATACAGATTAGGGCCGGGGAGCGCACGGATACTACGAACATCAACACCATGGGTTTCCATACTGCAACAACTTTCTTTTTCTACAGCAGAAATGCTGATTTGACGAAAACGACAGATATTTATCGGTTTTTAAAGAGATATTTTTGGTAATAAATATCATAATGTTGAATAAGGCACAGTGCATGGGTCAGGTGAAGGATTATCTATCACCCAAATGGTTAAGTGGCTCCCAGGCTTTGCGGTCGGATTATTAAGATTTTGGGGGACAATTATTCGCAATCATGACCTACAATAAGTAAGATTGTCAGTGTAGGGAAGGATCAAATCGTGCGCGGACTGCTTATGCCTATCGGTGGTGCTGAAGACAAAGGTGCTACCTGTCGCATCCTGGATACATTCGTCGAGATTTGCGGCAAAACCTCAGCCCACATCGTCATCATCCCATCAGCGTCCAGCATCCCGATTGATGTTGCTCACTTCTATCAAAACATTTTCTACCGACTCGGAGTAGCGGAGGTCAGCATCATTCATGTCTCTGACCGCCAGCAGGCCAATCTCGAAACCGGTCTTCAACCCCTCCAAAACGCTACCGGAGTCTTTATCACCGGTGGTGACCAACTACGCTTAATCTCTTTGATTGGCGGAACACGTCTTGGCGAAATACTTTATCAACGCTCGCTGAACGGGATGCCCATTGCTGGAACCAGCGCCGGGGCTTCCATTATGAGCCGGCACATGATCGCCTTTGGCCGAAGTGGGCCTCAGCCATCTCAGCGCATGGTGCAGATGGCCTCAGGTCTGGGGTTAACCCATTCCCTGATTATCGACCAGCATTTTTCGCAAAGGAATCGGCTCGGTCGCCTGCTGACCGCGGTGGCGCTCAATCCCGGCTTGATCGGCGTGGGTATCGACGAAAACACTGCCCTCATCATCCGGCCAGATGACACGCTGGAAGTGATCGGTTCCGGCACCGTCACGGTGGCCGACAGCCAGGGCTTAACCTACAACGGAATTTATGCGGCCAAGCGGCACGACACTTTTCAGGTTCAGGGCATCGATATCCGTGTGCTGCGCGAAGACGATACGCTGTTATCCTTAAAAGCGGTGTGACAGGAATAAGGGTACTTTATTGAAATTCCTGGTACTCCCCACATAAACCGTTGATCATTCGGTCTTGAACTCAGCAATATGCTGAGTAGTATTCGGCGCAGTTTTTCTTCATTTCACAGGCTGTTTATGCTCGATTTTGCCCCCAGCGCCAACCTTGTTCTGCTGGTCAGCATCACAATCCTTATCCGACCCCATCTCCATCGTTGGCACAATCACCTCCGCAAGCATTGGAAGGCTTTCAAACAGCGCTAATGGCAGCCTGCCTCGCCCCATGACTGCGCGCTGTCATGCCCAATTGGCAAACCAAAAGCTCCCGTGGACGCAAGAAATCCGTCCCCACGCCCTCGTTGGCTACGGTCATCACAAAGGCATCCCGCGCTTCAAGTGTCAGGCTTGCGGCAAAGTCTTCACCTCTCGCTTCGGCACGCCGCTGTACTTCCTCAAACCCACTCCCCAACGGGTCGAAATGGTGCTCTGGTTTCTCGCTGAAGGCGTCGACCAAGAAAGTCATTATCGATAGAGTTAATTGCCCGCCGCCATCAGACGACGCGGGCAAAAATCCTGTTGGATACGGCAGTTACTCGCTCGGCAGTTAACCTTTCAGCCCGCTCATCACAACACCTTTAATAAAATAGCGTTGAGCAAAGAAAAAGAGCAGCACAACCGGAATAATCATCGCGGTGGATGCGGCCAGTTGTAAATCCCAGCTTATATCCTGTGAACTGCGAAACGAGGCCAGACCGGCGGCAATGGTAAAATTACTGGGCGACCGTAAGTAGATAATCGGGCCGAGCAAATCATTCCATGCGCCCAGAAAGGTGAAAATTGCCACAGTAACCAGGGCCGGTTTAGCCAGCGGCAGCATAATCCGCCAGTAGATACCGAATTCGCTGCTGCCATCAATACGGGCAGCATCAGCTAAATCCTCAGGAATGGTGCGGAAGAACTGACGCAGCAGAAAGATATTAAACGCACCACCTCCGAAAAACTGGGGCACCGTCAGGGGCAGGAAAGTATCTATCCAACCCAAACGCGAAAAGATAATGAACTGGGGCACGATCATAATGGCATAAGGGAGGAACAACGTTGCCATTACAATAGCGAACCAGAAATCGCGGCCAGGAAAGCGTAAACGGGCAAAACCATAGGCACAGAACGAAGCAGACCCCACCACAGCGATGATATTCAGGACAACAATCGTCATGGTATTCATGAAATACAGGTGAAAAGGTTTAATGGTCAGGGCGTTTACATAGTTTTCCCATTTAATGGGATCAGGAATCCACTGAGGTGGATACTGAAAAATCTGTATCTGAGGCTTCAGCGAACTGGTCACCAGCCACAGAAAAGGCAGCAGCATGATGATGGCGATGAGAATCAGCGCACTAATGGTCAGCCAGCGCCAGACCACATCGCCCAGGTTTGACACTCTTTTGCCAGGATAAGAGGCAGATGTGGGAACAAGATCGCTTCTATTCATAATGAACCCCTCTATTCTCCTGGATTTTCATAATAAACGTGGCGACCAATATATTTAAATACAATAAATGAAAGCAGCATCAAAATCATGAACAGCACCCAGGAAAGGGTGGCCGCGTAACCCATATTCTGGCTTTGGAAAGCGGTTCGATAAATGTAGAGCACCAGAAACAAGGTAGAATTTTGAGGTCCCCCATTGGTGACCAGCAGCGCGGTCACAAATCCCTGTAAAGAATTAATGATACCGATCAGGAAGTTAAAAAAAATGATCGGTGACATCAGCGGGATAGTGATATGGCGCAGCTTTTTCCAGCGACCTGCCCCATCAATTTCCGCAGCCTCATAGTAAATGTCCGGTATACCCTGTAAACCTGCCAGGAAAATAATCATCGCGCCACCGGTGCCCCACAGGCTCAAAATGACAAATGCCGGGATTGCCCAAGCGGGATCCTGTAACCAGGCAATTTTGGGGCCGCCCAAGGCACGCACAATCACATTCATCAGGCCGAACTCCGTATTGAAAATCCACGCCCAAAGCACTGCACTAGCCACCAGTGGCACAATACTGGGTAGATAGTAAATGGTGCGGAATAGCGCTATGCCGCGAATCTTGGTATTGATAAGCAGAGCCAGAAAAAAGCTCAGCAGTAAGGAGAGCGGCACGGAGAAAAGCGTATAGACAAACGTGGCCTTCAGCGATTGAGGCAGGATAGGATCAACAAACAGACGCTCAATATTTTCAAAACCCACATACGTTGGCGCACTAATCAGATTCCATTTATGAAATGTAAGATAGACCGAAACCAGCGCGGGAATTAAAAACCAGAACAGAAAACCCAGAATGAACGGCGAAATAAAGATATAGCCCATAATCATGCGCCGTCGGGAGAGTGTCATGGGCATAATGGGCAATGAGAAGAAACTGCTACCAGGAGTAGATTGGCTTGCCACAGGCTTTCATCCATTCAACTATAGCACGAGCGTAAAACAGCAAAATACCGAGAGGATAAGACCTTTGCAGTACTACCCCCTCGATACCGGTCAGACACTCTGACTGATGTTATTGCGCCATGCGAATGACATCATTGGCCTGCTGAACCGCGGCGGGGAAGACCTCTGCCGCCGGGGTGCCAGCAGCCAGCGCATCAATCGCGGGCTGGATGAAATTGTTATTGGCTTCGATATAACCAGCAGGTAGCCGCAGGGCAACCCCATGATTAGGCAGATAATCCGTGACGAACTGGCTGTAATTTTCGGTATGAATACCTTCTGTGATCCAGGTGGCAAGGCCTTCTTCGGTAGTCAGGGCGGTCTGACTGGGTAACCATAAGCCGATCTTCAGGAATTCAGTCTGATAGAAGGGTGTTGCCAGGAAGCGCACCCATTCCCAAGCCTCATCCGGGTGGCTGGTATTGGCGATAACCGAATGGAAGTGGGCCTGCATCACCGATGCGGGTTGTTTCATCATAGGTATAGCACCCGTACCCAGTGGGAAGCTGACCATAGAGGGGTTGACCCACGACATCGCCCACGATCCATCAATGGCCATCGCTAATCTCCCGTTCTCAAGCATCTGGGTGTTGGTCATACCCAGATTTTCCAGAGAGGCACTACGCGGAGCAACATGGTGAACATAGATCAGGTCGGATAACCGCTGCATGGCTTCCAGTGCTTCGGGCGTATCCAGCGCCAGCAGACCATCCTCATCAACAAAGCTGCCGCCATTAGAGTAAATGGCAGAGGCAATAGGCTGCCACCACAACGGCCAGTCCACTGCCCACCGCTGAATATCATCAGCATCAAAACCCGCATCGCCTGGGTGGCGGCCATTCGAATCAACCGTTAACTGCTTGGCATTTTCGACGAAAGTATCCCAATCCCAGATCTGATCGTCCATAAAACCGGGCGGGGTGATGCCTGCTTCATCAAATAATTCGGCATTGTAGTAGGTCTGGAAAGCTACCCAGCACGAGCCAATGCCATGCCAGCGTCCATTGTCGTCTGCACAACGATTGGCTTCCTGCGGCTGGATAAAATAATCCGCTTGTCCCAGCAACGGATCAGCCGCAATGCGATCCGTAATGTCCATCAACAGGCCCTGCTGTCGCAGGGTTTCGTAACCATCCGATATGATGAAACTGGTATCTGGCGCAGTTCCAGCAGCAAAGTTGGTCAACAAAGTCTGATTATACTGGTTTGCGTCCGGGGTAAGTTGCCACTCTACACTAATATTGGGATTTTCCTGCTGGAAGGCCGCAATAGCAGCCTGAACACCCTGATCTTCCGCAGTAGCACCCCACCCACCAAATACCACATTCGTTGTGCTTTGCGCTCCTGCACGGAGCATCGTTCCAATCGGCGAAAGTGAAATACCTGCTGCTGCCGATGCGCCCATCATCTGGAGAATCTGCCGACGAGAAAGTTTATGGTTCGGGGTCATTCTAAATATCTCCTTAATAACTTAAACGAATTTATTGGATGCACACAAAATCCTGAAGATCCTGTGATATACCTACTGTTCGCGCAACCACACGCGCATTTCACCGGGCTGCCGGTTGGCCCACAGACTGTATGGAATAGCTTTAAGTGTAAAAGATGCCTGAGGGTACTGAAGTGAGCGTTGGGGGTGATACAGGTCATTACCAGGCCAGTCTGCGGGTTCAATGCGCTGACCTTTACCGGTAATTACCGGTATACCGCCAAATAAATCTTTATCTTCTTCAATAGAAAGTTCACTCTCAGCTGGTAGAACAATATTCGCTAATCGTGTGCCATTATCAACCTCCTCCACACAGTAAACGATAGGCCCACGTTGCAGGGCAACACACCCGGCATCCTGGCGAATTTGCGGGTGGGGTGCTATCCGCTCGATGGGCATCGCCAGTGTCAGCCGGACCACATCCCCATTTGCCCATTGGCGGTGAATCCGCATATAACCATTCACGACATGAGCCGTGCTTTCCTCACCATTAACCACCAAGCTGAATTCAGGGCACCATCCGGGGATGCGTAAGGCCAGCTCAAAACTGAGGTCTTGCTCAGTCTTAATCGTGAGTTGCACATCACCGGCCCAGGGATAGTTAGCCTGCTGCTCAATTTGAATGGCCTGATCATTCAACACAAAACTGCCCCTATTAGTGTTATACAGATGGGCGTAAATCGTGTCGTCGGTTGTGGAGTAGAAATACGATCCGATACTGGCAACAAGGCGGGAGAGGTTTGGCGGGCAGCACGGGCAAGGGAACCACTCCTCACGATGATAATGATGTCCCCCCCGGATACTCACCCAGGGGTCATGGGGATTCACATTAGGATAGGCGGCCAATGGGTTGGCGTAAAAGAAATGGGTTCCCTCATGCGAAACCCCACTCAGCACACCGTTGTAGAGTGCCCGCTCCAGCACATCAATGTAGCGGCCATGCGGGTCGAGATGAAACATACGATGTGCCCAGAAAACCAGCGCGATAGCGGCACAGGTTTCGGCGTAGGCAGTTTCATTGGGCAGGTCATACGCAAAGGTGAAGCCTTCGTTGGATTGCGCTGGCCCCAGGCTGCCAATGATGTACATCTGATGCTGAGTAAGATCATCCCACAGGGTACGTGACAGTTCCAACAGGCTTGGATCACCTGTTTCCAGGGCGACATCAGCCACACCGGCATACAGATAACAGGCGCGAACTGCGTGCCCTGTAGCCTCGGTTTGCTTACGCAATGGTTCATGAGCCTGGCAGTAGTGATAAGTCTGTGCCCAAAAATCTTCTGGATTATCCCCGCGCTCCTGGGCTTCAATATCAAAAAAGTGCGGCTGATGGCCGCGCTCATCAATAAAATATTTTGCCAGATTAAGGTAACGGGGTTCGTTAGTGGCCTGATACAGCTTCATCAAAGCCATCTCAAGCTCCGGGTGGCCTGGGTACCCACGTTTCTGGCCTTCGTCAGGGCCAAAGAGCGCATCAATTAAATCTGCAAAACGAATCAGCACATCGAGAATAGCGCGTTTGCCAGTCGCCTCATAATAAGCGACTGCCCCCTCAATCAGATGTCCGGCATTATAAAGTTCATGCCAGTCACGCAGATTACGCCAGCGGAATTCGGGTTCGACCACGGTGAAATAAGTGTTAAGATAACCATCTTCCTGCTGGGCATTTTCTATCAGACGGATGACTTCATCAGCGAGTTTTTCAAGCTCAGCATCTGGGTGGGTGCGCAAACTGTAACCCACTGATTCCAGCCATTTTCCGGTGTCAGAATCCCAGAACATGCGGATAACTTTGTTACGTTTAGGAGGTGTCTGATTTTCCGGCAGATTCCAGGCATCCAAACGACCGGTTATCTGCAATTGGTGATAAATAGCCGGAATAGTCCTGTCACGGTTAATGGTCTGGCGCTCTGCCCAGAAACCATCTAAAATCTGCACATCCTGTAAAAGAGTCGGCTTGGGGTGTTTAATTTGCTGAATCACAACCTCTCCTTAACAAAAATATCTGAATAACATTATTCTGTATATTAAAATGTATCCGATTCAGATTTTTTTGAATACGCCTTGAATGCGTACAATAGGAAGACGATTCCGACTTTAACACGTTTTGAAATGTAATTATTATTCTTGGACAGGTGAAAAAATGGACTTACAGGCTGCCTTAAGTTTGAAAATGCATTGCCCCGTCAAGGCACAGAATGCTGGCCTATTTATCTCCCGCGGGAATGATACCAAGCATCCGACACGGGTGATTAACTCCCATGAACTGATCCTGGTTAAACAGGGTGAATTGGATATGTGGGAAGAGGAGCAGGACTTTCATTTAGAACCCGGTCAGACACTGCATCTATGGCCGGGAAGACAGCACGGCAGTCACAAGATAATGCCGCCAGATCTTAAATTCTATTGGATTCACTTCGAGATTGAAGCTGCTGGTAACGATGACTTTGCGTCCCATGGCGCTGAGCCTTTCAGTTCTGTGATTAACGTGCCCCAGGTGGCGCATCTTTGCCAGCCAGAACGACTCGAACGCCTGTTTCGGCTGTTTCTGGATGAGCAGGAAACCGGGATGCTGCATCCTCTTTCGGCTAACATGCTCACACTGTTGATGTTAATGGAATTAACCGAGCATTTTAAAGCCAGTGAGGATAATTTGAATGTGGTGGCAACCTGGGCACACACCTATATCCATGTTAATTTTGACCGCCCTATTACCTCAAGCAAAGTCGCTGCATCCCTGGGCTATAATACCGATTATCTGGGACGGATATATCGTCAAACCTATGGTTGCACACTCACAGAGGCGATCCATCGCCGCCGCGTGCATAAGGCCTGCGATTATTTACTGGACAGTAACCTGACCATCAGCTACATTGCCCACCGCTGTGGGTTTAGTGATACAGATTATTTTCGCCGTATCTTCAAGCGTGTAACGCAAATTACACCCAGTGAATACCGAGATGAAAATTCACGTCTGCATGTGAATACCCACTGAATGGTGCTAACGCTATTTGGTCTACCCCAGTTTTTTGGTTCATCCGCACTTCGTGTGGAATTACATTGTCGATGAAAATCGGGCTCAATTTTTAGCCTGAAATCTGATCAATCTGGATTTACACATTGGTTCTCAAGAACATCCCTCTTCATTGGGGTAATGCCATGCAACATCTCCCGCCACTCGGTTGGGAGCATATTTCACTTATGGGCGACTACATCTGGAATCCAAACATCTCGACTAGTTTGACCAATTTGAGGGATTTACGCACCTAAAATTACGCTAAATTACTTCAAATCCATTCCAAACACATTCGGGGAGATTATCCTAGCGACTCAAAAATAGGCGTGTGCTGTGCGAATGGGGAATGCAAAACGCACCTCGAAAGGTGCACTTGTGATGCGGATTATAGATGTCCGATTTTGCCTACTCATTGAGTTCAAATTCCTTCAAGGGCCAATCCATGTGCTTGGCATATGCCTGATAGGTACTCTCCAGAAAACTCAGAATTAACTCGCGAGCGTTGTCTTTATCACGTATATCGGAATACTTCAGCAAAGCCTGGCCGCCCGTCTTGTTCCAGAATGCGGCGTCTGGTTCCAGCTTTTCGTCATACACGCCATCAATGTCCGTACCCGGAAAGCCATAGGCATAAAATGCGGGTTCGGGGAAAGTTTCATCACCAAACCAGAAGCCAAAACTAATCACCTCATGTGAATAAGCTTCGCGTTCGACCTGGCTTACGTTCGGGCGTTCCGGTGCGCGTTTGCCCGAAAAGCGTGTCAGGGCCATATCAAAGTGATGCCAGAAGAGATGCACAGGTGTACTCTTGCCAATGAAACGGCCATGGAAGTCCTGGAATACGTTGTTGACCGCAATCAGGATTTGCCACATGGTTTCGATGTGTGGCTTGTCATAGCTGTTGATGTCGTGACATTCCTGGAAGGCTTCAAACGGAATGTGCGGCACATCGTACGGCTTGGCGATGATTTTGGCTTCGATGTCCAGTTGCTTCAGGCCATCGAACACTTTTTCATAGAATTTGGCCACGGAAACATTGGCCATCGGGATAGCTGCGCTATTGTCTGTGCTCGATATCAGGTGCAGGTGATGATCCACAAAGTTGAATTCCATCTCAATTACCTGATTGCCATAAGGGATCGGGCCGGTGGTTAATCCCTTGACCGATACGTAAAACGTCACATGCCACCAGTGATTTTTCTTGGGAAACAAATGCAGGCGAACTTTGCCCACAATTTGCAGCATCAGATGAAGGGTGTCTTTGCTATCGCTCCATTGATCCAAATGTAAGGCAGGGAAAGGGTGTTGGCTCATGGTTGTCCTCTTGCTATTGCTCATACAGTCTTTCATCAGTTTCCTGAACATCTGTTACGTCAAGGTGCTTCCGCCCAACCCGCCCTCGCGGGCGCGGACGATCGCCTCAGCCCGGTCGGCCACCTGGAGCTTGCTGTAGATATGTGAGACGTGGTTCTGCACCGTCTTGAGGCTAAGCACCAGACGGTTAGCGATTAACTTGTTGCTGAGCCCTTGAGCAATCAATTGCAGGATCTCGCGCTCACGCTCGGTTAGCTCTGGAAACGTTATCGCCGTGGCATCTTGTGGGAGTGCCGCGAAGTAGCGAATCATGCGCTGGGCTATCGCAGCCCCGAAGATTGCCTCGCCTCGCGCCACAGCACGAATCGCAAGCGTCAGCTCCTCGCGATCAGCATCTTTGAGAAGGTAGCCCCGCGCCCCGGCGCGCACCGCCGCAAAGACCGAGTCGTCGTCTTCGAACATAGTCACCACCAGGATGCCAACCTCAGGCGTAGCGACGAGGATCTGCCTGGTGGCTTCCAGGCCGTTCATTCCCGGCATCTTCAGGTCCATCAGGATCACGTCAGGGCGCAGCGTGCGGGCCTGCCGCACCGCCTCTGTGCCGTCACTCGCCTCGCCCACAATCACAAAGCTGTCAGATAGCGGCCTCAGCATGCCGCGCACGCCCTCCCGGTAGAAGGCGTGGTCGTCACAAATCAGCACCCGAATCTCAGTCATCGCTCTTCTCATCGTGCTGGTATGTATCGCTGGGCAGCTGCGTGAACGGCAACTCTGCGCGCACCACGGTGCCACCTCTCGCTCGCCGGCTGACCACGAGCGTACCCCCCAGCTCCTCGGCCCGCTCGCGCATCGAACGCAGGCCGACACCGGCGCGGTGTTGCGCCGGTAGCCCGCGCCCGTCGTCCTCAACTTCGACCACAAGCAAGTCTGGCCGCTCGAGCTGCAGGCGAATCACGGTGCGCCCTGCCCCCGCGTGGCGCACCACGTTGCTCAGGGCCTCCTGCACGATGCGAAAGGCAGCGACCTCTACTGCCGCCGGCAGTGGGGTAAGTGGCTCGCCCGCGATGCACTGGATCGCCAGGCCACGGTGGGCCTGGGCCGGGATCAGGTGGTCACGCACCGCCGCCACCAGGCCGAACTCGTCGAGCACCGGCGGGCGCAGGTTCTCAACCACGCGGCGCAAGTCGGCGATCGTCGTCCGCACTTGCCCCTTGACTTCCTGGAGCAGCGCGGTCGTACGTTCGGGATCCTCGGCGACCAGGTAGCTGGCGGTGTCGATGCGCTGGGCCAGGCTCGCGAGTGTCGGCCCGATACCGTCATGCAGGTCACGTCGCAGTCGGCGGCGCTCCTCTTCGCGTGCAATGACCAGCCTCTCGCGCGACTGCTGGAGTTCGTGGGTGAGCTGGGCGGCCTGGATGGCCAGGCCGGCCTGGCGGACCAGTGCGCTGAGCAGCTCGCGGTCACGCCGAGTCAGTTCGTGGTCGTCACCGCGCGGGGCCACATGCAGCTCGCCTAAAGACTCATCGCCGTAGACCAGCGGCAGCTTCACCGTCGTCCCCGTATCCCCGCCATACGCCACCTCGATGCGATTCCCTTCACGAGCGTGCAGACAGATGGCGACATAGGGCAGCTTGAGCGCACGCGCAACCGACTCGGTCATGGTCTGGAGCACAGTGTGGGGATCGCCAGCGCGCTCAAGCTGGCGACCCAGGCGCGCCACCACCGTATAGGGATCATCGCGCTCGCCGTAAAGGAAGCGATTGACCGCGCGCTGCAGCCGCTCGCGCAGCGGCAGCACCAGCAGCGCGACCGCGCCGCTTGCCAGTACAGCCAGGAGCGGGGCGCCCGTCGCCTGCAGCAACGAGCCGAGCACGCCGACCAGCAGGACATACAGGCTGACAATGCTGGCGCTCAGCAGGGCATAAACCACGGCGCGACTCACCACAACTGGCAGCTCCCACAGCCGCTCGTACAGCACGGCCGCGCCGACCGCAATCGGCAGACCCACCGCCAACAGCATCTCGATCACGGTTGCGCTGAGGGTGACGAGTGGGTGACGCGGCAGCAGCAGCATGATCAGCTGCTCCAGCAGCTGCGCGCCAGCAATCAGCGCGACCCCACCACCGCACCAGCGGATCTGACGGCGACGCTGTGGGTCGGCCTCGCGCCGGTATTTGACGAGTTGCGCGCCAAGGATAACGAGCGGGAAGATAACCCACACCCCATCGAGCAGCTGATCGCGACGGGGATCCGGCGCGGACGCAGTTTGCAGCAGCGGCAGCACAAAGCTACCGCCTACGCCCAGCACGGTGAGCAGCGTTATCGGAGCCACGAGCCAGCGCGGCGCGAGCCGTCCATCGGGGAGCAGCGTGAACATGACCGTCAAAAGCACCTGGTTGATCACGATCATGCTGATCATAGCAATCGACCAGAGGTCACGGCGAGCGAGCCAGCTGCTGTACAACAGGTTGCTGGGCAATGACAGGCTGGACAGGGTCAGGGTGAAGGCCACGAAGAGGGCGAAAGACGGGGCGGTACCGGCGCGTGCACTCTGCCAGAAAATCACGCCGCCGACTCCAGCACACGCCAGGGCGAACGGGAGCAGACCGAGGATCAGAACCAGCGCATACTGACCGGGAGCGAAACCCCATGTGGTCAGTGCCGCTGCGTCGTTCGGCGTCAGCGCGCAGCCGTCCGTGCAGACGGCGCTATAGAAGCCGTAGAGCTCCGGAATGGCGGTGACCAGCTGGACGAGGACCAGGCCCGCCAGCCCAATGCCGAGCAGTCGCACCGCACGCTGCCATCCGTGGGAGAGGGTGCGTGTCGCAGACAGATCGTGTTGTAATGTCGTTTCCATGAATTGCATTTTACCACGAACATACGCGGAAACTTCCCGACTTGATCGGGAACCTGCCCTCATGACAGCGGGAATTGCACAGTCTACACTGGTTTCAAGTGGACTACAGATCACTTTCCCCCCGCGTCAACCTGTTTCCACTGACCCAGTGTATCGAATCGATCTTGTATTGTGTAGGACAGAAGAGGAGAGACATGTCCCAACCCATGAATACAAAACCAACTATCGTTCTTGTCCATGGCGCATTCGCTGATTCGTCGAGCTGGAATAACGTCATCAGCACACTGCTCGCCCACAACTATCCGGTTGTTGCCGCCTCAAATCCGTTGCGTGGCCTGAAAAACGATGCTCCTGAGCTTGCAAGTTTGGTCACAAGCATTGAGGGACCCGTGGTGCTGGTGGGTCACTCCTATGGTGGCATGATGATCAGCAATGCCGCCACCGGCAACGGACAGGTACAGGCTCTGGTATTCGTGGCGGCCTTCGCCCCGGACAAGGACGAGAGCGCCGCGCAGCTGGCGGGCCGCTTTCCCGGCAGCACCCTGGGCGAGACCCTCACGCCTGTCGCGCTCGCCGATGGAGGCACCGACCTGTACATTCAGCAGGAGCGGTTCCACGCTCAGTTTGCAGCCGACCTGCCCGAAAGCCACGCACGCCTGATGGCAGCAAGCCAGCGCCCGATCACCGAGCTGGCCCTGAATGAGCCGTCGGGCGCACCGGCCTGGAAGACCGTTCCCTCCTGGTTCATCTGGGGCGACGGTGACCAGAACATCCCGCCAGCGACGCTGCGCTGGATGGCCGAACGGGCAGGCGGGCGCGAGCTGGTGGAAGTGGCGGGTGCCTCACATGCCCTGGCTGTGTCACGTGCCGAGCTTGTTGCCAACCTGATCCTGCGGGCAGCGCAGGCGGTGTAATACAGGAGGCGCGAACAACGCGATGAATTCACGCTCGACTACTGAACCGGTAGTGATGCTCGCTGGTGTGGACTGAACTGGTCGCGCTAAAAGGAGTTCATCGGTATGTCTTGCCTTTCCGCTAGTCACCTGCATGCAGGTGGCCCCATACACAACTCAGAGTTAAGCAGATCTATCAGGAAGAAAACCATGATCACGCGCAACATCTACATCCAAATCTCGTTAATGATTGGAGCACTGATGCTGGTACTCAGTGCGGGCGGTCAGCCCGCACTCGCGCAGTCGCCAGCACCAGGGGAAGTCCCGGCGGGGCTGGAACGTTTCTACGAGCAAGAACTGACGTTCGGCTCGTGCGAGGGCTACGCCACTACGGACGCCGACGCTGAAGCTTTCGCAAACGACACCTTCGAATGTGCCCGGTTGGAGGTGCCGCTCGACTACGAGAATCCTGGCGGGCGGACTGCGCAGATTGCACTGCTGCGCATACCCGCGACGGGCACGCCAATTGGCTCTCTGCTGCTCAACCCAGGCGGCCCTGGCATCTCCGGAATGATCTATGCTCCCTTCATCGCGGCCATCCTGGGGGAGCACCCAATCACCAAGCAGTTCGACCTGATCGGCTTCGACCCGCGCGGGGTTGGGGCCTCCACACCAGCCCTGGACTGCTTCACCGACGCCGAACGTGAGGCCGAGATGACGCTCTCCACGCTCAACTCTGGGCTAGGGGACGGTATAACTACCGAGAACGAGACCCGCCAACTGTACGAACAGTGCGCCGAGCGCTCCGGTGGCGAGGACGTGCTGGCTCACGTCGGCACCCGCGATGTAGTGCGCGATATGGACGTGCTCCGTGCTGTTCTCGGGGATGAGCAGCTGAACTTCCTCGGGCAGAGCTATGGCACCCGGCTCGGCGCGGTTTACGCTGAGACGTTCCCCCAGAACGTGCGGGCCATGGTCCTGGACGGCGCAATAGACCCGACCACCACCACCATCGAGCTTCGGCTCGGCCAATTCGGGGGTTTCCAGAGATCGTTCGAAAATATGGCAGCCTTCTGCGCACAGAGCACCGACTGCCCACTGGGCACCGATTCCGAGCAAGCCACCGCCATCTTCCAGCAGATGTTGCAACCGCTGATCAACCAACCGATCGTCACAACCGACGGACGTGAGCTGACTTACACCGGTGCACTTGACGGTATCGTCGTCCTCCTCTACAGCGAGGCTGGCTGGCCTACGCTCATTCAGGGTCTCGCTGAACTCAGGGACGGACGAGGTGATACCCTGCTGCTGTTGCGCGACGCCGCCAACCAGCGCAATACAGACGGCAGCTACGGCAATGCCTATGAGGCCAATCTCGCCATCAACTGCCTCGACGAGGAACGCCGCACGCCCGAGCAGGAGACCGAAATGGAGCTCAGCATCTTTGAGGTTGCGTCCTTCATGGATACCGGCCGCCCCATCGAGGCCCGCAACGTCTGTGAGCATTGGCCGGTGCAGCCTACTCTCGGCTACCCCTACGCCCAAAACATCGAAGGACTTCCCACCACCCTGATTGTTTCGGTCACCCGCGACCCGGCTACCCCGCATTCGGGCGGTATCAGCCTCGCCGAGACCCTTGGCGGCTACCTGCTCACCGTTGAGGGCGAACAGCACGGCGTGGCACTCACTGGCAACAACGCCTGTGTCAACGACATTGTCGCCGACTACCTCATTAACCTGGAGCTGCCGGACGAAGAGACGACCTGCACTCTGTAACTACAAGTGCCGATATTGTAAACATGATGCTGCGCTGGCGAACGGTTGCGCTGCGCGCCAGCACAGCATCAGATTACAAGTCACATTAGCTGTGCTATACGATCTGCTGACACTGCTGCCCGTCCTCCCCTCTTGATCGCGTTCTGGTTGTTCATCGTCTATCTCCGCTAGATGGATGAACTGCTGCGGCGCATTCAGTTCGAAGCCATGGGCTTTAGCACGGGTGTGACCCTGATATTCACGTTTACATGGGGCCTTTTGGAGTCGGCGGAGCTAATGCCGCACTACCCCACTATCCTAGTCGGACCGCTGGTGCTGTCGGCATGGGGGTTGGATAACTGGATTTCCCAACGGCGTTACAATACGACATGCGTAACCGATTGAAAGACCTGCGGGCGGAGCGCAATTGGTCGCAGGCGGAAGTGGCGGACCGGCTGGGAGTCTCCCGGCAGACGGTCAACGCCATCGAAACCTACGATCCCGGCTGATATGTTCATCGTTTGCAAAGAAAGGAGAGAGACACCATGAAGAAGCTGATAGTCATGTTGATCGTGCTGTTGTTCACATTGCCTGTGGCAATCCATGCCCAGGAGGAAGCTGATATATATACCGACGGTGCAGGACTTTATCAAATCCCCATCCCGGATGGCTGGACCAACCAGAGTACAGGGGAGCTGGCACATTTCATCAATTCCGCAGCGACAGCTAACCTCTACACGCTGGTGGTCGAGGGTGCCGACGTGCAGGTGGGTATGCAGGCAGCAATAAATCGAATCAACCCGGACTTCTCGGCACAACCCAC
Organism: Aggregatilineales bacterium; assembly: GCA_038258185.1. Lineage (GTDB taxonomy): Bacteria > Chloroflexota > Anaerolineae > Aggregatilineales > Phototrophicaceae > JAIOHN01. The sequence continues at coordinate 2,812 of JBBSQD010000007.1, read as the reverse complement.
TCAGACCATAGAGATCCCACTGCCGAGCGGTGATCGGTGGACACAAAATGTCTACATGCTGCCGGACGGGCTGCTCGCCGCAGTACTGGGACGTGTTGACAATGATCTCACTTACGTCATCGCGATGTTTGCGGCGCAGAATGTACTGGCGGCTGAAAGCGCCATCATCAACCAGACACTGCTGGGTCATAGACTGACGAATGCGGCTCCAACAACGCCTGTTGCAGCCGCATATGTCAACACGGAACGCTTTACCGATCAGGAGATTGTACTGACCAGTGGATCGTTCGAATTGCCAGCGACGCTCTCTTTACCCATTGGCGAGGGTTCTTTCCCGGCGGTGGTGATTGTTCACGGCTCAGGACCAAATGACCGAGACGGTACATTAGGGCTGAACAAACCCTATCGCGATATTGCACATGGGCTTGCAACCCAGGGTATCGCCGTTCTGCGCTATGACAAGCGCACCTACGTTTATCGTGAGCCCATCCCCGGCTTTACGGTGGATGATGAAGTGACCGATGACGCACTTGCTGCTGTCGAACTCTTGCGCAGAAATGAACGCATCGATAGTGAGCGTATCTTCGTTGTAGGGCATAGCCTGGGTGCGATATTTGCCCCACGCATTGCGAAGCGTGATCCCGCCCTGGCAGGCGTTGTTCTCATGGCAGGGACTCCGTACTCCTTTGATCAGGTATTGAGTACACAAATCAACTATCTGCGCAGTCTGGATGCAAACGTGGATGTGGGTGGGCTGGACATACTGGTCGAGGTGTTGAAGTCTATACGCGATGGAGCAGACCCGGTAACCGCCTTTGGGGGTGATACAAACCAGGCTACCTACTGGGCGAGCCTGATGGAATATGTTCCTGGTGATACCGCACAGTCGCTCGAAACGCCGATGCTGATCCTGCAAGGCGAACGGGACTATCAGGTCACGATGTCAGACTTTACCACTTGGCAAGAACTGCTAGGTGAACGTGAGAATGTCACACTCGTGTCCTACCCGACCCTGAACCATATCTTCATGGCGTTAGGTGCGTTGGATCAGATGGCAATTCCAACCGATTATAGCGAGGCAGGATTTGTCGATGCCGAAGTCATTACTGACATCGTGGAATGGATCAACAGCTAAACTGTCCATGTGATAGACCGCAGGAAACTTGGCCTAGCTTCCTGCGGTCTTCCATCGGCAGCGGGTCAAGATTAAAGAAGTCCTTCAGCGTGGCGAAGAACAGTTCAATAGTGCACCAGCGCCACTGGGTTCGCGCAACCCAGCAGAAGGATTAACATAACTACTCAGGCAGGAAGTAAGGATTTTCCAAGTAACGCATCGTGCAGGGCTTGGATAACCCTGTATGCATGTTTACGAACCATCGAGAGATAACTGCGAATGTCATAGAACATCTCAGCCCCTAGGCGAGTACGAAATGTACCTGATATTCTCTGGCTTCGCTCATGCACTTATTGTACCTCTTATGCTTTGGTTGCATTATCGTGAGCCTGAGAAGTTACCTTTTTTCTGATATTTGAACGGGCGACCTACGAATTCTGCACGGCAACGTTGCTGCTTTGAGCGGGTCGCCCCTACGAATAAGTCGAATTAAAGGTTGTGTCTCAATTAACGGGTTCAGAATCGACGCTGCGGCGCACGTCAGTATTTATGGCGGTGTGCTTGGCGGCAGGTTTGGTGATCGGTGTATCGACGCTGTGGCTGCAAAGTGTGCTGCCGAACAGTGTGATCCAACTGGCGAACTCCGGCGCGGTGTGGTCGATCATAGCGTTTGTGATCGGGCGCAGGGCGCGTTCGTGGCGGGTGGGCGCTGTTGCTGGTTTTGTCTCGCTCGTGGGCGAGGTTGCAGGATATTACATCGCCGCATATATTGCGGACTTGATGGACATCATACCGGGCACGCTGGCCATCGTCGGCTTCTGGTTGGTGGTCGCAATCTTTGCAGGGCCGATATTCGGGTGGGCGGGTTATGTCTCGGTGAACTCGCAAAGTCTGCGGCAGAAAATCGGACTTGCAGCGCTGGCCGCGGTGTTCATCGGCGAGGGGTTGTACTTGATGAGCATTCAACCCAAGCCCGATACGGGCATCTTGTGGCTGGTGATCGCTGTCGTGATCACGCTGATTTTGACGTGGAAGCATGTTGAGCGCGTGCGAATCTGGCTCATTACGGTAGGAATAGGGCTGTTATTCTTTGGTGGTCACCAGGTGCTGGTTCTGGTTGACCAATTCAGAGCAGAGAATTTTTAGGGTTTGCCGCAAAATCGCATGGAGAACAGGAACACTATGATAACTCCTCATCACGCTGGAAACCGTCCAGCACAGATGAGCACAACGCTCACCCACGCGGGGCGGCACAGCAGGGGGAGCCTGTCCAGCAATCTGCTTGCGGATAGGCGGGTGGTTCGGCAGTCCCGTCCGTAGGATGATACTGGCGTACCTGCCCGCCGGTGCTGGATAGGGGGTGACCTCGTGCCGCATGATAGCCGCGCTGCGGTGTGCGAGGTAGGAATAGGGCTCAGATCATTGATTGATCGTGCAGAACTCCATCAACACAACCGAGTAGAATAAAGGTATGGGCAAATGATTTGAGGGTTGGTGATGCGGAAAGTTATATTTTTAGCGCTTGTTTTTCTGGTCGTAGCTTCTTCGTCTTCTGCAGAGAATGGTTATCGTCTGCGCCAACCAAGTGCCGAGGAATACATTCAACGCACTATTGAAATTGCCGCTTTACCATCAGCATCCGAATGGGATCGTCGAAATTTCTATACCAATTTAACCGTTGATATCTTTAGGCGATTT
>JBBSQD010000006.1:0-64675 GCA_038258185.1 Aggregatilineales bacterium | reverse complement strand
CCCCCACACCCAGCGCTACGCCTGCGCTTAATATCACGCCGACGTTAGCCAATACCGTGACGGCGCTCCCCACTTTGAGGGGTTCGTAAATTCCGAAGTCATTCAGCCCGCCGATTAAATTTAAGCGGCGGGCTGAATGACTGCTGAATTTACGAACCGCTCAAAGTGGGGAGCGCCGTCACGGTATTGGCTAACGTCGGCGTGATAGTCAGCGCAGGCGTAGCGCTGGGTGTGGCTGTCGGGCCGCTGGTGGATGTCAATTGCGCGACAACCGGGCTGGGCGAAATCTGAAGCTCATAGTCCGCCGCACAGCGGAAGCCCAGCCATGCCCCGGCCTGAGAAGGCACGAAGCTCTGACGGTGAACTGTGCGGGCGAAAAACGGCTTGGCATCCCACGAGCCACCGCGCACGACTTTCTGATCTCCAGCCGCGGGGCCAATTGGGTTTAAGCCGCTGGCATTCGGGCTGCGGTAATAATCCGGGCTGTACCAGTCGCTGACCCATTCCGCCACGTTTCCGGCCATATCGAGCACACCAAAGGGACTTGCTCCAAACGGATAACTGCCTACGGGCAGTGCGCCGATATTGCCATCTTCGGGGATGCTGGTACGGGCGTAGATCGGATCCCAGTCGGCACCCCAGGGGTAAATCCGGGCATCACCGCCACGGGCAGCGCGTTCCCATTCGGCCTCGGTAGGTAAGCGGCGGCCAATGGCCTCGCAGTAAGCCTTCGCCCCATACCACGTGACATTACTCACGGCCACGTTGCGGATGGCTTCCGGGAAGACATATTGTTCCCCTTGCAGCGTGACCGCCGCGTTTTCATCCTCATTACTGGTGAGTGAACAGGCCTGACCGTCACAGCCGCCTAAATGACTGCCAGCACCCATACTATTGAGAAAAGCGACATATTGCGCATAGGTCACTTCGGTGACTTCGATCTCAAAGGCATTCAGGGTGACACTGTGGATCGGCGCGGAATCTTCACCCATCGCCAGCGTACAATTGCCATTCTGCTCATCAATACACAGGCTGACCGCTGCCGCGACTTCTCCGGCAGTCGTGCCCATCTGGAACAGGCCACCATCAATCACTGCGACATTGCTGGCCAGGAAACGCAGTGCGTCCGCATCCGGTGTTGGCGTGATGCTGGGCGTAGGTGTCACTGTCCAGGTCGCGCTGGTGAGATCAGCAGTTGATTCGCTCATGGCTTGCTGCGTGGCGGTTAACGCGCTGTAGAAAGCCGCGTCAACTGTCGCTTGCAGGGCTTCGTCGACATCTGCCGCGGCGGCAGTTGCGGTAAAACGCGCCTCAACCTGCGCGTTAATTGTCGCCTGCGCGGGTGTGAGTGGATCATCCTGGGCTGCTACCGCGCTGACACTTAAAGCCAGAACCAGCAGCAAACATACTTTTAGAAAGCTCATTTTCATTTTGATTACCTCGTTGTCACGAAGATTGAAAGACTATTATAGATAGCAAACCATGGTTTTGGGCAGACCGTAGTCGATTCGTAGGGTGTTTAATTCAGGGGGATATCCGCCCACGGATTGAGCACATTCCCCGCAGAGTCGAGCAGGTTGCTGTTGACGAAACCGCCATTGACCAGCCGATACAGGCCGACGCGCAATGTCTCGGTTCCCGCTGGAATTTCCATAGCTGTCCAGGTGATCAGACGATCACCGGCACACCAGAAACGTCCCGGCCAGAAACGGCTATCCTGCTGGGCAATGCGCTCGCCGCTGGCATCCAGCAGATGCACGAAAAACTGATAATCCGCGTCAACAGGGCCGGATAGCTTCCAGTCCAGATAGACCTGATTACCCGACAGATAATAACCGGTGAGTTGTGCGCCATTATCAAAACGCAGCGGCGCAATCTGTGCCAGCACCGGGCCATCCCAGGCCGGTGCAGCCGCAAATCTGTGAAGCGTGTAATCCCCCTCACCGGGGCGCAACTGATAAATTTCTGGCTGACCCGCACCGTACAGGCCGCCAACTGGATTTTCAGGGGCATTCGGCGCAGTCAGCACGGCAAACGCGCCTGCGGGAAACAGCGCTTTGGAGTCGTTGCCGTCCAGCGTGCGGACACAATCCGCGCGGCTATCCAGCAATACCGACCAGATCACCGGCTCCTGATCGTAAAGGCGTTCAAAGCCATCACTCAGAATGACGACATCATCCTCGCCTGTCAATGCGTCACGGGCTGCCAGTAAATCCGCCAGTGGTGGGCCAAAGCCACCCGGCGTATAAGTCGTATCCAGATAGGCGATTAATTCATACCAGTAGAGTCCCTGTGATAGCGGCAGCAGGCAAAATAGCGCGATTACCGCGCCGCGGATAAATCTCAAGCTCTTGATCTGTGCAAACGGTACACCCACGCCGATACCGACCAGCAGCGCATAGGCCGGGATGCTGGCGATAAAATAATGCGGATAAATCGCTGTCCACTGCGGGGTAAAAGCCAACAGTGGCAGCGCTGCCCATAACCAGACCAGACCCGCCAGTCGCCAATCGCGCCACCAGACCGCGATCAAGCCAATGATTGCCGCGCCACCGATCAATGTAATCCAGATTTCGGTGAGTCGTGGCAGAGACGGTTCAAACTGCGGTGCGGCTACCTCATTTTCGATTCCTGTTCCGGTGGATAGCGCCAGCGTATAGACCAGCGCGTCGGGGCTGAGGCTCAATCCATCATCACTACCAGAGCGATTCAGAACATTGGTGATGCGTTCCGGCTCGCTTTCCATTGTTTGCTGGATACCGAGTCCAAATGGAATTAGCACTCCTATGCCTAGCAATGCACTGACCATCAGGGCTAATGGCGAAATACGCCGTCCCGATGTAAGCAGCAGCCAACCATATAAGGGCAGCAGCACCCATCCGGCGAAATGGATCTGCAGCGCGAATAGAAAAACGGGCAAACATAAGACTTGCGCCCAGCGTTTGCGCTCCCAGAAGCCCAGCAGCCCCAGCATCAGCGCCAGCAACAATAGCGGTGTGTGAAAATCCTGCGCCCAGATTTTGCGGCTGTACAGTATCGCCCACGGATTCAGCGCGTAGATCAAACCGGCGATCAAAGCCGGAGCGAAGCCGATATAACGGTAAGCCAGCCACCACAACAGCCCCACGCCCGCCACATTCAACGCCGCGATAAACAGCGTCGCCCCCAGCGCATCCAGCCCCAGGCCAAATGGCAGCGCTATCACATAAACGCTGGCCGGGGCGTTGGGGATGCCGACGGATGAGGGCATCCCGGTGACCGGGAACGCGCCACCATGCAGCCAATCCAGTGCCAGCAGCGAGAGAGTTGCCTCGTCATGTTTGAATTCGACTGTGCCGGGATAGCTGAAACGCACAAACGCCGCTGCCATGAGAATGAGCAGCAGCGAAAGCAGGGCAAAGGGTGTGAGGCGATAAATACGCATAATTTGGTTGAGTGTCCGCTTTAAGCGCTAGATGTAGAGGATGTTAAGGTGAAGAATCCGTCAGGGGCTTGTTTTGTACCAAGCCCCCGCATGAATGTCCTTATGGATAATTGCGGTTGAGCATGCGTGCGTAGGGGATCGTCTCGCGGATATGCGGCAGACCACACACCCAGGCGACAGTACGCTCCAGACCTATGCCAAAACCGGCATGCGGCACACTACCAAAACGGCGCAGATCGAGATACCATGCATAGGCTTCACGTGGCAGGCCAATCGTGGCGACCTGTTTTTCCAGCAGTTCCTGATCGTAAATGCGCTCACTCCCACCAGTAATTTCGCCATAGCCTTCCGGCGCCAGCAGGTCGACACTGCGGCAGACTTCCGGACGACCTTCCACGGGTTGCATGTAGAAGGCCTTAATCGCGGTCGGATAATGATAGACAAATACCGGTTTGTCGAACATCTCCGCAATGGCGGTTTCGTGCGGGCTGCCGAAATCCTCGCCCCATTCGATTTTCAGCAGTTCTTTCTGCTCAGGGTCATCGGTTTCCGCCGCCAGCTTTTGCAAACGCTCCACCGCTTCGTCATAACTGATGCGCGCAAATGGTGAGGTGATCTTTTCCAGCTTGGTGATATCGCGCTCGATAATCTCCAGCTCCGGCCGATGTTTTTCCAGCACGCGGCTGACAATATGACTGACAAACTCTTCTTCCATATCCATCAGGTCTTCCAGATTGAAGAAAGCCATTTCCGGCTCCAGCATCCAGAATTCCATCAGGTGGCGGCGTGTCTTGGATTTTTCGGCGCGAAAGGTGGGGCCAAAGCAGTAGACCTTACCAAACGCGCCCATATTGGCTTCGTTATAGAGTTGACCGGTCTGGGCTAAATAAGCCGGTTCGCCGAAGTAATCAATCTCGAACAGGGTCGTGGTTTCTTCACCGGCTGCCGGGGTGATAATCGGCGTATCAACCAGCAGATAACCATGATCATCCAGCCAGTTGCGCATGGCATTGACAATCGTCGCGCGGATACGCAGGATGGCCCATTGGCGGTTTGAACGCAGCCACAGATGGCGGTTATCCATCAGGAATTCAGTGCCGTGTTCCTTGGGTGTAATCGGGTAATCCTCGGCCTGCTGGATCAGTTCCAGCTTGCTGATGCCCATTTCATAGCCACCGGGGTAACCGGGGGCGCGGTCATCCTTGCGCACGGTACCGGTAATCATTACCGAGGATTCCTGGCCCAGCTTGCTGGCGATATCAAACTGTTCCGGGGCCATTTCCTTTTTGAAGGCCACGCATTGAGCAATGCCGGAACCATCCCGCACTTTGATGAATTGTAAGCGTCCTTTATCTGTGCGATCATAGACCCAACCGCGCAGCGTCACTTCCTGACCGTCATAATTCGCAATATCAGCGATAAGGATGGGGGTTGTCAAGGTTATCTATCCTTTTACGTACATTTTAACCGAATGGGAATATCGCCTGATTATAGCACGACCCATGACCTGCTTTTCAAGACCTGCCAGAATCTGCGAAAAGGGGCTTTTATGGGCTGTTTATCTACAGCAACTTGTTTGGTGATTTCGAACGAAAATTCCGCCTTTTTCTCGATGGTGGTGTTAAACTCAATCTAACATTTCATGGGTATCTGTACGGTTGCTATTTCTTTGAGCGTAATTGCGCCCTGTTACAGGCAAATTGAAATGCAGATAGTTATATAGTGTGAGTAATTAATGTGCATTTTTTACAAAAAGACAGATTTCTAATACGATTATAGATAAGATAGAAATGATCAGTTGGGCAAGGTGCTGTGGTAGTTTTTGGTAAAACTGCTGCAAGAAAGAGTTTGTTTTTCGTAAACGTCTGAAGATGACCTGCTGTGTCGTCCGATGTAAAATAAGGATAATCAAGATCATTGACTGTCCTAAAGTCTTTTTAAAACAGCGTTAATCTGGCAGTTATATACTTTAGACAAATCAAATCTCTAAAATCGCCCGATTAAGTTAAATAAGGTTAAGGAGCAATGCAATGGTTATGTTTGACTCACTGAACGCCCACTTCGATTATATGGATGTCACCCGCCACTGGCATGCAGAGTCGGAAAAATACGCGGGTGGGGATGCCCTTATGACGCGTTTAAATGATGGGTGGATGTTGAAAGAAACAGTTTTTCTGGAAGAATACTGGCACGCCGGTGTGCGTCTGGTCACGATTTATCACTGTGAACTGGAACTGGACGGCGAAAGCGAAAAGATGCCGGTTCTCGCTAATCCCTATGTAGGTCGGATGCTGAACAGCCTGTCGCTGCAAATTCGCCCGCTCAGCGAAAAAAATACCGTCGAAACTAATGCGGATAAAGCCAACTAACGTTCCAGTATACGAGCGCTTGCTGGTCTGATTTTTGCTGGTAATAATGGCAACAAACGCTGACTTTCCTCAGCGCTGAGAGGCCGTAAAAACACAAATACCAGCATATATACCAGCAGTCCCAATATCGACCCCAACAGGATAGGCAGCGGCTGGCTGATCCACATCACCCCAATCATGGCACCACCCGCCAGAGCTTGCCGCCAGACCATATCCAGCCAGTTTAAGCGCCCAATAGCACGTGTCAGAAGCACCCCAAAAGGAATAAGCAGCAGCATCTCTGAAGCAATTGTTGTGAAGGCTGCTGCCTGATAGCCATATTGCGGGATCAGAAGAATATTGGTGACGATGTTAAAGGTCACCGCGACGATAAATGCCCAGGTGATACGCCGCTGTAAATCCAGTGCAATCAGAACGTATTGTGTCAGGCTGTTGACCCAGCCAAACGGAATACTCCAGATCATGAGCTGCGTGGCGATGGCGCTGTCCGGCAGATATTCCGCCCCACCCAGCAGCCACGTCAGATCATAGGCCAGGAAAGTGAACAGCACCGCTACCGGTATCGAAATGCCGGTCAACAGCTTGATAGACAGGGTATAGGTGCGCTTGAGCGATTCCTTATCCTCGCTGGCCTGACGCGACATAACAGGCAGCATCGCCATCGTGAAAAAGGCCGGTATGACGTTAATAGCGGCCACCCATTTATAAGCCACACTATACAGCCCGACCATCCGTGCGCCACGGATGAACTCGATAATCACGACATCAATCTGAAAAAAGATCGTCGCCAGAAAATGATTAATCATTAACGGCCAGCTTTCGCCCACCAGCGAGCGGATCAGCGCTGGACTGAGGCGCGTGGTTGGTGCAACGGCGTCTGGATGTGAAGCTAACAAACTCCGACCACCCACCAGCAAAATCACCAGCGTCAGCAGGTTGGTGATAATGCTCACTGAGGCCAGCCCGATAATGCCATAGCCCAATACCAGTACCAGCACACCGAAAACGGCTTTGTTGATGGTCGCGATAGTCGATACTGCAGAGGGATATTCGGCTTTCTCAAACGCATAAAATAATGCGGTCATGCCAGTGCTAAGGCTGTTGGGCAGCAGACCGATGTAGAGCAGGCCGAGCGCCAGCAGCGCCGTGGAATCCAGCGCAGGCTGCACTAGCGATTGGCGTGCCCCCAAAAACAGCACCAGCGGCAATACCCCGACCACGATCAAAATCAAGCGGAGCAGGCTGGTGTTCCAGAAGTAATAACCCGCGCGGCTGCGATCACGTGCGACCTCACGGGTTAAAAAGGTGTTCAGGCCGAAGTTGGTGAAAATATCAAACCAGACGAAAATCACAATCGCGTACTGATATAAACCGGCTTCCTGCGGCCCCAATGTGCGCAGCATGAAGGCCGCAAAAGCGAAATCAATCCCCCGGTTAAACAGATTGAGGATGATCGGTGCGATGCTGTTGCGGGCTACCCGTGACACAGCGCTGGCATCGTCGGTATCGGGCGCGATATAACGCCGCCACAACCACACACCCACCATAAACATCACCAGCACCAGACTGATGAACGACGCAAAAATGCCAAGCTGGAAACTCTGTGGGCTGTAGACCAGCCGGATAATCCAATTGGCCTGGCGAAGCTGAGTCAAACCACTTTCCCGGTCACGCTGTGTCAGGTCAGTATTAGACGAATTCCCCCAGGCATCAATGGCCGTTTGAATCTGCTCGTTGAGATCGCCGAAAATCTCCGGTGGGTTGGTGCTGATGAAATCCGCCAATTGATTAATGAGTGTTTCCACCCGTTGCGCATCTCCGGCCTCAATCGCGGTGTGGATGGCATTCAGATAGAAGGTCTGCGGGGCTGTTCCCGCTTCAATCGTCTGGTCAATCAGGCTGTTGACATCGGCGATATGAACACCCTGCCAGTTGCCCAGCACCCTTTCCACTGTCAACGGCATTTCCGCGTCCTGCTCCGTTCCCCACGGACGGATATAAGCTCGCCAGCCGGGCATATAGGTTTCAGACAGCCACAGCCAGACCGGTTGGTTGATCTGTGCTTCCAGGATTTTCACACGCCCGCTGTCATAGGTGATTTCGGCAGCGCCTGGGCCTGCAAAGCTGTCCAGCTCATAGACAATATGCGCCCCGGCGAAATTGCCATTCGTCCAGATGCGCACCGCTTCATCCTCATAGGCCAGCCCCCAGCTTGGCATAAATCGCTCATCGTAGGGGGTGGTCAGGTCTTCTGGCAGCGTAAAGTCCGACGCGGTGATGAGATAGCGAATGCCTAACTGCTGTAAAATCGGCGATTCCAGCGCGGTGCGGTAATCAAAGTCGATTCCAAGCGGCGCATAATCGGTGTACAACGGCGCGACCCGGTTAAAATCGAGTTGGGGCTGTGGGGCCAACTGGCGCATCGTTTCGACATACGCACGTGGAATGATGCTCTCATAGCCGCGTACATCGCGCAGGCCATAACGCCATGTCATATTGGCGTTGAACAGCGGCGGCTGATTAGGATCTTGCAGGGTCGTATAACGCCAGTGACCGGGCTGTTCCTGCAACCACTGGATCGAAGGCGGCGTAAAATCCAGCAGCGCCGGGTCAGAGGCCGGGTTAAAGCCCCACGAGGCGACCATCAGATCGAGGGCGATTAACGTGATCGCTCCTACGGACAGGGCATGCCCTGTCCGTACAGAATTAGCATCTCTGGTTGCCCACCAGAATATGCTTCCTGCGCCCAGCGTAAACAGCCCGAACATCAGCACATTGGTGAATTGGTAACTGTAAAACATCTGTGGGCTGGCAAATCGACTGGCGGCGGTGCTGCCATCGGGGGTGGCCATACTGTTCAAAACCCGTTCGACCAGCGGCTCAAGCTGTGGATACAACACGCGGCTGAGGACAAGACCCACTAGTGTTAGCAACCCTGTGCCAGCTAGAATCAAGCCAAATCGTTTTGCCCATAATTTGCCCCTCTCTGCTGGCGGCTGCGGAGCGTCCCTGCGGGAGGAGGGGTTGGGGAGGGGTCTTACCAGCGCATCTGCGCCGATTCCCGCCAGCACGGCCACGCTGACCGTCACCGCGAAAATCCAGCGGAACGGTGAATTGAGCTGGTTAATCCCTGGCAGCAGATAGATCAGGCGGTAAGTGGGTAGGCCAAACATAAATGTCAGGCCGAACAGCGCCAACAGCGTGAAAATGAGGACATAGACCCTCACCCCTGACCCCTCTCCCTCAGGGCGAGGGGAACGAAAAGCGGTTATTAAAGTAAAAAGGGCCAGTGCCAGTGGCAGAATGCCCACATACAGCGCCGACTCGACATAATTTTTCATTCCCCACTCGGTATTGGTAATGGCATCACCAAAGGCATTGATGGTGACCGGGGTGGTCTGGAATGTGAACCAGTCGAAATAAGTATGATGGGCGGGGCTGCCGTAAAAATTGGGCATGGCGAATTGCAGCACGTCCCGCGCTGGATGCGCATAACTCAGCACCTGGTCGATGCTGTCGCGTTCTCCGCGCCAGTTCATGCTGGCGAACTCGAACAGCGGGATAAACTGCGCAGCTCCCAGGCTGATCCCTAACGCGACCATCGCGGCCAGCCACGCGGCGCGTGTCAACAGGAAACGGTTGAATTCCAAAGCGGGAGCTGAGGATTGACGGTTGCGCCACCACTCGATGCCTAAACGTGCTGCGGCATAATAGCCGCTAATCAGCAGCGTGTAATAGGTGATTTCGACATGACCGGCGAAAATATTGCAGCCGAGCGCCAATGCACCGACCGCGACCCACGGCACACTCGATGCGCGTCCCAGCAGTGGGCGCTGGCGGATGATAAATTCGACCATCAACAGCAGAAGCGGCAGCCACACCGCTGAGGCCATAATCATCGGAAAAACGGCGTTAATGACGAAAAATGCCGAGAGCTGATAAGTAACCGCGCTCACCATCCCGCCAAAACGCCCGATAAATCCCAGCCCGCGCAGAAACAGATACATGAACACGCCCGCCAGCCACATCTGCACCACCGTGAACCAGCCATAAGCGGCGGGCAGCGGCAGTACATAATAAAGAAGGCTGAATGGATACAGCGCGGATTGCTGACCTGCCGCCAGAAAGGGAATACCGCTGAATTGATAGGGATTCCACAGAGGGATTTCACCCTGGACGAGATTGTCACGCGTGAAGATTTTCCACTGCATGTTTTGCAGCACAAGGTCGGAAACCAGATGATTGTGCGGCACGGTCGGCGCTTTGACCACTTCGCGATACGTCGCATACGGCTCGTACTGGTACAGGTTTTCAGTCGGCAGCAAGGTGCGTCCGCCCAGTGTCTGCGGCCAGAAGATGACCAGCGGCAGCAGGAATAACAGCGCGATAATGCCAATATCCGGTAAACGTGCTCGCATCATTTAACCTTTTTGCATTCTGGCAGGTGCTCATAGGGATGAACGCCAGGTCATTTCCCTGAGCGCAGGCAACTATAACCCTTGCCTCCGGTTTTTTCGAGGCTGGGAAAATATGCCGATTACCACTCGCCTACCCTACGTTAACTTGTCACCAACTTTGTGCTTGAATATACTGGCAGCAAATCGTGGCATAAGATTTATATTGTATGGGGCAATTCTGTGCTACAATCCAAAAGATGCGATAAGTGCTTTTTGGATAGGAGTTGATTGCTTGGCTAAGTCACGTACTGAACAATTGGTAGAACGTCTGCGCGACCTGCAAGCCAGCTCGGGGGATGTCGAAGGCGCGGCGATCGTCAGTGTCGATGGATTGAGTATGGCCTCGGCACTGCCTGGTAATGTGGAAGAAGACCGGGTAAGCGCGATGTCTGCTGCGATGCTCTCACTGGGCGAGCGTATCTCGGGCGAACTGGGGCGGGGCACTCTGGAACAGGTCTTTATTAAAGGGGAACGCGGCTATGTTATCCTCACCAGTGTCGGTGAAGAAGCCGTTTTGACTGTGCTGGCACGCCCGGAAGCGAAATTGGGTTTGATCTTCCTGGATGTGAACCGCACCGTCGAAGACCTCGAAAAGCTCGTTTAGCGTCCTGGCCGGGGTCGCGCAGCCGTGTCGGGTCTTAGCGGTCTTTATTATCCGAACCGTTTTGGGCGGCTGTTCATGCTGGCTATAGAAGATGCATTAGGCAAAGGCAGCCTGGATGCGGTGGTCAGCCTTGCCGGACTGCGTGATTTTGAGGGCCAATTGCCGCCGGATAATCTCAAGCGGCAGTTTGATTTTGCCTATCTTGCAGCGATGAATATCGCCCTGGAAGATATGTATGGGGTGCGCGGTGGGCGCAGTATGGCGCTTCGTACCGGGCGGTCATGGTTTACTGAGGGGTTAAAAACCTTTGGTATTCTGGCTGGTTTCCAGCATCCGGCTTTTCAGGCACTGTCGCTGGATAAACGTGCCGAAATGAGCCTGGATGCGCTGGCGGCAGTTTTTGCCAGCCACAGCGACCAGAAAAACCATGTCGAGCAGGACGCTGCCTGTTTTTATTTCATCATCTCTGTTAGCCCGATGATATGGGAGCGCACAAGCGACAAACCCGCCTGTCATGCGTTTGTCGGCATGATGCAGGGGGTGTTGCACGACGCAACCGGGGGCTATGAATATCATGTTTACGAGCAATCCTGCCGGGCTGCGGGTCATGATAAATGTGTTTTTGCCGTTAACAGAAAACCGATTGGGCAGTTAGGGAGTTAGTTTACGTGGACAAGCCTCGTATTCTCATTGTCGAAGATGATCTCGATTTATCGGAAATGCTCAGTGCTTATTTCCGGGTGCAAAATTATGATGTGGTCACGGCTGCCTGGGGGGCGGATGCGCTGCGCCTGAGCGTAGAAGAACCTTTGAATCTGATTATGCTGGATATTCGCCTGCCGGATATTGATGGCTATGAGATTTGCCGTCAGTTGCGCAGCCAACGCCAGACTGAAGATACGCCGATTATTTTCCTGACCGAGAAGCGTGATCGTGTGGATCGCCTGCAGGGGCTGGAAATGGGCGTGGTCGATTATATTACCAAACCCTTTGATATTCAGGAGTTGCGCCTGCGGGTACGCAATGCCATCAGCAGGGCTGAATTGCCTTCTGTGGCGAACCCGGTGACTGACCTGCCAGAAGGCGATCTTGTCGAAGAGCAGATCAACGCGCTGATTCTGAGTGATAAGAAATGGTCTGCGCTGGTTTTATCCATCAGCAACCTTAGCCATTTCCGGGATATGTATGGTTTTGTCGCGGCGGATGATGTTCTGCGGGCAGTCGCGTTGATGATTCGCAACGCAGTGCGCGAATTTGGGCACGAAGATGACTTTATCGGGCATCTGGGTGCAGAGGATTTCCTGATTATCACCGCGCCGGAAGCGACCCGCAGTATCCGCGAACGGCTGGAAGCACGTCTGCAACAATCCCGCGAGTATTTCTACCCTGTCCGTGATCGCCAGAAAGTCCGTGACATGGTGGATGATGACCCACTGCGCCTGACCAGCGCCTCACTGGAAGCAAGTGATGGCCCCTTCCAGACAGGCGACGATCTCCGTCAGGCGTTGGGAAAAGTCGTGGCGGCCCGTTAAACCTTAATCGGGGGTTTGCTGGGTTTCCTGCCAGCGGTCATAGTCTTCACGAGTCACAACCTGGCCACCCTGGGTTTCCTTTTCCTGTAATCTTCGGCCATTGTCAAAATACAGGTTGACCTCAACCTGGGCGCATTTATAGTTGCCGCTGCTGACCATCTTGCGCACCCAATAACCAGAACCATCATCATTCTGGCTGAGATCATTATTGAGGTCAACCCGCACCCGAATCACATCGTCACAGCGGTTGGGCTGCACATACAGATAGAAACTTCGCCCATCAACTTCGCCGGATTGACCATTGCCGCCACCAAAAAGGTTCTTTAAAAAATTCACAACCCATGACTCCTCTATTCTGACCGAACTCTAGAAGCATTATGGCCTGTATACCCGCCCAAATGCAACCCTCTAAGACTTAAAAAAACAGACTGGCTGGCTGACGTTTTTGGAGATAGTGGCTACATTTGCATACAGGACTCGTTACGTTATAGTATTGTTCTGGTGATATTACAGAACTAAATGAAGGATAACCGTTATGCGTTTGGAAGATCTCAATTGGATGGATGTCGAGAGCTACCTGCAGACAGATGATCGTATCATCCTGATTACCGGTGCGACCGAGCAACATGCTTATCTCAGTTTGCTTACGGATATACTCATTCCGTCGCGCATCGCGCTGGCGGTTGCGCAACGTGAGCAGGTTTTAGTGGCTCCGCCGCTTAATTTTGGTCAGAGTGCCTTTCTTGCTACTTTTCCCGGCACCATCAGCCTGAGTAAACCAACTTTTGATATGGTTATGGTGGAAATTCTTCAGACCTTGCTCCATCAGGGGTTTGGCGGATTTTTAATTCTGAATGGTCACGGTGGCAACACATTCCCACGGCAGTTGCAGGATATGAAGCTGGATGGGCTGGCGCGCATTGCATGGCACAGCTGGTTTGACAGCCCGGTGGTCGCGGCTTTTGAGCAGGAACATCAACTGAAGTCGGATCATGCCAATTGGGGGGAGAATTTCACCTTTAATCGTGTGGCCGACTCGCCAGCGGAGGTTAAAACCCCGGTGAACCTGGGTTATCTGGAAGAAGGCAAGTCTGTGCGTGACGTGTTGGGGGATGGCAGTTTTGGTGGTCCCTATCAGATTGATGACCGCCTGATGCAGAACCTTTTTGATCAGGTTGTAGACGAAATTTCCGGTATTATGCAGGGGCTGGCGCGTTAACTGTGGCGGTAGGCCACTTTCATCACCAACTTGCCCAGGCGAATCTCATCATTGTGGCGCAGCACCCTCACTTCGTGCGGATGTAAACGCTGACCATTGATGTATGATCCATTGGCACTGCCCAGATCAAACACGCTCAGCGTATTATATTTGGGCTGGTAACGTACCGACATATGCAGGCGTGAGACGCCATAAATTTCGCCGTCCACGTCAGACAGATCGATATCGGGGAAGACCGCACTTCCCTCAACTTTACGGCCAATAATCAGTTCCTGCTCGGTTTTCTGGGGTTGCGCTTCAAAAGCTTCTTCAGAGCCGCGTACTTTTAACACCAGAAACGAGTCGTGGCCAAAGTAGTCGTTACTGAAGGTGAGGTCGTTGGTTTCTGCTAATGCCTGGGTTTCAAACTCACTGTGCGATCTTTCCAGCAGGCGCCCGCATGAGTAACACAGTAATTCATGCTTTTGATTGCTTTTTCCACAATGGGGACAATTCACCCAGGTCAGTTCCTGGGTTGGGGTTTGCGTCATTTTATCTGGCGTGACCACTACGCGGCGCGTGGTGTTTGTCGCTTTTTTCTGAGCTTCCAGCCCGTGAAGATGACGCGCCAGCGCTTGCTTACTCTTTTCATCCAGGGTTTCTATTTTCGTGCGCAGCGTGTTTAAGACATCTTTGACCGCCATGCCACTGGCACGTAGCTGGTTGTACTCATGGATAAGTTCGTCAATAGCGCTCATAATCTTCCAGTGCATAACCTCATAATTTCATTGTGTCTGCTGCGGGGCCAAAAGGCAAGATGCCAGACCTTAATGGTTGGAGGTTTTTGACGAATTTGATATAGTTGGAGATACATGCAGCATTTTGTTATATGCTGGTGTTATTACAATAATTCTTTTCAGTGTATCATGGAGGAGTTTGATTTATGCAAATCGGTGCGTTAGATATCAGTATTGAATACTGCGCGGCTTGACATCACACACCCCGTGCCGTCAGTCTGACGGACGAAATTTTGAACGAGCGTGAGATCGAAGCCTATGTCCCCTCCTGGCGGTTAATTCCCAGCAAGGGCGGCGTCTTCGAGGTGATGGTCAATGGCGAACTGGTCTTTTCAAAGAAGGCGCTGGGTCGTCACGCCGAGCCCGGTGAGATTCGCGCAATTATCGAACAGAAAGTAGCGGCATTTCGCCCCAATAGCGAATAAAAGAGTCTATGACATCCATTAAACTGAAACTGCTTCCCCTTGTGTTTATGCTTATCCTGCTCAGTGGAACGACTTTACTGCTGGCGCAGGATGCACCCACGGCAGAGCTGGAAATCGGCCCGACGCTGGCGACCGTGCTGGCACGTGGTCAACTGACCTGCGGTGTCAACGAAGATGTATTCGGCTTCGGTTTTCTTAATCCGAACACCGGTGATATCACTGGTATTGATGTGGAATTGTGCACGGCCATCGCCACCGCAATTTTTGGTGACCCGACAGCGCTGGATCTGCGCCTTTTACCGCTGAAAACACCACCGTCTGACCTGTTAAGCGGGGAATTGGATGTCGCCCTACTGCATGATCTGGCTTTGAATCTGACTCAGGATAGTAATGCCGGGTTGGATTTTGGGCCAGTGACATTTTTTGATGGGCAATCCATCATGGTACGGCGCGACAGTGAAATTGAAACCTGGGATGACCTCTCTGGCGAAACCATCTGTGCGATTGCTGATACGCTGGCCGCGTCTAATCTCAGCAATGAGATGGCGGTGCGTAATCTGCGCTTTGAGCTGTTGACCTTTGGAGATGCACAGGCTGTGCAGGAAGCATTCCTGGCGGGACGCTGCAATGTGCAGACCTCCGAGCGTTCCCTGCTGGAAATCCGGCGACAAACCACTGATGTGCCTGATGATTTTGTGGTGTGGGAAGTGCCATTCACACGCATTGGTAAAGGCCCGGTTTATCGTTATGGCGACAAGCAGTGGAGTGCCATTGTCGACTGGACTATGAATGGCCTGATCTACGCGGAGGAGTTGGGAATTAACAGCTCCAACGTGATGGATTTTGCCCGTATTGAAGGCGAAGATGAAGAGGCTTACGTGAACAGGGTCGGCATTGCCCGGGCACGCCTGTTGGATGTGGCTGTTGAGACAAGTATTCGTCTGGGGTTGGCACCGAATTTTATCGTGCCAGTCATCAGGGAATTGGGCAACTATGGTGAAATCTATGATCGTCACCTGGGCCCCACCAGCGCCCTACCCATCAACCGCAGCCTGAATGCCCTGTGGATTAACGGCGGCCTGCTCGAATCCGCGTCATGGCAGTAGGGTAACCTGCTGCGCCTGATATTGTTTTACACGTTTAACTGATAGATGAACCCCGGCCCACCGCGATAAAGGCCGTGATCGATATTGATGCAGCGCTCGCTGGCATACAAGTAGGGTTCGGTCACGGTTTTGGGCGGTTGATTGGTGGCGTTCATGATGGGTGTATGCCCATGAATAATCTGCTTGCCGCCGAAGACCGTTTGAAACAGCCGCACTTTGGACATATTGCTCATAAAGGCTTTATGCTCGCTGAACTGATCGAGCAGCAAATCCCACGCCTCGCGATCATCGCTCTCAATAATAGCCTTAAATGCCGCATTGACATCGTCTACACGGGTGCCGTAATGCAGATACAGTGACGAGTCAGCATGGAAAAAGAGGTAACCGTGCTGCAAAAACATCGCCGGTAACGCGCTTAACCAGTCGATGTGGACAGACGTTAAGCGCCCCAGATCATTCGGTACACCGCCGTTATTAATCCAACCTGCCGTAAACCAATCCAACTGACTGAGCCGGGGCATTTTGCCGCTGGTTACCGCGTCGATGATGGCCTGATTGTATTTACCAAAGCGCACCACCGATAACAGCAACACATCGTGATTGCCCAGCACGGCTTTGATCTCGCCGCCAGCGGCCTGCGCCTCACGCTGGAGGCGCATGATGGCCTCCACGACAGGAGCGCCATCTGGCCCACGGTCGAAAAAATCGCCCGCGAACCAGAGGGCATCTGTGCCGCCGCACCAGTGATCTTCAGCATCGATCAGGTGATTAACCCGTAACAGAGTCATCATCTGCTGATAATGACCGTGAATATCACCCATTGTATAAATCGCAGGCATCAATCTTATCCTTCAGCATTAAGCGTGGCTTACGGATTTTCGGGCTGATGGCTGCGTTTGTTTTCAGGCAAAAGCGCGCCCGGTAGCCGTCAGATAATCCGTGTAGCCGCCAGTATAGGTCGTCAGTGTACCCTCGTCCAGTTCGACCACCCGGTCAATCGTGCGGTCGAGAAAGTAACGATCATGAGAAATGGTCAGGATAGCCCCTTCAAAGTCCTCCAGCGCGGCGTCCAGCGCTTCGGTTGAGGGAATGTCCAGATTATTGGTTGGCTCGTCTAGCAGCAGCAGATTGGGCTGTTCCAGCATCAGCGCGGCCAGTTGCAGGCGGCTGCGTTCACCACCGCTCATGGTACCGACTGGCATGCGTAACTGGTCGTATTTCAACTGGAACTTGAGCAGAAAGCTGACTGCCTCGCCCTCGCTCATGGGCTTGATATCACGGATGCGATCCAGCGGTGTGCGCGTCAACCAATCGCTGAGTGTTTCATGTTCCTGTGAATAGTAACCGATGCGTGTGCTGGGGCCAACTTTAATCAGTCCATCTAACGGTTCATGCTGGCCCAGAATCAGGCGGAACAAAACCGATTTTCCGGCACCGTTGGGGCCAATCAGGCCGATGCGCTCACCATGCCGCACCAGCAGATTCAAATCCATGAACAGCAGATCATCCCCAAACCCCATGCACAGATCAATGATTTCCAGCGCTTTGGTGCTGCCGCGCCAGCCTTCAAGCTGAAGTTCCATCTGGCGGCGTTCATAGACGCGCTCGACCATATCGCCGCTTTCTTCCATCCGCGCCAGCATTTTGCGCCGACTGGCCGCCTGCCGTGCATGGCGTTCATTGAGGTCATTACGCGCTTTGAGTTCCCACTCTTTGATGGCTTCCTCAATCTGCTGGATGCGTTTTTGCTGCGCGATAAACATCTGCTGCTGGCGCATGCGGCGCAGTTCACGCTCAGTGGTATACGCGGTGTAATTGCCGGGATACAGGTTGAGCTTGCCATCTTCCATTTCGGCAATTTCCAGCGCGACGGCATCCAGCAGATAACGATCATGCGACACGATGATCACGGAGCCGCCATAACTCCTGATGAAATTTTCCAGATGATGCTTGGCTTCCAGATCGAGATGATTATCTGGTTCATCCAGCAACAGCACGGACGGAGTCTCAGCCGCCAGACGCGCCAGCATAACCAGCTTTTTCTGACCGCCACTGAGGGTATCAGTGGGTAAGTCGTAGTCGTCGGCTGTAAAACCCAGATGCGCCAGCAGTTCCTTGACCAGACTTTCGTGGCGCGGCCCACCCAGACGCTCATATTCCAGCAGAATCTTCTCCTGATGACGCAGTACGCGGGTGAGTTTGCTCTCACTGTTATAGACATCAGGATCACCTAACTGCGCTTCGATGCGCGTCAGTTCGGCTTCGACAGCGGCCAGTTCGGGGGGTGGCGTGAGGGCTTCCTGCAAGAGTTGCCGCCCAGGTGTGAGTTCCACCTGCTGCGGCAGATAGCCCACGGTCACGCCGCGTATCCGGCTGATGCTGCCGGTATCCGGCTGGACTTCGCCCATGATGGCTTTGAGCAGGGTGGATTTGCCCACACCGTTGGGGCCGACCAGACCGACTCGGTCATGATCGCCAATGGCCCATGTCAGTTCGCTGAAGATTTGCCGACCGGCGTGGTTGACGGTGATGGTGTTGATATTGATAATGTGCATGAGTTCCTCCGTAAAATATCCCATGATGGGCTGGAAGCGTGATTGCCCATGCCAGATTCACCCAATGCCAGAATCAAAACGGCTGCAAGCAGTCACGCCTACAGCCGTAAAATTACAAATTACATTACGTACCAGTTAGCAGGCGCACCTATCCCCCGGAGCGCCTGAAGTGGACGACAGACGGATAAATGCGAGTGTTTTATGATACGAGAAGTAAATCATGCTTCACAGCATAGCAGAATTTTGGAGGGTTGTCTATAAGTTTTGCTGGACTGAAAATAATTATGACAAACTCAATTTGTTCGCCCAATAAAACAGCAACTTCCCCGACATCACACATCAATCGAGAAAAGCTGCTGTCGAGGGTTATGCGGCGTTGATGCTTTGTTCGGGGGTGTGAGTTTCACGGCGCGTCACGTAGATGACCGCGCCTGCGATCAGGATGACGATCAGCCAGTAGAGTGCGATCAGCGCCCCGGTCGGCTCGAAACCGTCAATCCACAGCGGCAGCAGTTCGCTGATAAAGCCGAAGATGCCTACACTGATCAGCAGAATGCCAGACACCCGATTAAGCAGCAGGTGGTTGTGAGTCAGCCAACTGACGAAACGCCGCTGAACGGGCAACGCCAATAGCGGGAGCAGCACTAACGGCCAGCCAAATCCCAGCCCAAACGCCAGAAAATAGACGATGCCATCCAGCAGCATCCCGGCGTCTCCGGCTCCGGTCGCAAACGCCGTGACGATAATCGGCCCGGTGCAGGGCAGTGTCATCGGCCCGAACAGCAGGCCATAGACGTAAGCCGTGATATACGGATTGCGCAGCATCGGTGCCTGGGCGGTCTGCAATTTTGCAAACGGACTGCGGCCAATCAGCAGCAGCACACCCAGCACGATCACGATGATGTAAATCACCGGCAGCAGGATATTAAAAATGCTCCCGAAAAACGCCTGAGTCACATGCAGCACCAACCCGATCAGGATCATCATGCTGAGGATACCCGCCAGCACCACCGCACCCAGCAAGCCGGTGGTCAGCCGGGAGCGTTGACTATCGGCTGTCCCGGCCAGAAACGCGATCAGGCCGGGATACAGGGGCAGCATACAGACATTCGTCAGAATGGCGGCGTTCCCCAGCGTGAATGCAGTCAATAACTCGGACACACTTAAGCTCCAGCAGCTTCATTGAGCAGTGACACGAGCGTATCTGAATTTTTAGAGCCTGTAAACAAGTCGGTCATGCTGCCATCAGGCCGGATGATAAAATGCGGTGTAGAGGGCGGCGTCAGGGAGGCACGACCAAAGTTGCTGGTCAGCTCAGTGAGCATTTCGGAAGTCGCCACCGCGAACACCAGATCAAAACCCTGACGGGTGGCATAAGTGGCCAGATCGCTATCCGTGATATTTTCGCCCACGCTCAAACCGACAAAGACAAAATCGCTGCCCAACTGACTTTTCGCGCGGATGACATTGCCTAACTGTGCGCGACAGTTGGTGCACCAGGTCGCCATCGGCTCTACCAGCACGGTCTTGCCCTCGAAATCCGCCAGTGTAAAAGTTTCGCCCGTGGCGGCATTTACCAACGATACGTTCTGGATCGCCGGAATATCTATATTGGCGACGGGTTGCTCCGCTTCCTGCGCAGCCGCGATTTCAGCCGTAGGCGTTGCGGGATCGGTATCCTGCGGGATTTCGGTTGGCGGCAATGTGACTTCAACGATTGACTCAGTCGCAGGAGTTGATTGCTGGGCACAGGCGGTTACAAGCAAAGTCAAAAGAACGGCCAGGGTCAAAAATTTTCGCATCATCATCTCCAGATAGTGACAATTTATTGTGATATATACTACAATATCGATAGTCAGGTACTCTCGCACAATCAAGATGAATTGAAACAGTAAATGCTTACGTGAAGGTTACGAGAGCCTGATTTGGGCTGAAAATAAATCTATGGGTAAAAGTGAGTAAACTTTCTGATGAGGCAATCCCACACGATTCTGGTGGTTGATGATGAACCCACTATCCGCGAAGTTGTGCGCCGCTATCTGGAACGGGATGGTTATCAGGTTATGGAAGCGGCAGATGGCACGACTGCGCTCGATCTCATTCGCAAAGAGCCGCCCGATCTGCTGGTGCTGGATATCATGCTGCCCGGTATTGACGGTCTGACCATTACGCGTCGGCTGCGTGAAGGTGATAGCTCAGGCACGCTGGTGACCGAACATGAAGTGCCCATCATCATCCTGACCGCCCGTACCGGGGAATATGATCGCATTCAGGGCTTTGAATTAGGCGCGGATGATTATGTGACCAAGCCCTTCAGCCCGCAGGAACTGGTTGCACGCGTGCGGGCAGTTTTACGCCGCACTTACGCGCATTCCTCAGGTTCTGCCGAGCGCCCTTTGCAATTCGAACGCTTGTATATCGACCCGCGCACGCGTGAAGTTCTGGTGGATAATCGCCCGATTTCTCTGACAGCCAAAGAGTTTGACCTGATGTGGTTTCTGGCATCCAATTCGCGCCAGGTTTTCACGCGCGATCAATTGCTGGATCAGGTGTGGGGTTACGAGTTTTATGGCGATTCCAGCACGGTCACAGTGCATGTGCGCCGCCTGCGCGAAAAGATCGAGCCTGACCCGGCCAAGCCGCTTTTTATCCAGACAGTCTGGGGCGTAGGTTATAAATTTGATGTCTGAAATCGAAGCCAGCACAGCTTATCGCAAAGAGTGGATTTCAGATGGGCGCATCCTCTGTTATCGCTTCCAAAACACATCTCCCACAACCATTGATTTATGGGCGGTGGATATTGCAGCGGAGTTGAGCGACTGGCCGCCGGATCAGACCTGGCGCATGCTGCTGGATATCTCGCTGCATGGCAACATCGTCAGCGCCTATGGGCTGCGCCGCGCACGGGAACTATCACAGATGCGACCTGAAGTCCGTGGACGGTTGAGCATCCTGATTGGCAGCCGTCTGGCCGCACAGGTGATTTCGCTGGTGATACGCAGTTCCAACCATTACCGCCAGCGCGATGTGTTCGCCTCCGAAAGCAGCGCAATTCAATGGTTGCTCCAGGATTAACCATCTCCAGCGTAAGCGCGAACAGCGTTATTCAGCAAGTTTTGTGAGCCAGAGCTGTTTAGGCAAGTGTAAGCCGGGGACATTAAGCTGTTAGCATGATGGCGAGTTGTTTATTTTGCCCCTCTATCCCCAACCCTTTCTCCCACCAGGGGAGAAAGGGAGAATTAGTCGGTTCATAACGGGACTTGAAAGTCCCCTCGCCTCTTGTGGGAGAGGGGATTAAGGGGTGAGGGGTAAGAAAGCTTGTGCAGCATCTGTTCAGAATTTAGCCATTAAAGGGTAATCCTATGCGCCGTGCCTTGTTTCTCATCGCCAGTATTCTCGTGAGTGCCTTATTCTTATGGCTGGCACTGCGCGATGTCACACCCGAAACCCGCCAACAGATTATCGATAGCATCCGTCAGGCCGACCTGCGCTGGATTTTCATCAGCCTGATTTTTATCACGGGTGGCTTGTGGACACGCGCGATCCGCTGGCGGGGTTTGCTGGATAACCGCATCGAAACCATGCAGGCGTTTCACATGCTTAATATCGCCATGCTCATCAATCAGCTTCCGCTGCGTGCGGGAGAAGTCGCCCGCAGTGCACTGGTCACGCGGTCTGGCGTATCTTTTGTGACTGCTGCCACCAGCATTCTGGTGGAACGGTTGCTGGATGTGCTGCTGGTGGTCATCTGGTTAGCGCTGGCGCTGACTCAATTGCCGGATGTCCCCACACAGATGTCGAATGCCGCGTTATTGTTCGGCGCGGCGGGTGTGATTGCGATGGTGCTGCTGCTGGTATTTGCCCGCAGGCCACAGTTGCCGCGCAGCATCTTAAAATTCCTCGAAAATCTGCTGCCATTCCTCAAGCGCCTGCCGTTAAACAGCCTGCTGGAAAGTGTGCTGGAAGGCATTAAGCCGATGGCGCACTGGCGCGGCGCGGCGCATGCTATTGGCTGGACGATTATCTCGTGGACACTTTCGCTGTGCACCTTCTATTGTATGGCGCGCGCGCTGGGTGCTGATGAGCAGCTTTTCCTGATGACCGTGCTGTCGATCACGCTGGCCTCGTTCGCCATCGCCATCCCTGTGAGTGTCGCATCCATCGGGCCATTTGAAGGCGCGGTTCGCCTCTCTGGTGATGCAGTCGGCTTGCCAGCGGCATTGTCGCTGCCGCTGGGCTTTCTGTTTCATGGCATCACCGTTCTGGGATATGCTATCTGGGGGACGATTGGGCTGGTCGCGCTGGGTGTTTCGCTGGGGGATGTGATGAAAAGCAGCAATACGCAACCGGATACCTCTTCAGAAGCCTCGGCTTCTGTGGCAGTGAAGTAATAACTTGCGGCGGTTTTGGCTAATAGGGCATGAATTTTGCTGATTTCTGAGCCCTGCCATTTGCATTGTTATAAAACCACTGTAAGATTATGACTATAGCGAAGACCGTCATCAACCTGTGAAAAATTTATGTTTCCAATGACTGATCCTGAAACACTCCGTCAACAAGCGTATGCTGATGACGAAAACTATCTGGTACGACATGGCATCCATGAACAGTATTCAGTGCCGAAGATTGATTTTCGGGATTGGGCCATCCGGCGCATTGCATGGCGCGGGGATGAGCGTGTGCTGGATGTCGGCTGTGGCCCCGGTTTATATGCCCAGACATTAAAAAACAGCTTCCCGGATATTGGCTATTACGGGTTGGATTTTTCTGCCGGCATGGTGCTCAAACACCCCCTGCAACGCTCACTGGCGCTGGCAGATGTGCAGGAAATCCCGTTCCCCGAGCACACTTTCGATGTGGTCATGGCGAATCATATGCTTTACCATGTGCCCGACATTGATCGGGCGATTCGTGAGTTCCGGCGTGTGCTCAAACCGGGTGGCATCCTCATCACGGCCACCAACAGCGTGGAGAATATGCCACAGTTCCGTGAGTTGTATAAACGGGCGATTCTGGTGCTGACTGCCCCGGGCAGGCCGTTTACTGTGCCTATGCCCACCAGCAATCTGTTCTCGCTGGAAAGTGGCACGCGTCAGCTTTCCCGCCATTTTTATGCGGTGGTGCGCCATGATCTGCCGGGAGCATTTGTGTTTAATGATGCTGAACCGGTGATGGCTTATCTGGAAAGCACGCGCAGCCTGCGCGAACCCCAGCTACCGGATGGAATTGCCTGGGAATCAGTAATGCTGGTGGTACGTGAGCAGATCAAAAATCAACTGAATTATGTGGGTGAACTGGTGGTACACAAATTATCCGGGGTGTTGGTGGCTACAGATGATGGTGGCTTTATCAGCGACTTCGTTCACCAGCTCGATTAACTTCAGACACTGGCGAGGCGATCATCCTGATCGTTATTGGGCCGTTTATCGTGCGACTTAAAACCATAACGTCCGATAAGCGGCGCAAAACGCACCCGGCGCATCTGCTCGATTTCCCACCGTTTACCAAACCGCGTCACCAATTCCAGATATTGCTGGTATAAATCGCCAATCGGCAAAATCATACGGCCACCCTGGGGATGCAATTGCGCCCGCAGAGGATAAGGCAGCGCGGGAGCGGCTGCTGTGACGATAATGGCGTCAAAGGGTGCCATATCCGCTAATCCCTGACTGCCATCGCCAATATGCACATCGACATTGTCATAACCTAAGCGCCCCAGAGTTCGAGCTGCGCGATCTGCCAAACGAGCATGACGTTCCAGCGTGTAAACTTCCCCGGCCAGATGACACAGCAGCGCCGTCTGATAACCAGAACCGGTCCCCACTTCGAGCACGCGTTCATCACCGCGCAGCCCCAGGGTTTGCAGCATCAGGGCAATCACATAAGGCTGGGAAGCCGTCTGTTTTTCCAGCAACGGGATGGTGGTGTCTTCATAGGCTTTGAAGCTGTACTGCGGTTGGACAAACTCATGCCGCGGAATCTGGCGCATGGCTTCCAGAATACGAAAGTCATCAATACCCCGTGCTTCTACCTGAGTCCGCACCATTTGTTCGCGTAAAATTTGAAACCGTTTATCCATGCTCACACCCAGCTTTCTTCGCACTATACCAGCGTCAGATCATCCCCTGGCAATTGATTGGGGTTGCGATTGGCGTTTGAAATTATCTACCAGTATCGACTGGATTGAGTATAAAGACAAATCACCGGGGTGGTACAGACCATGTGGGGACAATTGGTCGCCAGTATCGTGGCAAGATACGGTAAAATAGAGTTTTACGATATTTCTGCAATATTCAAAGGTGGTCAATAAATGAAACTGGTACGTTTTGCACATAATAGCCGCACCTTACTGGGTGAGATTGATGGTGATGAAATTTATATGCTGTCGGGCTCCGACACGATGACCATGAACGAGGTGGTGCGGCGCAATATTACCCCCAGCCGCGTCAGCATGTCCTATAAACTCGATGATATTCGTATTCTGGCTCCGCTGCGCCCGGGTAAGATTATTGCCATTGGCCGCAACTATGCCGATCATGCCAAAGAAACCGGCAGTGATGTCCCCACCGCGCCGATCATTTTCGCCAAGTTCCCCAGCGCGGTCATTGCCCCCGGTGAGGATATCAGCTGGAGCAAGGCCATAACCAATGAAGTCGATTGGGAAGGTGAGCTGGGGGTCGTCATTGGCAAACGCGCCCGCAACGTCACCGAAGAAGATGCGCTCAATCATGTTTATGGCTATACCATCGCCAATGATGTTTCCGCGCGTGACCTGCAGATCCGCATCGACAGCCAGTGGACACGCGGCAAAAGCCTGGATACCTTCTGCCCGATGGGGCCGTATCTGGTCACTCGTGATGAGATTGAAGACCCGCAGAATCTGAACATCAAGACGATGGTCAATGACGAAGTTGTACAGGACGGCCACACTAAAGACATGATCTTCAACGTCCGTCATCTGATTTCCTACTGCTCACAGATGTTCACACTGGAACCCGGTGATGTCATCCTGACCGGTACACCGGATGGCGTGGGTGAAGGTATGAAGCCCAAGCGCTATCTGAAAGACGGCGATGTCGTCAAAATCACAATTGATGGATTGGGCGAACTATCTAACCCGGTGAAAGTGCTGGAGTAGAATCAGCATCACGCTAGTTAAGCAGATAAATCAGTTAAAAGCATTAATATGTACGGACATGGCATGCCATGTCCGTACTTCTGTTTTATTTATTTCCTTGAACAGCACCAACTCTGCCTGATTTATAAAGACCACTTTAAATTTTGGGATATAATTGGGATAAATCTGCGATATCACAAATTCCCCATGCCGACCTGATAGAAATACCCCCAGGCGGCAAGCTGCGTGAAAAAGATCAGGGTCGACACAGCCCCGGATGCGAAAAACCATCCAATCGTCATGAAAAATCCCATTCCCCACCAGTTCCCATTCAATAAAAGCGCAAGATACGAAAACGAAGATTCATTTTTGGTTTTTTTAGTTGTGTCATCATGAGTGTGAATGGCTATCCAGGTTAAACGTCCGGCAATGTAGGCTGTCACGACAACGACCACGCCAAGCTGTAGCGGAACCACGCCGCTCAGCAAGGCCATTGTGCACAACATTCCACCGAGCACTTCCAACGATAAGTGATCAATCTCTCCCTGATGAGAATTGATTTGTATCTCATCTTCCAGGGTGTGGCGATAGCTCATAAAGCCTGTAATCAGGGTGATGATAACTGTCCAGCCGAAGCCAAACTGCGTTGTTGCCACACCTGCCGGGACGATCAGCGATACCAGGGCTGTGCCTGCTAATAACTTGATGGTGAAAGCGCGCCCCATATTGGCCTTTTGGGCGATCTCCCAGGCATTGATGAGGCCAACGACGACAACCACGATTGCCATCCCGCCGACAATGGCGTAAAAGCGCGTATTGATGTTGGTGAGCCATAGGATCACCGCCACTGCCGCGATGATCGTCAGTTGCAGTGAGACACGCCATGCTGGACGCAAGGCTTCCTCCATATCGTGACCCGGCACAGCGTAACGCCACACCTGCGCCAGCAGCCACGCATGGATAAACGGCAATGGCGGAATCAGCAGGCCGAGTGCAGTAATCAGAAGCAGATGCAATGGGTTACGTATCGTCAGCGGTCGCGGATTTAATTGTGGAAAAGGCTCGCTGACCAGTGTCCATGAGCGTGCATCACTATCAGTCGGATAGGGGCCGATCAGCAAGCCGTCCCTGCCCAAAGCAACGTAAGTGGTGTCCGCCGTGTGAACGCCTGCCTCAATGTCTAGAAACGAGCTGTTGTCAACATTCCCCCAACCCCAGAAAAACGTCCGAAACATGTACCGAGGATACGTCCAGATCCATTGATTTTGGTAGCGTAAGTCACCATTAGCAAAATAAAATTCGCGACTGGTTTCTTCCTGAAAACTCCATTGACTGGTTTTATCGCTTAGGAGTTCCCAGCTAACCCCGTAATCCCGGGTTTCGTAAATTATTCCTGTATTCGTATTTTCGTCGCAACATCTATCCGTCAGCAGCACAGCAACCGTTCCCGGCGTATTGGCATCTGCTTGCACCCGGTAAAGTTTCCAGTTATTGCTGGTGCTGGATGATGTTCCTGCCAGTGAGATCACTAGCGGGCTTAAAAAGATTAAGCTCATCAAAGCCACTATGGGAATCGCAATGACGTAATACAACAGGGGATAGCGCATCAATCAAAGCCTCAGATAAATGGCGTTCTTATTCAGTTTACGGTTATTTTGGGCTGAGGTTGTAAAAAGGCTGTTCAAACGCAGAAAATCGGTTGCGATTAGTAGGTTTCCCAGACGGATTCGCCGCTGAGGATGCGTCGCACCTGCCGGGGAAAGCGTCCGCGGCTGATAGGCTTGCCGATGAAGCCATCAAAACCGGCCTCCTTGCATTTGGGGATTTCGTTATCGGCATCCTGTGCCGTGACCGCGATGACCAGCACATCTTTCAGCTTTTCATCAGCGCGAATCGATTTGAGGATGTCATAGCCATTGGTGCGCGGCAGTGCAATATCCAGAAAGACGACCTTGGGTAGCGGTTTCATAGCGTGCGCCATTTCCACCACACCTTCACCGGTCGTGTTAATATAGGCTTTTATGCCTAAGTAGCGCATCATCACGCCGATAATCGCCATACCACCGGCATCATCTTCGACGGCTAAGGCGCTGATTTTGGTTAAGTCAACATCATTTGTTTTGATTGTCATATATGTTGATTGTATATGGCCTGAAGCGGAAAAACAATGCAGATGATGGCTATATTGGTCGAAACACCCTGTGGACTTAACCGTAAGCCAGCCAAAAGCATGTTACACTGAGGCGGAAGCCTCCCAGACAGGATATTTCATGATTACCTATGTTGTCAGCGACATTTTCTATAGCCCGGCCAAAGTGCTGGTCAACACCGTGAATACGGTCGGCACGATGGGCAAAGGACTCGCTTACCAGTTTCGCCAGTTTTATCCGCAGATGAATGACCAGTATCGGATTTTATGCGATCAGCAGCAGTTCAAAGTTGGTCAGTTGTGGCTGTATAAAACGCCCCATAAATGGATTTTGAACTTCCCCACCAAAGCCGATTGGCGTGACCCCTCACGGCTGGAATATCTGGAACAGGGGCTGGAAAAATTCGTCGCGACGTATGCGGATAAAGGTCTGACTTCAGTTTCATTTCCCATGTTGGGGGCAGGCCTGGGCGGGTTAGACTGGGAAACGGTCGTGCGTCCCGTTATGGAGCGTTACCTGCACGATCTGCCGATTAATATCTACATCCATCTGTATGAGCCGGAAAATCAGTTCGCGCTCAAAACCGATTTTAAGACTCAGCAAACCTGGCTGAATGGTCTGCCGCAGGTGCCGACATTTACCCGCTTCCGCGATGAGATGATCGCGGTGGTGCAGCGCCAGACACGCTTCGAAACGCTGGACGAAAATACTGTTTTTACGGCCACGCTGGATGATTTTGAGGAACGCATTAGTCTGTTTGATCATCAGGGCGAAATGCTGACGGTGCTTTCCGAAAGTACCCTGTCTGACCTGTGGCATTATGTGCGTGTGAGCGGTTACTGTATGCCGCAGAATTTACCCTCTGGCCTTGATAATTACGCGCCCCAGGTGGTTGCGCTGCTGACGCATCTGGATTACATTCAACCGGTGTACCTGTCGCGCATGCAGGGGCAGCGGCGTGTGGGTCTGCATTTTATCCCACCTGTCAGTGAAGACATTACGGCAATCAGGGTGAGTTTATGAGCGCAAGCACCATCCATGAAAAACGCGATGCTGAAATTTTTCGGCGGCGTCTCAGCACATTACGTCAGCGCACTCGCTTAGGGTCGCGTCGCTGGTGGCCGTATTTTCTGTATCATTTTGCCGATTTGCAGAATGTCGTGTCGATTCTCAAGAATGATGTGTTGCTGTCACGGGCGGCAGTCGCGGCGGAATATGAAGGCTTTACCGACAGTGCCAGCCCGGATGTGATCGACCAGACGGAGGAAAAATGGAAGAATTTTGTCCGTTTTTATTTCCGCCCGCGCACGCCCACACTGTACCGTAACGAGGGCTTTCGCCCGGTCAAACGCCGGGTTTTGGGTGGAGCGCATTGCCCGATGCCGGTTTATCTGTTCTTCGACTTTGAAGGACTGATCTGCCGCGAAGATGCCGCATTCAGTTATGGCAGTCTCGCCCGGCCAGAAACACTGGTTTATGACACCAGTGACGCGTTTGAAAAGCTGCCGTTTGATCTGGTTTATCACGATGCGCGTTTTGAAAAAGAAGAACGCGACCGCATCATTTTCCATCGCCATGCCGAAGTCGTGATTCGTGATCGTATCAATCTCAGAAGCCTGCGATATATCTGGTGCCGGTCTGAAGCGGAATACGAAACGCTGCGCTTTATTCTGCCGCCAACCGTGCGCGATCAATGGGAAGATCGCATTGGTATCCGCAGTGATTACAGCCTGTTTAACCGTGAATGGGTGTATGTGGATCGGGCTATGCTGGATGCGCAGCAGATGGTTTTTTACTTTAACTCCAGCCGCAGTTCGCTGGATGCTGGCCCATTTGACCTGCGCATTAAAGTGATCAACGAAAGCAACGGGGAACAGTTTAATTACCGCGACCCGAATTCAGAAATTGGCAGACCGCTGGTGGTTGATCTGGTCGAAATGGGCGCGTTAGAGCACTATAGCGTCACCCTGTTTCTGGATGGCATCATCGCTTATGCCAACGCTTTCCAGGCGACCACACTGCCTTTCTAGGCAGATTATGACCGCTTGCCGGTCACGACCGTTTTTAAGTTCGGCGCAGGTAGCCACACACTAAAGGTCGTCCCCTGATTTTGCCCAGCGCTGGTGACACTGATAGTCCCCTTGTGCGCCTGCACAATTTCCTGGGTAATAGCCAGCCCCAGCCCGGTACCGCGTCGCGGCCCACGCGTTTTATCCACCTGATAGAACCGCTCAAAAATACGCGGCAGATCATCCGCCGGGATGCCAATGCCGTTATCCTGCACAATCCATTCGACACCGCCATTATTGACCTGAGTCCGCACCTGCACACAACCCCCGTTAGGCGTGTACTTAATGGCATTGCTGATGAGATTGGTGATGACCTGCGCCAGCCGATCACCATCCCCGTTGATCTGCGGCATGGAGGGTGCATCAATTTTGAGCTGAATCCCGCGCTTCTCAGCGACAATCGCCAGCCGCTGCCCCACGGCATTGACGATCTGGCTGGTTTCCAGCGGCACGATCTGCATCGAAAGCTGACCATTTTGCAAACGAGCGAGATCCGTCAGCTCAACCACCATCCGGTTCAGCCGTGCTGCCTCTTCGTGGATGATCCGGGCGGCTTTAACCGGGTCAGGTGCCGCGCCATCCATAATGGCCTGCGAATAGCCCTGAATCGAGGTCAGCGGGGTTTTCAGGTCATGGCTGACATTGATGATAAAATCCTTCTGGATGGCCTGCGAGGTATGGACTTCTGCGCGCATATGATTAATTGCCTCAGCGACAGCGCGGACTTCAGGCGGGCCAGTGACCGGAACCTGCTGGGAATATTCGTCTGCCCCGACAACACGCGTCGCGGTGGCGATCTCCTGCAACGGTTGGGCAATCGTCCGGCTGATAATCGCGGCCATCACCACCGCGACCAGCAACCCAATCGCGGCTGCCTGCAAAATAGGCCGGATCAATGAGGTGCCATAGGATTCGAGAACACTGCGCAGGGATTGGTCTGGACGCGGCTCGGCAAACAGCACGATATTATCCGGCGCATTTGCGCCATTGTTTTCAATAGCCATAAACAACCACTCACCCGGCCCGCTGCCTATGAAACTGCCATAATAAATCGTGGTGCGGTTGCGTTGTCCGGGCGGTTGCATATTGGGCGGCAGAGAGGGTGCTTGTGCATCGTTGTCGATATTCAACTCAAGCGGGGTGCCGCTGTCAATCAGACCAGCGCTGTCAAAAATCACCTGTTGATTATCCTTGTGGACGATCAACGCACGGATACCGGTATTCTCCGCAATGCCTCTGATTTCCGTAATCATCGCATCGGTAGTCGGCGCATTACGGCTCAGGATGCGTGGACGGGTTAAGTCCAGCAGCGGACGCACATTTGCAGCGGCAAACGTGGTCAAGTCGCGATAGGTTTGTTGTGGTGGCGCCTGTCGCACCCCCAGAAAGAGCGTAAGCGCCCCGGAGATAATCAGCAGCGTGATGGCGATCACCACAATATACGAGAGCAGGAGCCGTCTGCGTAAACTCATCAATTAGCCGTCCAGTTTATAACCCACACCCCATACGGTT
Organism: Aggregatilineales bacterium; assembly: GCA_038258185.1. GTDB lineage: Bacteria > Chloroflexota > Anaerolineae > Aggregatilineales > Phototrophicaceae > JAIOHN01. The sequence goes on along the minus strand of JBBSQD010000006.1, from coordinate 33,360 downwards.
TCGATCAGCGGCCCCATGCCCGATAGTTTGTGGCGCAGATGGGCAATATGAACATCAACGGTGCGGGTTTCCCCGGCGAAATCAAACCCCCAAACGATGTCCAGCAGTTTTTCCCGTGTGAAGACCACACCGGGATTTTCAGCCAGTGTCAGCAGTAAATCGAATTCTTTCATGCGCAGGTTTATTTCGCGGGTTCCTACGCGTACGCGGCGTTTATCCGGTTCTATCGACAAATTCCCCAGATTGATGGCATCGCCTTCAACGGGCAGATCCTGCTTATTACTGCGCCGTAAAATCGCACGGACACGGGCGACCAGCTCACGTGGGTTAAATGGTTTGGTGAGGTAATCATCCGCACCCAACTCTAACCCGACGATTTTATCAATATCATCATTGCGGGCGGTCAGCATGATAATCGGCACATCAGATTCTGCACGTACCCGCCGGCAGACATCCCAGCCATCCATTTCCGGCAGCATCAAGTCCAGCACGACCAGCGCGGGACGTTGATTAAGAATCATTTCCAGCGCGGTTTTGCCATCGGTCGCACTGATGACCTGAAACGCCTCTTGTTCCAGATACATGCGGGCTAAATCAATAATATGCTGCTCGTCATCGACCAGCAGAATCGTGTCACTCATTTTACTTCACGTCCCATCGCATATGAATCACTTCACGCTGTGGGCGGAATTGATAACGACGCAACACTTCCGCCGTCACAGTTTCATCACTCGGATGTTCCAACACTAAGGCACCTTTGGTATCGTAACGACGCGTGACCTGATTGAGCAGAATTTCATCATAGTCTCCCTGATAATCCGGGTGAACCAGCAGGGTGAGTTGCGTTGTGGACGCCAGAAATCCATTTTCGATCCACAGAGAAGCCAGGATTTGCTGCTCGTCAGCAGAGCGTATCACGACGCGTTCCCACGCACGCATGCTGATGATATCCCCAATCTGCTGCCAGAAGGGTTTGCTGAAGAAATTCTGATTCAGCGGACGCTGCCAGCCCAGCCCGCCTTTATCCGCAGGCCGTAACTGCGCGGCCAGATTATATTCCGCCTGCCATTCTTCACGCCGGCGCCGGCTGATATGCAGCACGCGATTCTCTAAAGGTGCCGGAATGCGGGTGGTGGCGCTGCGTCGCCAGGTCGTCCAGGTACGCTCGGCAACAAATCCCATTCGCTTATAAATATTCTGAGCGGTTTCGTTTTGATTGTCGACCTGGAGCACGGCCATGTGTCCGCCTTTGTCGCGCACCATATCCAGCGCGGCACGCATCAGTTGCGTGGCGATTCCGCGCCGCTGATAGTCGGGATGCACACCGACATTTGCAATAATCCAGACGCGCTGCTGGCTGTCCGGCCAGCGTGCCGGATAGACGGAGACATTCCCCACCAGTTTATCGTTGGCAATCCAGACATAACCCAGGCTAATGCCCTGCACCAGATCGTTAAAACCGGGCAGCAGGTTAAGACCGACACCCATTTTGCTGAGATAGCGCATCTCTCTTACGGCTGCTGCACCATTCTGATCCATGCTGTCTGCAAAAACGAGTTCGATTAAATCGGCTAGTGGGGCGAGATCCGTTCTGAGATTAACCGGACGCAATCCTTCATGGGCAAAGGTTGAATTTTCGGGGAGGCTTACACTGGTCACAAGATATCGTCCTTTGAAAGGTCGGACGGATCAAAAAATGAAGTATTTTTATTTTACAGGACTTACTACATTAATTAAACCCAGACGACGCGATTGGCTCCATAATTGTCAAGTAATCCAGACATCAATTTTTTACGAATTTTACTGCAATATAATTAATTTACATGTTAGAATTGTGGTATGGCTTATGTCTTTTTCATCCAGTCTTAAGTAAGGATGAGATTGGGGTGGTCATCAGTTCGTGGTATTCCAATTTAATATGGAGGCCAATATGCTTTTCTCCATCCGAGGTATGCAGGATTTCTTTTATAGAAAACTGCGCGATGGATCGTTTGATAGTGGACAGGGTTTAGTCGAATACGCTATGCTCCTTATTCTCGTTGCTGTAATCATGGTCGCGCTTATTCTTATCCTGGGACCAGGACTGAGCAATATTTACGGCAATATCCTCAACTCTATCTAAGCGTTATTATCCGTCATTATCTTATCGGCACAGACCTCACAATCGTGGGGTCTGTGTCGTTTATGGCAACCTGACGTGTGGGTTGATGTTCACAAGTGGGCAGGATATGGTAAAATGCCGTTTCGATTTTAGGGTTGATGCCTCAATATGAGGAGATTATAACGTTATGGGTAGAAATTACGGTTCACTGGGTGGCAATCGCCGTTCAGGTGGGGGTGCCTGGCAGTGGTTTGTACTCGGCACCATATTAGGCTTAGGCTGTTCTATTACACTGGTGCTGGCCGCTATTGCGACGGGATTTCTGTATCTTGATGTAGAGGGCGCACCGGGCAGAGAAACACCGACGGCATTGGTTCAGGTGATTACAGCAACGCCTGCGCCGGTTACGCCGACTGAGATTCCGACGCAGGCTCCACTGGCGACGGCGACATCACAGCAGATCGATATCGCCCCGCCGACACCGACTGAGCTTCCTCCCACGCCAGAGAGCTTAATTCAGGTCGAGCCAAGCGCGACGACATTCCTGGCGCCATCCAACAACTCAGATGAGGGGGATGGGGGCGGCCAGAATACGGGTGGATCACAAATTGCAGGCGCGTCAAATTCGGGGCAGGTTCCCCCAGAACTGACCTCACTTTTAAGTCCCGCAATTGATATTGCCGGTGGCACGTTTGAAATGGGCACGACTGCGGCGGAAGTTCGCACGGCAGTAGATGCCTGTGTGGCCGATGGTGGTGATTGTCAGTTGGCCTACGGCGAAGATTCGTCACCGCCGCATTCGGTCACTCTGGACCCCTTCCAGATGGAGCGGGATGAAGTGACTTACGGGCAGTATCTGACCTTCCTGAACTTCTTGGGGCCGCGCAGCCATCTGAACGGCTGTGAAGGTTTCCAGTGTATTGCCACGCAGAATGAGACGGATGCGAGCAACGTCAGCTTTGACAGCGCTAATTACCGCGTTCAGCCGTTCCTGGAAAATTACCCGGTGGCCGGTGTGACATGGTACGGTGCTAAGGCTTATTGCGAGGCAATTGGCCGCCGTCTGCCCACCGAAGCTGAATGGGAACGTGCTGGTAAAGGCAGCCAGGGTCGTATTTACCCCTGGGGTAATGACCGCAATGTGAACAACTCCAAAACCAGCCGTCCGGTGGTGGACACCGAACAGCGGGGCGCTGTACCGGTTGGCAGCTATCCTACTGGCGCAAGTGAGAACGGCCTGCTGGATATGGCCGGTAACGTCGAAGAATGGGTGGCAGACTGGTACAGCGAGACGTATTATCGCCAGCCGGAGTCTATTGGCCTGAACCCGCAAGGGCCGCCTGTGGGCACGCAAAAAGTGCTGCGCGGTGGGTCATGGGCGGCGATGCCGTTCTTCTCACGCACGATGCACCGCCGCAGTCTCGAACCAGATCAATCCAGCATCACCGTGGGTTTCCGCTGTGCGGCTGATCCGGCCACGAACACTGGCGCGGGGGGCGTAGACTTGAATTCACAGGCGCAACCCACTATTGATGCAGCCGGCACCGGCGCTGAGGAAAATACCGCCGGTAGCCAACCGACGTTGCCGCCACCTCCCGGCTCGAACGTGACACCGACGACCAGCGCACCACAGGATCCGTTAGCGACGCTGCCACCCGGCGGCTGATCTTTCAGATTGAATGTTGACCGGAAATCAAACAGGAGCGACAAACTCGCTCCTGTTTTACGTTTTGGGATAAATTGTGGAGTTACAACTTCGCAACTGCCAGCCAATCATGTAGCGCCTGATCTAATTGATCGAACGATTCAAACACAAACATTTTTTGATGATATTCATGCGGGCTGGGGTCGATCTGCGCGATTTCATCCAGGCTGTAGGGTACAATCGGCGTTAGCCCCTGATAAGCGCGTTCTAACTCGGTATAACCCGACATCAGACCGGCGCCAAAGGCTTTGACTTCCCCCTGCTCACGCATAAAACCGAACTCAATCGAATACCACCACAGACTCCCCAGCGCTTTGCGTTTTTCCACCGGAAACTGTATGGCTTTCAGCGCGAAGGCATGGATGTAATCCGCATAGCGCGGGATAGCCATAAACGGCAGATGACCAAACGCATCGTGCCAGATATCCGGCAGGGGCGTGTAATCCATGTCCTGACGCTCGCGCATATATTCTGTGATCAGAAATTCCTTACGCGCCAGCGCTTCAAACCAGTCCTGACCAGAGGAATACTGCACATCGGTGCTGACCAGTTTCCAGCCTACCAGTGTTTCCAAACGGGTGCTTAAATTTTCAAAATCAGGGATGTGATCGTGGGGGATTTGCAGCGCGTCCATGCCTTCAAAAAACATAGGATGGGCATATTGCTGTACCTGCGGCCATTGGCGCGCATACAATAAACGCCATGTTTCGTGATCAGTGCCTGAGAATTGCTTGAATGGTCTTGGAGTAGACATTTGCCTGAATTCCTGTACATAAACCACATACAATTATGGGCATATTATACAACGGGCATTGCGTAATCCTAAAATTAAGGTTGTCTGAGTTGCTTTGAGTTGGATAATTCTCGCCCTTTCCGAAACAGGAAAGGGCGGTTGGTTGAGAGGGTAACTTATTTGCCGAGGGCCGCGCGTCTGGCGCGATTCACTTCACGTGAATCTTCCAGTCCGTTGGCTAACAATCCTGTAGTGAGCGACTCGACATAGATGCACATTTTCCAGTCGATGGCTACATCATCGACGGTGACGGGCTGGTCGGACATCTGCACACCGGTGTTGCGGACAATGGCAATCGGCGTGGCTTCATCGCGCTCACCCATGACCATCTGCGCACACACACAAATCGAATCGGCAATACCGCGCTGGGTCACCTGCATGGGGTTGCCAAACAGGTCTGCTTTGCCACGCTCGTCCTGGATGGGATTAAAGCCAGCGGTTGCCAGTGCGACACCCGATGTTCCCAGGCGTCCCGGCATCAACCAGCTATCGGTCAGAATCACGCCGACTTCGATGCTTAAACGGGCTTTGATTTCCTGGCGGATGTCTGCCGCCAGTGCATACGGGTCTGCGGGGAAAAGCACCACGGAACCATTCGGAATGTTCGAGCGATCCAGACCGGCATTGGGTGACAGGATGCCATCCTTCATCGTCAGCAAAAAGCCTTCAATGCCGCCGAAGATATGATCGGCTTCCTGCATAACCAGTTGGACGATAATGGGGTTCATGTGATAACGCTGGGCCAGCGCGTGTGCTTCAGGGGTGGGCTGGATATCGGTCATGGTGACCACCCGGCCTTCGCTGATGGCGGCGTACTTGCTGGAAATCGCCACGATATCACCCTGTTCCAGGTGAGCATCACTCTTTTGAACAGATTCAATCAGGGTTGTGACAAGGTCAAAAGCCGCTTGGTGTACCGGTGCTTCTACCGGCAGCACGATCAGAGGTTTACGGGGCATCTGGATTTACTTTCTCTGTGCTGTGGTTGGCTGATGTTGATGCTGTCAGGACAGCGCATTAATGCTATCACTGGCACCCAGACAGCGCCAGACTTAAAGCGCCACGGCTGTATTGATCCGCGCTGTCCTAAACCAGCCTTAAAGGTTAACGTTTTAATGACCGCTTGAGGGCGGCCTTAGCGCCGTTATCTGTCCATTGGAAGCTGACCAGTTCCCAGCCCGCCTGACCGTAGGTATTCAGGCGCTCCGTAAATATATCCGCATCCGCAAATGTATCGGCTTCGCTGTTTTCCTCTCCCAGGTCGACATCTTTAAGGTAAACGACCAGATATTCCCACTTATCCATACCAGACTCCTTATGTGTGACAAATATAACTTTTCTGCATTGTACTATGGTATGGGACTGAGCACAGTTAATTTCGACATTCGGGCTGTTTAAAAATCTGAAACGGTACGATGCGCTTAAAAACCCGTTAATCAAAATTGTTATATTTGAGCGTGATTCTGAAGAAATATGTTATCGTGTTTAGCCATACCCCAAAAGATCAGGATAAAGGAGGATTCAGATGCTTCGTATCCATTTTGTTCGACCAATAAGTTTGCTGATTACGCTGCTGCTCACTTTTGGCATAGTCGGTTCTGTTCTGCCACAACCCGATGCGCCGGGACTCCAGCTAGAAGCCGGGGGGTCGATTACGCTGACGCTCAATGGAGCTACCGCCACGCGTTTGGATGCAACTGGCTTTGGGCTGGACTGCCAGCAGATGGGCACGGTGGATTTTACGGTGAGCGGTTCGGGTGATATCTATACCTTTACACCTGCGACAGCGCTGATTGCCGGTGATGTATGTACCGTCAGTGTGTTTATGGATGGCGCCGACAGCACCGCCGATGAAAGTGATTTTCTGGTTAGTGTAAGTTTATCGTTCACGGCGTTGGGCGGAGAAGCCACCCCTGAGCCGACTGCTGAAGTGACCCCTCCGGTGATATCCAGCGCGTGTGACATGCCCGATACTGCCATCGGTGCTATTCAGGGCAGCGGCGCGAGTTTCGCCCTCAGTGGCACACAGACCATTGAAGGCATCGTTACCGGTGATTTTGAAGATGATGCTAACGCGGATACGTTTGATCTGCGCGGTTTTTATGTGCAGGATGCTGGAGATGGCGACCCGGCCACATCCGATGGTATTTTCGTCTTTACAGATGCCACCAGCAGTTTTGTTAACCCGGGGGATCGGGTGCAGGTGACCGGCACAATCTCAGAATTCCCGGCCAGCGGTGCGTCAGAGACTCAGCTTAGAGTGGCTGATGCTCAGAGCGTGATCGTGTGCAGTACGGGGAATCTGCTGCCTGCACCAATTGAGGTGAGCCTGCCGTTTTCGGCGGTTGATGCGCAGGAACGCTATGAAAGTATGCTGGTAACGTTGCCGCAGTCCCTTTCGGTCACGGAATTGTTCCAGCTTGGGCGACATGGCGAACTGGTGCTTTCCAGCGGTGGACGTTTAGCGCAGCCGACCAACATCGCGGCCCCCGGCGCAGCGGCGCAGGCTGTGCTGGCGGCCAATTCCCTTAATCGGATCATTATTGATGATACCTACCTGACACAAAATCCTGACCCGATTGTCTTCCCAGCGCCGGAACTGACCGCGCAGAGTACCGTACGAGGTGGTTACAGCGTGACGGGCGTGACGGGGATTTTCACGCAGTCACGGGGGAGGGCACAAAATAATGGCGAAACGACGGTCAACTATCGCGTGCGCGTGATAAATCCGCTGAACTTCGACAGTACGCCGAATCCTCGGCCAACGGCATTGCCCGATGTGGGCGCGGCGACTCTCACGGTGGCGAGTTTCAATGTCCTGAATTATTTCAACACCTTTACCAATGATGCCACCGGCTGTTTCATTGGCGGCAATACCGCGCCGGGGAACTGCCGGGGCGCGAATAGTCAGGTAGAATATGATCGCCAGCGCGCCAAAACCGTCAGCGCGATTATCGCCTTAGACGCGGACATTATCGGGCTAGTCGAGCTGGAAAACGACGATGATGCTAATCAGGCGATAGCGGATCTGGTGGCGGGTATTAATGCTGTGGCTGGCACGGGAACGTATCAGTTCATCGACACCGGACGCATCGGCAGGGACGCCATCCGCGTTGGCTTGATTTATAAGCCGGCCACGGTCACGCCGAGTCATGCTTTCGCTGTGCTGGATGATGTTGATCCGTACACGCGCAATACACGTCCGCCACTGGCGCAACTGTGGACGGAAATCGCGACCGGGGAGCAATTCTATGTTGTGGTCAATCATATGAAATCCAAGGGGAGTTGTCCATCGAGCGGTACCAATGCGGACAGCGGTGATGGTCAGGGTTGCTGGAACGCTGACCGCGTGAAAGCAGCGGACGCACTGCTCAACTGGATTAATACCAACAGTTATTTCGCAACCGATCCCGATGTGCTGCTGATCGGTGATTTAAACGCCTATGCGCAGGAAGACCCGATCACCATGCTGGCTGCGGATGGCTTCACCAATCTGATCGCGCAATTTATCGGCGTGGATGCCTATAGCTATGTCTTTGACGGGGCATGGGGTTATCTGGATTATGCGCTGGCGAACAGCACTTTAATGGCACAGGTGACGGGTGTGGGCGAGTTCCACATCAACGCCGATGAACCCAGTGTGCTGGACTACAATGTCGAATTCAAAACCCCACGCCAGATCAACCTGCTTTACAGTCCCGACTTTTATCGTGTGTCGGATCATGACCCGGTTCTGATCGGGCTTGATTTAGAGGGTGGTAACTAAAAATAAAACAGGGCGACTCCGCGGAGTCGCCCTATATGAGTTTCAAGTATATTAGCTCAACAAATTTATTCATAAATTTGACCGGGAGGATCATAGTGAAAATTGATAGTTTGATCTGCAGCATTTGGTAAGTGTTCAAGATATTGAAACTTATACCCATCATAGGCGAGATTCTTTTCCCAAACTTGCCAATTTGCCCCAGCAAGAACCCCAAATCGAGCATTGATACAAGCTGACATGTACGACAATAACTGCTCTTTGCCATTGGCATTATTCTTCTTGTCAGCTCTTTTACATTCCACAATAATTAAAATGTTTTCCTGACGATGGGCGCTACCTGATCGAAATATAACTATATCAGCACGTTTAGGTTTACTTCCCATCGTTATAGGAAATTCTTTTTCCATATCTTGTGTTCTAAATCCAAATGCAATTTTGAGCGATTGATAGACATATTGGTGAACGTCTTTTTCGGAATATTTATTTGGGAGTGGAACATCTTCACTTATAAAACTTGCTTGATATGTCGAGGGGGTATTGATTTCATAGCTACTGACAGAAAATGGTTTTGGTACAAACTTTTCATACTGAATGTTATTATCTGTAGTTGTTGATGCCTTATTGATTTCTGGTGAGAATTTGCTTTCTATCCATTTTGATACTGATAAAAAATACTTTCCCGGAGTCATAAAAAGTTTGTAAAAGGGATATAGAATGAGAATTAAAGGATAAATAAAAATTACTATCATTTCCTCCCGAAGGCTGAAATCATTTTCATAAGTGAAAAAATTTAATGGATTGTTATGAGCAAGCAATTCCCAAGCAAAAGTAGAATTAACTTTATTATTGATAATAAAGTATAAGTCTCTTGTAAGCCAATACAAAAACAATCCTACTCCTACAGTGGTAAGGTTTATAGTTAAATATACTTGCAAGTTATATGAGAATATGGCATATAGAATTATTGCATGTAGGATTGAAGTAATTCTAATCACAATATATGGGGTAATTTTATTAATATTTCGAAAGATCAATCTACAGATAGACAGAATCCACATCATTAAAATATTAGAGACTAAAAAAGTTGTTACGAGAATAGGCAAAGTCATTTTGTGATCATTAGGAGAATTAATTGGAGATAAGATAATAACAAAAATTAAAAAGATCACAGTAAACATGGAGACAATAAACTTAGTCATAGAAAGTTCCATTTTAATATTAGTTCTGTCAATTTAAATTATACATTAAGAACGATTTTGGAAAGTTGATTTTAAGTAGTGAAACTTTTGACAAATTAGAAAAAATTTATGGCTTAATGTATTTTATTTCACTTCTCGCCAACGCCCCTCTGATATTCCTCTGACGTAATTTATACCCCCATGATTTACACTGTAAGTAATCTTGAAAGAAAGATCGGGGGATTTATGTATGGACTTAAAAAGATATATCAATAAAGCACAGGAATCGCTGCTGGGGGCTCAATCTCTGGCAACGGAATATGGACACACCGCTATTGAGCCGATTCACATTATCGTCGCGTTGATGCAGCAGTCTGAAGGGGTTGTACCGGAGGTGGTTGCCAAAATTGGCGCACGTCCGCAGGCCTTTCTCGCAGACCTGGAAGCGACTCTTAATGGACTGCCGCGTGTCAGCGGTAGTAATGCGCAAATTGGCCTGAGCCGTGCCAGTCAGCAAGTGCTGAACCGGGCGGAGCAGGAGCGAAGAAAATGCGGGATGAATATGTCAGCACGGAACATCTGCTGCTGGCGCTCACCGAGGAACGTTCGGTCAGTACGCTGCTGGAAAAACACAGTATCAGCCACAGCGCGATTTTGCAGGCGCTGACGGCGATCCGTGGTGGCCAACGTATCACCAGCCAGGACCCGGAAGGCACTTATCAAAGCCTGGAGAAATATGAGCGTGATCTGACCGCTTTGGCGCGTCAGGGCAAGCTCGACCCGGTGATTGGCCGTGACGAGGAAATCCGCCGTGTGATTCAGGTACTCAGCCGCCGTACCAAAAATAATCCGGTGCTGATCGGTGAAGCCGGTGTCGGTAAAACGGCGATTGCCGAAGGTCTGAGCCAGCGCATCATTAATGGCGATGTGCCAGAAGGTCTGCGCGAGAAGCAGATTATCTCGCTGGATATGAGTTCACTGGTGGCTGGTGCGAAATTCCGTGGTGAATTTGAGGAACGCCTGAAAGCGGTTCTCAAGGAAGTGGCGGACAGCAACGGCCAGATTATTCTGTTTCTGGATGAGCTGCACACCATCGTCGGCGCGGGTGCTGCCGAAGGTGCGATGGATGCCAGCAATATGCTCAAGCCGATGCTGGCGCGCGGTGAACTCCACGCGATTGGCGCGACCACGCTGGATGAGTATCGCAAATACATCGAAAAAGATGCCGCTCTGGAACGGCGTTTTCAGCCGGTTTTCGTGGATGAACCGAGTGTTGAGGATACCATCAGCATCCTGCGTGGACTGAAAGAACGCTACGAGGTGCATCATGGTGTGCGTATTCAGGATGGCGCGGTGATCGCTGCGGCAACCCTCAGCGATCGTTATCTGCCGGATCGTCAGTTGCCGGATAAGGCGATTGATCTGATCGACGAAGCAGCCGCCAACCTGAAAATGCAGATCGACTCCAAGCCAGCGACCCTGGAACGGGTGGATCGTCAGATTATGCAGTTGGAAATTGAGCGCGAAGCGTTGAAAAAAGAACGTGACCGCGCCTCGCAACAGCGTCTGGAGAGCATCGAGGAAGAGCTGGCGAATCTGCGTGAGGAATTGAACGGTTTAACCGCCCGCTGGCAAACTGAGAAAAGCGCGATTGACGCCATTCGGGACATCAAGTCCCAGTTAGACGAAGCCCGTATCCAGTTGGAACAGGCCGAACGCCAGTCGAATCTGGAAGATGCCGCCCGTCTGCGCTATGGCACTTTGCCGGAACTGGGCAAAAAGCTGATCGAGAAGGAAACCGCGCTGCATGATTTGCAAGACAACAGCGCGATGCTGAAGGAAGAAGTCGACTCTGACGAGATCGCTAATGTGGTTTCGCGCTGGACAGGCGTGCCGGTTGCGCGTCTGCTGGAAGGTGAAATCGAGAAGCTGCTGAAGATGGAAGATCGCCTGCATGCGCGCGTGATCGGCCAGGAAGATGCGGTTCATGCCGTAGCGGCGGCAGTCCGCCGCAGCCGAGCAGGTCTGCAAGACCCCAATCGTCCGGTGGGAACGTTCCTGTTCCTGGGGCCGACGGGTGTCGGTAAAACTGAACTGGCACGGTCGCTGGCGGCGTTTATGTTCGATGATCAAGACGCGATGGTACGCATCGACATGAGCGAATATGGTGAACGTCACAGTGTCGCCCGTCTGATCGGTGCGCCTCCCGGTTATGTCGGCTATGAAGAAGGCGGCCAACTGACTGAGTCCGTGCGTCGGCGGCCTTACAGTGTGGTGCTGTTTGATGAGATCGAAAAGGCTCATCCGGAAGTGTTCAACATCTTCCTGCAGGTCTTTGATGATGGTCGTCTGACCGATGGACAGGGGCGCACGGTGGATTTCACCAATACGGTGATTATCATGACCAGCAACACTGGCAGCCACATCATCAAGCAGATGGGGCCAGACGCGGATAAGAAACTATTGCGTGAGGCGGTTTTGCAGGAACTGGATCAACAATTCCGGCCAGAGTTTCTTAACCGGCTGGATGAGATTATCATGTTCCACAGCCTGACTCAGGAAGATATCGTCCATATCGTCGATATCCAGTTGCAGCATCTGGAACGTTTGTTGGCCGGACGGCACCTGACACTGGAACTGACCGCCCCGGCGCGGCGTTATCTGGCCGAAAAGGGCTTTGACCCGGTGTATGGTGCGCGTCCGTTGAAGCGGGCTATTCAGCGCGAATTGCAGGACCCGCTGGCGCTGCATATTTTGGAAGGTCAGGTCGGGGATGGCGACCATATCATCGCTGACCTGAACCTGGATGGTGAAGGCATGAGCTTTCATACGCTCGAAAAAACCGGTGAAGCCATCGGTTAAAGTGTAGACAAAAATTAAAAACGGACAGCCACACGGTTGTCCGTTTTTGATTCAAAGTTATTTAACGGAGTTTTGCTTGGAAGAATAGCTAGATCAACTTTTTAACACTTACATCAACCATAACTGAAGGTGACGGACTTTCCAAATATGCGAAACGGCTACTCACAATTCGCATCCCAAGGGTTTGGTTCACTGATGTTTCCAACAAGAGTCAGTGCATCTAAAGCCGCCTCAGTGGCTTCTAGAGATTGGTAAGAAACTACTACTATCTCTATATCTTGCGGATTTACCAATTTAATCCTATTGATATTTTCCACCTCATAATGCTGTGGATCATACAACCCGTCAAAATTCGCGCCTATTTGTATACTCTTTGCACTTTCTTCGTCAAATAACGCATCATTGGGTGAAATACGGATATTCAAGACACTGTTATTATTCTCATCAATATACTTTACATTGATGTAGTTCCACCTGTCGCTTCGGCTATCCATATTTTGGTTGCAATGCCAGTCAAAGGATTTCATAGAAATCTTCCTTTGCCATCCCATTCGTTCTTGATAGGTCTGCGAGATGACGTAGAGATAATAATCTGCATCTAGTAATTGCTTCTCTGAAAGGTTATTAAAATCGATGTCACCTCGCAGCAATACAATGCCAGAAAAAACTACAACTAATAATACTATGATGGCTACGCTGACCTGTTTTATGGACATTAACCAATTCATAAACATCTTTGTTTGGTTCGTTGCGGGAAGCAACTATACTTCAGGCAACTCTCTGTTATTCTAAGGCCACATTTCTTCAGGAAATCTGAAATAGGAGTCTGAGATCACCGAATTTAGTGACCAAACCTCTTCCTCACTGCTGGCACACATTTCCTCATGCAGCAAGTCCGGCAATACACCAACACCTCTTATAAGTATTATTTCTGGCACCTGAACTGCATGGTCAGTGATATAAAGGTCATTTACGCCTTCTAAATACAACCAAGCGTATCTTTGTGCAAACTTTGGGTTATCTTGGTTCTGTTGCCATCTCATGTGTTCAGCTCGTAGTTCGCTTACCTCACGTTATTTATGCAGGGGTAAAAATTATTCGCCTTCTGGCAGAAACTCCAGCGACAACCCCAGCGCGGTACGATTGCCGAAACCTTTCCAGTAAGTGTGATCATCCCTGAAGTTTCCCGCGTCATTGACCGACCACACACCCTCAGATGCGTCTGGCACGAGATCAAGGTAGTCGCCAAAATCCTCACCTTTGAGGTGCATGCCCATGAATGCCGTCACGAAATGCTGTGAGATGTTATTCATGCGCGTGTTATCCCACACCACATCCACGTAATGCATGTAAGCGTCCATATTCTCCGCACTGCTGATCTCCACGGGTGGCGGGATTGGCGCGCCAGCATTGTGATTAGCATTGGCGAAAGTGAGCAAGTAACGATCTGTATTGACGACATTTTCAAAAATCGCGCGGGTGCCATTTTCGTAACCGCTCACATCATCTTTGCTGCCCGCCACAAAAAACATCGGCGTTTCGATCCCTGCCAATCCAGCCGCATCCCAGAAACCGGCATTCATGCCCCAGGGCGCAAACGCAACCACGGCTTTCACACGCGGGTCGAGCATAGCCTGATACGCTTCACTATCCGACTGATGGTTAGCCAGCAAGCCATTGGGCGGTCCATAATTAAAGCGCGTGCTGGCATCGCTGACGGAACCACCCACGGCAATCACCGCGCCATAGCCACCCATCGAATACCCAATAATGCCGATATTCTCGGTGTCCACGATGCCGCTCAGAAAACTGCTGCTGTCGCTGTTTAGTTCGGTGACGGTATCAATCACAAAATGCTGATCAATCGGGCGGTTATAGAGTGTGCTGGCAAAGGCACCCTGATCGCTGTAGGTACTGTCGGTATGGTCAATTGAGACGACCACATAACCTTTTGTTGCCAGATTTTCGCCCAGGTGACTTAGCAGAAAGCGATTACCCGGATAACCGTGTGAGATCACGATCAGCGGATAAGGGCCCTCGGCGGTGTTAGGGTCGGCATCACGTACTGCAATTCCGGTCAGTGTGGCGGTAATCTCCGGGTCGCGGGTGACCACCTGATATTCTCCACCCTGCTCGATGCCTTCAGCCAGTGTGGCCGGATACCAGACTTCAACCGTCAGTGGACGGTCATAAACGGGTGCTTCTTGGCCGGAACGGGCGGCAGCAATATTCAGTTGGCCGGGATTCACAAGCTCAAGCGTGCGTACACCGATCTGATAATCGCCCAAAGCGGCCAACTCCGGTGCGTCAGGCCGTAAACGCGCAATAAAATTGTCCTGTGCCACAGCAACCCCACTCAATAAAGTGAATATCAATAAGAAAAAAACTATTTTACGTTTCTGCATTTCAAAAATCACTCCCTATAGATTATAAACATCGAGTCTGAAATCAGCCCGACTATAACCCGTAGAGAGTGACCACGCATCCACCGCTAGAACCAGTTTGTTGTAAATTTTACGGTACGACGGGGATTTCCTTTTCGGGGAGGGGCACTCGCTTGTGACTGTAGAGCGTGATAATTACCACGCCAGCCAGAATGATCACCGCTGCCAGACCAGTTCGCCCGGTGAAGGGTTCATCGGCCAGAACCACACCCAGGAAAAACGCGATGACCGGATTCACAAAGGCATAAGTTGCCACTCGCGCCGGGTTTACCACGCGGATAAGCCAGACATAGGCCATAAACGTAATCACCGAGCTGACGATGATGAGATACCAGAAGCTGAAAATAGATTGCAGGCTTACCTGACTGAGGCTGAAACCTTCAAAATCGCCTGTAGCCAGTGCCAGTACGATGGTCATAAGTCCACCACTGAAAAGCTGCATACCGGTGGTCATCCGCGGCGATTCTGGCAGGCTGCTGCGGAGCGAATACAATGATCCCACGGACCACGCCAGCGGGGTGATCGTCAGAACCGCCAGCGCAGGCAGATATAACGCTTGACTGGTGTCAGCCTGGGTAGGGTTCACCAGCATGACGATGCCGCCAAAACCCAGTGCCAGCCCGATAAAAACCAGCGGATTGGGCCGGATGTGTGACACGAACAGCCAATTGAGGACGACCATCCACAGCGGCACCATCGCGGACATCAACGCCGCGATACTGGAAGGGACATACTGAACTGCCCACGCCACACCACCCGTCGCCACCAGAAACATTAAACCGCCGCTGATGCTCGCTGCACACCAGTTTTCCAGGGTTGGCCTGGGGACTCCGCGCAGCAGCGCCCAGCTTATGAGGATGACTCCGGCGATGAGAAAGCGGCCTGCGCCCATGACAAAGGGCGGAATGGTGGATACGGCCATCTGCATGGAGATATACGTGGAACCCCATACGATATAGAGAACCAGAAACGATAAAATAATACGCCAGCGAAACGCTGTTGACTCTGGCATTCAGCACCTCAGACTCGATTAGATAAAATCGGGGATAAGCATGATAGATTGGGGGATCATGGTTAAAACAAAATGATCGCCTACAGTAGGTTATTGTAGACGATCGTGAAAGCGTTTTTTAAGTCCAGAGCAGGCCGTTACAGGCAGGCTCACTCCATCAAAGCGAGAAAGCGCTCAAGGTCATAAAAGGCCGCCTGGGCTGAGGGCGAGATATCCGGTGAAGCCAGATCAAAGCCATGATCGGTCAATGCGTATTCGACCAGTGCGACATCCACTCCGTTGGCCTGCAGCGCATTGCGCAGGATGCGCGAGTGATGCACACCGACCAGACTATCATCCTGCCCATGTAAAAGCAGTGTCGGCGGGCAATGATCCCCCACATAGGCCAGCGGTGATGCCTGTGCGTAACGCTCCGGCACATCATCTGGCGTGCCACCCAGCAAGCCAGACATCAGGTTAGGCGGGGTGATGAACATTTCTTCAGGCCGCAGCAGGCCTATCTGCTTGAGCATATACACCAGCAAATCTTTGCCGGGATAGCGGTCATCGTAGACGCTGGCACCATATTGATACAACGCGTAAATATCCACGGGTGGGTAGAAAGCGACCACCGCCCGCACAGAGGTATCACCTTTCATATCATCCGGTTCAAATGGCGCCTGATTAGCGGTATAAGCGGCCAGCAAAGCGATATGTGCGCCGGAAGAACCACCCGCGAGAACGATGCGCTCCGGGTTGATGTCATATTTCTCACTATGGGCTTTGACCCAGATGATGGCGCGTTTAATATCCGCCAGCATGGTTTCAAGCTGGACTTCCGGCGCGAGGCGATAATCAATGTCCACCACCACATGTCCCTGTGCGGCTAAATGGCGAAACAAGGGGCGGGTGTTAAAGTCTTTATAACCGTAATGCCAGCCGCCACCATGTGTATAGACATAGGTCAACCCGCTGGGGCGTACATCCCACGGGGGCTGCCAGACATCACAACGAAGGGTGCGCGGCTCGTTTTTGTCCGGTGTATAGTAAGGCACATCGAACTCAACACGCGGGTCGTGGGTGGTTGGCATTCGGGCAGACAGGCGGTGCGGCAGCATGTAACGACGGCGCAGCACCGGGATACGTGCGCGCCAGTCATCGCCAAAAGCCTCATCATAACTATCGGTTTCCGTGGTGACTTTGGCGATATAGTACGTGGTCATAGCCGCGCCGACTGCGCCTATTACCACCGCCTGACCATCCCGATTCCGCCAGCCTAACAGGGCAGCAATGCCGCCCAGAAGAGCAGCCACGGATGCTGCACCTGTCGCAACGACCTTCAACGGCCACAGAACCGCCGTGCGCATAGATGTAATCCGCAGATAAATTAAGCCCGCCGCCAGCAACGAAGTTAAACCCAGTAAGCGTGCCAGAAATCGCATTATCAGACCTCTTCCCTGATCTTTATTGGATAGCCAGTAATTCAACCTCAAAAATCAGCATGGCGTAAGGGGGAATCTCGTCTTCCAGGCCTTCTTCGCCATAAGCCAGTTCGTAGGGTATATAAAATTTATAGACCGACCCCACCGGCATCAGTTGCAGACCTTCCTGCCAGCCATCAATCACATCATCCATGTCTAAAATCACCGGATCATCGCTGTAGGTGCTGTCGAAAGCCTTATTGTTGATAAACGTGCCGTGATAATTGACTTCGACATGATCCGTTGGGCCGGGTTTGGGGCCGTCGCCCTGCTTGCGGATGATATATTGCAGGCCGCTGTCAGTCACATGGACATCATCATATTTTGCGTTATCCGCCAGGTACTTTTCGCCGTCTTCCTTGTGGTTCACCCCTATGACCTTTCCGCTACCAGGGCAGCGTCTCACCTTTGTAGTTGCGATAGCTTCCATTATCCTCAGCCGAGAGCTGGTCGACCACCTGTAAAATACCATTAATGGATTCGTGGGGTGCCAAATGTGCATCAGGGCCGCCCATATCCGTCCTGACCCAACCCGGATCGAGCGCGATGCAAATCACCGGCTGAAGGTCGAAAGCGAGGTTGCGCGTCATCATATTGACACCGGCCTTGCTGGTGGAATAAGCATAGGAACCGCCACTTTTGCGGAATGTCATTGACCCTGCACCGGACGAAATATTGATCAGACGAGGCCGATCCCCGGCTTTGAGTAAATCCGTAAAGGCGCTGGCGACTAATACCGGCGCGACGACATTTACCCGCAGCACCTGCATGATCTGCTCGGCATCCAACGCGGACAGATCGCTGGTGCCCTCGGACACATTGATGGCGGCGTTGTTAATCAGCACATCCAGCGCATTGACCTGTTTTTTAACCGTGGCCACTACGGCTTGAATACTGGCTTCATCGGTGACATCCAACGGGACAATCGTCAGGCGCTCAGGCCGGGATTTCGCCAGTGCCTGAAGTTCGTCGGCAGATTCCGGATTGCGCGTGGTGGCAAAGACGTGGGTATTTTCGCGCTCACTGTATTGACGTGCCAGTTCCAAACCGATGCCGCGATTAGCTCCGGTGATTAAAATGCGTTCCATAACTCTCTCCTATTGATTAAACTTTACTCTTCGACCCTCACGCGATGACTCATATGCGCCGAGAATCATCTCGATACAGATACGGCCTTCGTCAGCGGTGGCTAATGCTGGGGCTTTCCCCTGCAGATAGTCAATGACTGCGCGGGGTACGCCGCCAATACGTTCACGTTGCGTGATGTGCGGGAAATCCTGATATTCCCATTCGGCAGCGCCCTCACGGAAAATTTTCACGGTCACGCCACCCGCTGGCCGTGGAATACCAGATGAGGGGCCATCGCCATAATTGTGGACAATCGTGCCTTTGTCGCCGTAAATTTCGGTGGTGGCTTCGGCTGCAAGTGTGGTGGAACTATTAAACAGAATCCCCATTTCACCCTGTCCAAACCGATAGACCGCCACGCCGTTATCATCCGCTGCGGCTGTGGTCACGACATTATCAATTTCAGCGATCACGCTGGTGGGTTTGCCCAGCATCCAGTAGAACCAGTCCGCCGCGTGTGAGGCGTCATCCATGAACATGCCCATATTCTGCACCGGGTCGATGTGCCAGTTTGATGGTTGTGCAAAGTTGGCGTTCAACAGGGCATTGATGCTGTGCCGACGTCGCACCACCGCGATTTTGCCGACTGTACCCGCATCCAGCAGCGCTTTGAGGTGCTGATTGACCGGGTCAGCCCGCATCTGATAGCACAGGCTGAACTTTACTCCGGCCTGTGCTATCGCGGCAATCATGGCATCACAATCCTCCAGAGTCAGTGCCATCGGTTTTTGCAGCAGGATATGTTTTCCAGCCTGCGCCGCCGCAATGGTATGTTCGGCATGGCGGTTGGTTGGGCTGGTGATAAAGACTGCGTCAATATCTGCCCGTGCCAATAGCGCATCCAGGTGTGGCTCGAAGTCGATGCCATATTTGGCACAGTGAGCGCGTCCGCTGTCCGCATCTTCATCCCAGGCAGCGACGATGGTCGCATCAGCAAAATCTTTTATTGTGTCGATATAGGTGTGAATATGACCGTGTGCAAAACTAATAATTCCCAAACGGACACGGTTGATCTGAGACATAAAACTTTTACCTAGTCTGTTGGTAATGCTGTGAGTATATGAAAGTCAGGGAGTAAGGTCGCATCTTCAATTCTTATTGTTCCATTCTGATATCCAATGGCTATCCGAACTCCATCAGGATTCCATTGTACGTCGCTTATTTTACCTACCGTTTGGAATGCGCCAATTACAGAGCTTGATCTTATGTCAATCATGTCCGACTCAGAAAGCAAATAATTCCCATCGGGATGCCAACTGAGGGCTTCAATATCAAATGAGTAACTACCTAAAGCACTTATCTCTTCTCTGTTGACCATATCGTATAATATAGTTCCTGGTTCGCTTCCGACAGCTATCATGTCGTTATCCGGATGCCATGACACCGAATAAGCCAAAGGTGATTTTAAAGTCACTGCTTGGATTTGATCTCCCGTATCAGCGTTAAGCACGTAAGCGATTAAATTCGAAGTGAATTTAAACTGATTATCTTCAAGTTCAACGGAGTTACCTATTGCAACTAAACTTTTGCTATCTGTAGGATGCCAGTCAATTAAATGTGTGGTCGAATAATGAAGGTCGATAAGATAATAATCAGTGGACTGGCTTTGTAAAGTCCATGTAGTGGTGTTCCAGAATTGAATATTTCCAATACTTGAAGTTTGAGACATAAAAACTGACTGAGGGAAATTTAGAGCAATCGAAGCTAGAATACTCCCGTCAGTGTTCCAATCCAACGCCATTTGCAAGCCATCACTTTCAAGTGTAACTGACTTACTCGCCAGCTCAGTATTTTCGCCCCAAGCCCAAATTTCAATGAAATCTTCCTGGGTAGTAGCAAATAAATTGCCATCTGGATTCCAGCTAAAAGCCTGAACGCTGTGCCCCGTACTTATGTCGGTAATTAATTGCATATCCCCACTGTAGATTCTGAAACCATCCGATGTTGCTACCCCAAGAGTGCGACCATTAATGTGCCACTCAATATCTGTAATGTTAGAATCAATGATCAGTTCATGTAACGGTTGATCGATAATCACTTGTTCCTGAGCCCGTATAGGGATGTTCACAAAAATATTTGTACACACTATCAGCAAGAGCAAGGTTTTGATTTTTGTCACCGAGTAATCCTAATTTTTGTGTGTCGGTGGCTCGTTCAGGCGTTGAACAATCAGGTACAGATCACCCATCGTGCCGAAAGTCGCGACCGAAAAAATACTCATTAAAAACAAGCGGAACACAAACTGCATCACATCCGGCGCATCCAGCAGGGCTACCAGACAAATGAGTGTACTCAGGCCAAATATAAAAGCCGGAAAACCCGCGACGAAAATATACTGTCCGGTCGATAAATCAGCGGGAATATCCACATAGGTCTGTGCGATGACCTGCGGACGGCGGCCAATGAGCAGCAGCGCAAATACGTGCAGCAGTTCATGTGGCCAGCCGAAAATTCTCACCAGCCATTTCATGCGGCTTAGTCGCGGCTGTAGCCCAGGTTATTCACCTTACGTGCAGCCTCAAAATCTTTAGCGCTCAGTTTGTTATCTGCATCATGCGTGGTAAATGTGACGGTCACCTTTTTCCAGCCGATGGTCAGGTCAGGATGGTGACCGAGTACATCACAGGTGGTGCCGATGGCTGCGGCTAATGCCAGACCCGCCATATAGCTATCCGCTTTAAATGTCCGCGTGATGTGATTATCCACGCGTTCCCACTCAGGATACAGCTTGAGTTGTTCGGTAATTTCTGATTCTGTTAAAGGTGTCACCTGTGGCATGGTATTCTCCCTTATAGTTCTGCTTGCAATTCAGTTCTTAGTGACCCGAGCTTAACACAACTGGTTAAGCCGCTTATGAGTGCGGCCTGTATTTAGCTAGAGTGGGATTTCAACCAGCGTTCAATGTCTTCTTTCAGACCTTCAGCGGCACCGACATCATGGATATCCACGCGCAGTACCGTCAGTTCGTCGTCTTCAAAGATCAGTTTTTCCAGTTGACTGTACCAATAGGCCGCAGTCTCCGGCGTGGAGATCAGCCACGCGCTTTCGTCCAGTTCATAACTATCCGCTTTTTCCAGTTTGGCGACCAGTTCTTCATCCTGGGCGGGAGGATACAGCGTGTAAGTAACCAGAAGCAGATTTTTGGATTGCATGGATTTTTCCTGTGTTTAAGTCGCATTGCGAAGGGCTGTGACACACATCACAGCCCTTCCTCGTTGAATTAATAACTGCCGACAAAAGATCGCCAGGTGCCGCTGAAGCCGCTGGCATCTTCCGCCAGTGAGAGAATCTGTGTGCGCAGGGAAATATAGATCATCAGGCCCTGGTCGAACCGTTGATAGGTGATCGGGCCGCCCAGTTCCTCAGCAAAAGCCCAGCCCAACCGTTGACGCACTTCGGGATTCTCATGCCAGACTTTGCCAAAACCGCGGCGGGGTTCGCTGCGTCCGGCAGGTGGATTTTCTCCGAGTGTTTCCGGGTCTACACCGTCGACAAACGTATCCTCGTAACGGCGGAAAGTGCCATCGTTATACAGCACGTAAATCGGCCCTTGCAGCCAGATCATCGAGCCGCCTTCAAACTCCTGGGCCGTGCCGACAATTTCCAGCGGCTGCGGTGGTGTTCCCTGCGGACAGCCTAACTGCTGGCTGAGTTCAGGATTGCCGACGAAAATGGTGTTGAAGCCACCCGGCGGCGGATAAGTACACGTCACGGGGACATTCTGGGTCGGGAAAACCAGATCCGGCTGCGATTGAGTCGGAACTGTTGGCGGCAGAAAAGTGGATGGTAAAATCGTCGCCTGCATAGCCAGTTCCAGTAACGAACCAACCGCCTGTGGTTCTGGCGTGGGTGTGGCGGTATCCGTCACCGTTGGTGAGGGGGTTTCGGTGATGGTTGCGCTGGGTGTCACGGTGACCGTTTCCGTCAGAGTTGGCGTGAGGGTCAGTGTTTCTGTCGCGGTAGCAGTCTCGGTGAAAACCGAAGTTTCTGTCGGCGTTCCACTGGGTAGCAGCGTTGGCAAAACCACCACGGTCGGCAGGTCAGCAATCGCTTCCGGCTCACCTGTGCTACTGCAAGCCGATCCGATAATCAAAATGATGAGACAGCAAATGATTGTTTTCATGCTTTAATTATAGCCAATTCTCTGTGATCAACCGAATAATTGGGCGCACATTTGGCTTTGGCCTCTTTTCGAGATAACTACTTTGCGCTACCTTCATGTTATACACGTTGATATAAATTAAAGGAATGCGCATGGCTGAGCCTGTTATCCGTTTTATTCACATCAGCGACACTCACATTACCGCTGACCCGTCTGTTACCAATGCCAATCAGGCCGTCCCCCCGGCAGAAGCTGCCCGTGCGCTGGTACGTCAGATCAATAACTTGCCGTTCAAGCCGGATTTTGTGCTGCATACCGGGGATGTCGCGGCGGAAGCGACCGAAGCCAATTATCTGCTGGCGCGGGAAATCCTGAATGAAATTCAATATCCCGTCCATTATATCCCCGGTAACCATGATGATTCGCAGATGTTGCAGCGGGTTTTTTTGCAGGAAGAAAATATCAAGCCTTATTACCATTACACATTTGATGCCGGTAACGTGCAGATTGTTTGTCTGGACAGCAACGGGCCAGCACCTGACCCGGCGGGTTTTATTGTGGATGAACAGCTCGACTGGCTTCAAAAACTGTGTAAAGAACCCGATGACCGTTCGCTGGTGGTGGCAGTGCATCATAATGCGCTGGCGGTGGGTGTGCCGTGGCTGGATGAATTTATGCGGATGACCAATGGTGAGGATTTCCATCGTGTTTTACTGCCTGCGCGGGAACGTCTGCGCGGGGTATTCTTCGGCCACATTCATCAGAATCAGCAGGTACTGCGCGATGGCATTCTCTATTGCAGCGTGTTGAGCAGCTGGTATCAGATTCACGGCTGGCCGGGTCAGACCGATACGACTTATGAGCCGGATGCTGACCCCGGTTTTAATGTCGTCAGCATCACTGATGACCAGACCTACATCCGCCACCATCGTTATCCCAAAGCTGAATAGAAACAGAAACGGGGCGGATGATTCCGCCCCGGAAAATCAGCCAATTTCCGGCAGAAAGCGCCGCGCGATCTTGGCGACATAGGTAAAAGTCGGGTTGACGAACTGTGTGCAGCGCGCCTCCAGCACTTGCCCCAGGTAGAGATAGGCTTCGCCGCGCGAGAAACCATAATCTTCTTCCAGCCACAGCACCAGCGATTCCAGCGCCAGCCGGAAGGCATCTTCAGCAGGACGCGCCATCGCAACAGTCATGATGTGCGTGTCGTTGATGATGCGCGGCCAGTACATTGACGCGGGTTTATCGCTCAGTTCACAGCGGATCTGCACGCGCCCTTCAGCCTCAATCCCACCTGCTCCACAGATTTCACCATCACCCTGAATGGCGTGCATATCGCCGATGTGCAGCAGCGCCCCCGGATGGTGGATGGCTAACTGGACTGACGCGCCCGTTGTGATCTCCTGCACGTCGAAATTGCCGCCCCAATAACTACCCCAGCCGTTGTGGTAGCGCTCATGGGCAGGCGCGACTCCGACAAATCCCATCATGGGTGCGACGGGCAGTTTTAGCTGGTCGCTCCAATGGACAAGGCCGTCTTTGATTTCGACGACGCGGCTCTGGCGGCCAATGCCGGAGCCGCCCAGCCAACCGGGCATAGCACCGTTCTGACCGCCAAAGCTGGTATAGCCAATCGGATCAAGGTCAATCGGGCCGATGTAAACGGTCAGCATCTGGCCGGGTTGCGCGCCTTCGACATAGATACAGCCGCTGGATGGATTGCCGCCGCGAATTTTCTGACGCAATGCCGCGCCGTTGGGGTGGGTATCCAGCCACGGGCCGGCGTTCATCTGGGTTTCGATTTCAAAAGTTTCACCGGGCTGCACCCGCAGCGTCACCGGATTATCCGCACCTGTTTCAAAATATAGTGTTTCTTTAGTTGCCCGCTGCATATTCAAATCACCTTTTCTGGACCAGTAATATCCGGCTGTTTAATCGAGATAATCGTAGGCAATGAAGGTCAGGAATTCTACAAATTCGTCCGACAAGACCAGCTTGTCCAGAATCTCGGATGCATCCCCATAATGCTCGGCGGACTCGCCACCGAGTTTTTCCAGTTCTTCATCGCGCAGTTGGCTGTACAGCGCCTGATCTATGGCACGGCCATCACTTAATTTGGCTTTATGGTAGCGCCACTGCCAGAGCTGCGCCCGTGAGATTTCAGCGGTGGCGACATCTTCCATCAGATTATAAATCGCTGCCGCGCCGTTGCCATCCAGCCACGCATTGAGGTATTGCAGGCCGACACTGATATTACTGCGTAGTCCTGCTTCGGTGATGGCCGCGTCGGTAATATTGGTGTTGACCAGATCCGCCGCGCTGACGCTGACATCTTCGCGTAAGCGATCTTTCTGATTGAGTTTATCACCCAGGGTTTTCTCGAAGATTTCGCGGGTAATCGGCACAAGGTCAGGGTGGGCTACCCAGGTGCCATCAAAGCCGTCATGGGCTTCACGTTGCTTATCTTCGCGCACTTTGGACATCGCCAGGTCGTTTACTTCGGCATCACGGCGGCTGGGGATAAATGCCGCCATCCCGCCGATAGCATGGGCGCCACGTTTATGACAGGTGCGCACCAGCAGTTCAGTATAAGCCCGCATGAAAGGCACTGTCATGGTGATCTGAGCGCGATCCGGCAGAATAAAATCCTCACGCTGGGCGAATTTTTTAATCATGCTGAAAATATAATCCCAGCGTCCCGCGTTACAGCCAGCGGAGTGATCGCGCAGCTCGTAGAGAATTTCCTCAATTTCATAGGCTGCCAGAATCGTTTCGATTAACACGGTGGCGCGAATCGTCCCGCGCTGGATGCCGACGGAGTCCTGGGCGAAATTAAAGACATCATTCCACAGGCGCGCTTCCAGATGACTTTCCAGCTTGGGCAGATAGAAATACGGGCCGCTGCCATTGGCAAGCAGCACACGTGCATTGTGAAAGAAATACAGGCCGAAGTCGAACAGGCTGGCCGAAATCGGCGCACCGTCGACCAGCACATGTTTTTCGGTCAGGTGCCAGCCGCGCGGACGCACCAGCATTACAGCGGTCTGGTCATTGAGTGTGTACAGGCGACCATCGGGGTTTTCAAAGCTGATCTCGCGGCGGATCGCGTCGCGCAGATTGATCTGCCCCTGCACGACGATTTCCCAATGGGGGGACAGCGAATCTTCAAAATCCACCATGAACATATCCGCGCCAGAATTGAGGGCGTTAATCATCATTTTGCGATCCGCCGGGCCGGTGATTTCTGCCCAGCGCTTCTGCAAATCCGGCGGGGTCGCGGCGACCTGCCAGCCGCCTTCGCGAATTTCTGCGGTTTCTGGCAGGAAATCCGGGAGTTTGCCATTCTGCAGATCGGTCATGCGCTCGGCGCGTTTTTCCAGCAGCGCGACCCGGCGTGGGTTAAATTCGCGGTGCAGCGTCGCGATAAAATCCAGCGCCTGCGGGGTGAGAATTTCATCAAACGGCGGCGTGAGTGGGCCAGTAATTTCAATAGCCATCTTGCTCTCTGTTCCTTTGTGTTTAAGAGTCAATATTAAGGCTATTGTGCCGTGTTCTGGTGGTGGTTGCCAGCATTATTGGTCACCTTTACCCAACCAAAGTCCAGTAGTCGCCAGGACAGGCAGCCGTTATAGTTGGTAAACATGCTTTAATGAGGGCTTTTAGTGATGGAAGAACCGCAATATCTTTATCTGATCACAACCGGACGCAAAACGGGCGATCCTCATGAGATTGAGATCTGGTTTGTGGCACACGACGGTTGCTATTATCTGGTTTCGGGCGGTGGAGAAAAGTCCGACTGGGTGCAGAATATCCAGCATAACCCGGCGATTACGTTTCGTGTGGGTGAGCAAACCTATCAAGGTAGTGGCCGTGTAATTGATGCCGATGAAGAACCGGAATTGTCCGCAGCAGTCAGCCAGTTGATGGTGGTCAAATACAAGTGGGGTTCAGGCGTGATTGTCGAACTGAAACCAGAAGCGTAAAATCCTGTTTTACCGTAAGCCGCTGATCTGTCTGGCATGCACCATCAGTCCAATCGACATGAAAGTACAGGATATTTGATATATCATTTAGTATCTATCCGTAAAATGCTAAATTAAACAAAATATGGGTGCAAGCAAATTGAATAAAAGCTTTCCAATTTTCAAATTTCTTGCACCAGCGAACGCGAATACTGCGTCGTTTTGTGAGCCAGCCCAATGTGCGCTCCACGACCCATCGTCGGGCAGGATGTTGTGTTTCACCGGGTATGGGGCATTCTTCAACAACAGGTTCACCGCGTCGTCTACGATGCTTGATGTGTGCAATGAACCGTTCTTTTTCAACAAAATCACGTACATCTTGAGAATCATAGCCTTTGTCGGCACACAGATGTTGCTTTTTCTTTTTGGGTCGGGGCACAACAACTGAAATAATCAAATCATCTGCTGACCATTTGTCATGCTCATTTGCGCCTGTGACATGAATTGCCAGAGGTGCACCACGTTTGTCAACCAATAGATGTAACTTTGCACCTTTTTTGCCTCTGTCCGTTGGATTCTTACCCGTTTGAGTGCCACCAAGTGGTGAGGGACATGATTTGCTATCAATCGCTTGCCATTTCCACTTTATTTTGCGCCGTTTGTGATAGAACTTGAGCATGATTTTCATGATTTTTTCAAACAAACCATTTGCTTGCCATGTTTGAAAACGTTCATGTAAGACGCTACTTGCCACACCAAACCATTTGCGTTTGACCGCTTTCCATTGGCATCCTGTCCACAATACATACCAAATCCCGTTTAATATCGCACGATTATTGGCTGGTGGGCGACCCTTGCCCCGTTTCTTGGTTTGGTCAGGAAACAACTTCTTAATCCGTTTCCACAACGGTTTTGGTACTTTAAAGTAATCGACATTTTTCGGTTTTTCATTATCATTCTTAGACATGATGAACTCGCTCCTTTGGGGTTTTGGACAATTCCAATTTCAGCGAGTTTCATCTGTCTTTTCAAGTCCTAATTGATTTCTCGGATAGATACTAAATTTACAGAAGCGTGCCAGAGACTTAGTTGGAGGTTATCTGCCATGACTGAATCACCCATCATCAGCCGCCACCGCCTGCCGGGCATCTATCGCGTGGGGTTGACTGTGCTGTGGCTGGCGCCAATCTTTATCCTGCTGCTGACGCTGATGCTTCGCTGGCGCGAATCCGGCATCTGGCTGGATGTGCGCTTGTTAATCCCACTGGCATTTATGGGGTTACCCGCGCTGTATGTCTGGCAGGAAGGCATTGATATCCTGCCGCATGGCATTGTCCGACGGGTGCATGTGCCGCGTTATTATGCGTTTGATCATCTGGACAACTGGTATTTCGACCATCGTCCAGAGCAGCGTGTGCTGACGATCTGGGATGCCAACCAACGCAAAGTGCTGGAATGCCGCGCCGCCCATCTGACGGATTTCCCGCTGTTGCTGCGCCACCTCAAAGAGCATGTGCGTTATCGCAACTGGCCGTATTAAGTTTAGTTTACAGTCATGCTTTGAACCTCATCACCCTCACTTCCCTGACAAAAACCTTTAAAATCAGACGAAAAATTTCTTGACTCTCCCCTTAGGGTATGCCTTATGCTCAAAGTCGTGAGGAGGCTTATGTTGAAAATTGGTGAGTTTGCACGCATTGCTCAGGTTTCGATTAAAACCCTGAGACACTACGACAAAATCGGGCTATTGATGCCGGCCATGACTGATCCGGAGAATGGATACCGACTGTACAAGATCGACCAACTGGCAGACATGATGCGTATCATGGCACTCAAAGACTGTGGATTTGCGCTGGATGAGATTGAAAGCCTGCTCACCACCCACGATAGCGAGGCAGTCATGGCACTGGTCACAGAGCGAATTGTGGATCAGCAACAGGTCGTGAACAAGGAGCAAGCGCGGCTGCAACGTTTACTTGCCCGCAGCCAGCAGTTAAAAGTCATGGCAGATGATGTGCATTACGATTTTGTTCTCAAACAGACCGAAGCCTATACCCTGGTGGGGCAACGCCAAACCTTACCTGACCAGGCCTCTATTGCGCCGTTCGTTCAGATTGTGCTCAAAGAACTGCAAAAGAAACTCATTGTCCCCGGCGAACCCCTGGTGCATCTGTACTTCGAAGTCGAATCCGATGGGATCGACCTGTTCGTGGGTGCGCCAGTGATGGCTCTCCCCTCATCCTTAGGCAATCTCGAATGTCAGCGCATTATAGCCGGGGCCGCTGTTGCCAGTGTGCTGCATCGCGGTGACTATCGTACGATTCGGCAGACTGGGATGGCATTAGGCAATTGGATGTATCACAGCGGTTACCAACGCATTGGGCCTGTGTACGAAATTTACCATCGCAGTCCAGCTCACACAAGCAACCCATCGGAGTTTCTGACCGAGCTTCAATTTCCCGTTTCTGATGCGCAATTAGATCACAAAAAGGAATAATATCATGACTAACCACAAGAATATTCTGGACTATTATGCTGCCGCTGGTCCGTTGACCCACCCAGGAAAACATGCTCGACGTCTGAAAGACCTCCCTGACAACGTGGATCAACTGGTACAGGTGGTGCACGAGTTGGGTATCTACGATGTTGTTGCAAACGATTTCTACGGCATCACCCTCTCCGATGAGCGTGCTGCCGATATTCACTTGCGTTCAGTTGAAGCAATGCTGGATGCACTGTTTGCAGTGGACGATCAACCACTGACCGCCGAGCGCGTTCCCGAACATCGGATCGGCTGCCGCTGTCACGCATTCACCAAACTTATCGTAACGCTGCTGCGAGCCAGGGGTATCCCGGCACGAGCGCGCTGCGGTTTCGCCGCCTACTTTGGCCCAGGTCGCTATGAAGACCATTGGGTCTGCGAGTACTGGAACGCTACTGAGGGGCGTTGGGTATTAGTAGATGCTCAGATGGACGAAGTGTGGCAGGAAAAACTCGCGATTCAGTGGGATGTGCTGGACGTATCTCGTGATCAATTCTGGGTTGCAGCAGATGCCTGGATGCGCTGCCGTAATGGGGAAGCAAGCCCGGAACAATTTGGCATCGGATTCTATGAGGGCATGAAGGGTCTGTGGTTCATTGCAGGCAATCTGGTGCGTGACGCGGCATCGCTCAATAAAATGGAGATGCTTCCATGGGACGTGTGGGGCGCCACCCCCATGCCAGACGCTACTTTCACCGAAGAACAGCTCAGCTTCTATGATCAGCTTGCGGCATTGACACAGATACCCGATGAAACATTTGACAAGTTGCAAATACTTTACAACAGTGATGACCGCCTGCACGTGCCACAGACTGTATTCAATAACCTGCGTCAAACAACAGAAGTCGTTGAAACAGTCCCCCTGGCTGAGTGAGGAATTAGAAGAGCTATCTGAGGGTAGACTTTAACGTAAGTGAGCCCGTATACATAAAAATGCGGGCTGCTGTCGCGCTTTTTCATAGCCTGCCGGGTCGGCCTTTAGATAATCCTGAGTGGGTTGAGGCTCGGTCAGGCGCTCGATAATAAAGCCCGCGTCGGTGAGCGCTTCAGTAATGGCACTCAGTGGACGACGATAAAAAGACACCTTAATCGCTTCATCCGCAAAGCCGCGCCATTCATCAGTGACATAAACCGTCTCGAAATAATTACCCGGATGCCAGCTAAAATCACTCTGTGGATGGTGAGTCGAAAATACGAAGCGGCCACCTGGTCGCAGTAACCGCGCCATCTCTGCGAAAAACGCCTGCTGATCCTCAATGTAATGCACGACCAGCGATGACAACACCAGATCAAATGAGTCTGTTTCCAGCAAATCAAGCGGGTGACTCATATCCGCGATGAACAGCGATACATTGGGAATGGCCTCGCGCGCGGCAATCTCGATCATCTTTGCGCTGACATCAATCCCAACCACCTCGTGCGCGCCCTGGTCAATCAGCCATTGCAGATTAACACCTGATCCACAACCTGCATCCAGGACCCGACCGCCGCGAATGTCCGGTACCAGTGCCCGAATAGCGGGCCGTTCCAGAAAGGCATTGTGCGGTTTGGTTTTGACCAGTTCCGCATAACGCTCGGCAACCTGATCATAAATCTCGTTCGATGCGGGTTTCTCGTCCATCGCTTGCCCTGTCTCGCTGACCCAATATTCGCAGCACATAATATCGTTCATGTCCGCTACCGGCCACTTGCTCATGGAATTTAGCCTAACCAGCATATAAGGCAAAAAAACAGGGACACGACTCGGCCATGTCCCTGTTTAATCATCCAGCCTGTTCAGAGGCGGTTCGTCATACGGGTGGAGGAGCCGTATTGATAAAGATCACCACGAAAATCAGAAATGTCACCAATGTGCCGATGGCAATACCGGGCATGTAGAAAGCGGTTTGTTCTGCGAGTTGCTTGTTTTCCACAGCAGCATACTCACCGACATTTGTGCCGATCCAACTGGCAGACAGGCCCGCGACCAGCACCGCCGCCGCAAACACCACAATATTGACAATCGGCAGGAACGGATACAGCGCCGTCAGCAGCGGAGCGGCGATCAGCATACCGACAGCCGCCGCGATCCCGGTTGTATACCACGGCACCTCGGACTTAGAGATCAGGATTTTGTAAGCCATCCATACGTCAATAGCGATCATGGGTGCCAGAGCCAATATCCACGCATCATAATGAGTAGTCTCCTGCACGCCGAAAATCTGAATCATGAGGTAACGCATTATCAGCGCGAGGATACCGGTCACAGTCGCGGCACCCACCCGCCGTAAACTGCGATTCGCAATCACCCCTGCGAAAGTCGCCGTGAAAACAATATTCGCGGCCATCAGCCATTCAGGGCGGAAGCGATTCTCCAAACGCGCGGGGTCAACAAAAGCCTGATCCCAGTCCAGAATCAGAATTTGTAACCAGGGCATCATCATCGCGGCAAACATCAGCAGCGGCAGGATATCCTGCGCGCTGATCTTGTGGATGCCCTGCCATTGACGTACAGGTACAGTCGAAAGGTGGACGATAGCCGCCATCAGCATCACGATAGCAATGCTGATAAGAAGCAAAATATGCGGGATACTCCAGGCGGACAAGTCACGGCCATAGACCATATGCCAGACCGGGTCGGCGGGTACCACATACATCAGGAAAAGGCTGCTGAGGATCACGAGGCCGATCAGCGGTGTGGCGCGCATACGCTGCTGGAAGCTGCCTTTAGAGCGAAACGCCACATAGGACAATGCCCAGAAACCGACCATCACACCGGCGCCAAAACCAAAATAAAGCAACAGATGAGGCCGCCAGAAAAAATCCTCGCCAAATGGAATACCATACTGCCGGTGCCAGATCTCATCCCAGAAAGGCCCTACGACCAGGCACAGGCCACCGATAGCCAGCAGCAGGGATAAAAACTGGCGCGTACCCACAGAGAGCTCCAAAGCAGGCGCCGCGCGTTGTCTTTCTGGCAGGGGACGAAACATCAAATGCCATGACATAGCAACAAACCCAGTGGAAAAAATAAGCAGCAGTACGACAAAGAGCCAGAATATA
Organism: Aggregatilineales bacterium; assembly: GCA_038258185.1. Lineage (GTDB taxonomy): Bacteria > Chloroflexota > Anaerolineae > Aggregatilineales > Phototrophicaceae > JAIOHN01. Next base: position 1,260 of record JBBSQD010000006.1, on the reverse strand, counting down.
TTGGCACGTTCATCAGTGGGGACGCCGCTCCAGAAGGTGAAGGCGACAAAAATGCCAAGTGCGAACAAGGCGGCAATGAGCCACTCAAAACGATTGGTCGATAATTTGAGCTTGTTTTCCATGCAATTATCCCAGTTTATAGGCCGATGTTGCACAGATTGTAAATAAGAAGCACAACAAAAACAACATTTGCAATATTACAATAACGCAAATAATTCTGTAAAAATCTGACCTTAAACAATATCAATCTAGTACATTGGTCATATCTATTACTCCATATAAGTTCATACAGGTAATAATCTTAACGTTTGCCATAGAAAATTGATTTACAATACTTATTGGGATGGGGTAAAAAATTGGCCCTGTTCATTTTCGACCACTCATTATGAAGAGAACATGACGTATGGAAAAACAGGGGATTTTACCTCTACAAACCAATTCGGATTCTGGCCGTACCTGGCGTGACCTGTGGGACAGTCTGGTTGCCCCGTCACCCCTATTAGAGGGCGATGACCGGCGCAAAGCAATCAATCTGTCTACTTTCCTGCTTGTCTTACTGCCATTGGCAATTATCACCGTTTTTCAGGCCCCTATTGCGACGATGTTATCGGGGGAGGCTGGTGCTACCGTTAATATAGGCGGCATTGCTGGCCTTGTAGTCATTGCGGTTTCCTACTTTCTCAGCCGTAGCCGCTATTATGTCTGGGCGGCGTATTTCATTATCGCCACGCCTTATATCGCCATCCTTCTGGCAAATGTTAACAGCCTCACAGGAATTTCGGAGACCAGTTACTTTTTCCTGTCCTTAGGCGTATTGTTTGCCAGTCTGCTTCTGGGGTGGAAAGAAACCATCCTTGTAGGCATTTTAACTATGCTCTCCATTGTGTTTCTGGCTACCACGTCTGGCATTGAAGTCCCGCTGGCTACCCTGACCTTTGTGGCCCTGACAACCGGTGTTCCCGCGTTGGTCAGTCGGATCCGCGACCAGTTTATTGATGATCTGCAGATCTCTCAGCTAGCGTTGAAAAATCAGGTCATTGAAACTGAGCAGGCACGTCTGAAGGCGGAACGCTCCGACCAGGTGAAGTCAGCCTTCCTCGCCAGTATGTCCCACGAACTGCGCACACCGTTGAATGCTATCATCAACTTCACCAAGTTTGTGGCCAAAGGTGACCTGGGGCCGGTAAACGAGGAGCAGGAAGAAACCCTGTTTGAAGTGGTCGACAGCGCCAAGCATCTGCTCAATCTGATTAATGATGT
>JBBSQD010000005.1:0-64858 GCA_038258185.1 Aggregatilineales bacterium | reverse complement strand
ATCGGGTTAGGCAATTATATGAAGATGTTCGGGTCGGTGTTTGGCCTGTCGGAGTTCACTGCGTCCTCAGGTGAGCTTATGCGCGTGGACCCGTACTATATGAAGTCGCTGACTGTGACGCTGACCTATGTGTTTGTGTCCGTGCCATTGAAGCTGATCTTCGCGCTGGCTGTGGCCATGCTGATGAATCAGAAGCTGCGCGGCGTTCCGTTCTACCGTGCCGTGTACTATATTCCCACGCTCCTCGGCGGCTCAATCGCAATTGCAGTATTGTGGCGGAAGTTGTTCGAGAAAAACGGACTGATAAATGATGTACTGTCAGCGATTGGCTTTACCGATCTCCCCGGCTGGATAACCAACCCCAACTACGCGCTGGGTGTGCTGATTCTGCTGACGGTGTGGCAGTTCGGTTCGTCGATGATTATCTTCCTCGCAGGTCTGAAGCAAATCCCACAGGAATATTATGACGCAGCGAGTGTGGACGGCGCGAACAATGTGCGCCAGTTCTTCTCGATCACCATTCCGTTGCTCTCGCCGGTTATTTTGTTCACTTTAGTCATACAGATCATATCCGCGTTTCAGGCGTTCACCCAGGCTTATATCATCGGCGGTGGCAAGGGTGGTGTGCTTAACTCGACACTGTTCTATACCCTCCATATGTATATTCAGGGGTGGACATATCACGAGATGGGGTATGCCTCAGCGATGGCGTGGGTGCTGCTGCTCATTATCGGAGCGTTTACATTGATTGTTTTCAGATCGTCAAACTGGTGGGTGTCCTATGGGGTCGGGGAATAACATGAGAACCGGAACATTTGCGCGCCTTACGTTAACACACCTGTTCATCATCGCGCTGGGGTTATTTATGATTTACCCGGTTGTCTGGATGATTGTCAGCTCATTTAAGCCCAATAATCTGATCTTCAGCGACCCGGGGATCATACCGAGTGCCGTGACCGTTGAAAACTACCTCACCGGATGGAAGGGTTACGCAGGGACGAGCTTCGGAACTTTCTTCGCAAACTCATTGATGATGTGCGCCGTGGCTGTGATTGGTAACCTCATTTCCTGCTCAATGGCGGCCTACGCGTTTTCGCGGCTTAATTTCGCGGGTAGGGGGTTCTGGTTCGCCATAATGATGGTCACGCTTATGCTCCCCGGCCATGTCACGCTCGTGCCGCGTTATATCCTGTTCAATACCTTCGGGTGGGTGGGTTCTTATCTCCCCATACTCGTGCCGAAATTCCTGGCGACGGACGCGTTCTTCGTGTTTCTGCTGGTGCAGTTCATGCGCAGCCTGCCAAAAGAGGTTGAGGAAGCGGCAATTATCGACGGCTGCGGGAAAATTGGGGTGTTCTGGCGGATCATTATACCGCTCGCTATCCCCGCTCTGGTGACGACGGCGCTGTTCACTTTCCTGTGGACGTGGGATGACTTTTTCAATCACCTGCTGTATCTCACAACGCCAGCATCTTTTACAGTATCAAGGGCCTTGCGCACCTTTGTCGGTGATGCTGGTGCAGTCTCCAACTGGGGCGGCGCGCTGGCGATGGCGACACTCTCTATAGTTCCCGCCTTTATCCTGTTCTTCTCTCTGCAGAGATATTTCGTACAGGGTATCAGCACCACAGGTATAAAAGGTTAGTACGATAAAAGGAGGTCATGAATATGACATGACAATAGGTGACATATGAAACAACAAACTATTACTTTGTCCCTAAAGCTATAAACTATTGCAGAAACAGGAGTATTTAAAAATGAGAAGAATTCGTACATTCACCCTTATGGCACTGCTTGCAGTCATGCTTGCGGCCTTCACTGTGCCGATGGTGGCACAGACCGAAACCGATGAACTCCCCGCTTATACAGGTGAGCCCGTCGAACTGCGTATGGGTTGGTGGGGTAATGATGACCGTGCCGAAAGAACCCTCAAAGTTATCGAGCTGTTTGAAGCTGCTTATCCCGACATCACAGTGGTGGGTGAGCCTAATGGTGGGGCAGGCGACCACTTTCAGATTCTGGACACCCAGCTCGCGGCCAGCAACGCGCCTGACATTATCCAGTTTGGTGGCAACTGGCCCGATTACACGCAGTATCTTGAGCCGATCAATGACTATCTCGGCGAACAGCTTTTGATTGATACTCCCGAGAGGTTTGACCAGGCTGCGCTTATCCCGGCGACCGACGCTGACGGTAACATCTATGCCGTAAGTCTCGGGACGAACACGCTCGTCCTCGCCTATAACAAGACGATGATTGAGGCGGCAGGCGTCGCACTGCCAGAGAACAACCTGACATGGGAAGAATTTATCGACTATGGCCGGGAGCTTCAGCCAAATCTGCCTGAAGGGGTCACGCCATTCCTCGACAACAGCACCAACACAGCCAACTATCTCAGCTATTTCTACACGCAGCAGGGTACGCCGCTGTGGACATTAGACGATGGCGGTACTTCCTACGCAACACTTGAGTCCGCTGAGGCATGGCTTCAGATGTGGTCGGATATGCGTGATGAAGGGCTAATCCCTGACGCAGATACCACCTATACCTACACCGAAGACGGCCCGGATAGCTCAGCGCTGGTGGCGGGTGACGTGGCTATCGGTCTGGTCTGGAGTAATCAGGTGGCAGCCTATCAGGCCGCTATGACTGATGTGCTTGGCATGACAACCCTGCCTGCAGGCGGCGAACCGGCATACGCTATCCAGATGAGCCAGTACCTGGGCATTAACAAGGATAGCCAGAACAAAGAAGCGGCGGCGCTGTTCGTGAACTTCTTCGTGACCAGCCCGGAAGCCGGTGCGATCCTCGAAACCAACCGCGGTGTCCCTTCCTCGCCAGTCGTGCGCCAGTCAATCTCTGACCAGGCCACCGACATTGATGCCGCAGTTTATGGCATCTACGAAGCAGTTGCTGACCGTACCGTACCGCAGGGTCCTAACCTCCCGAACGATCAGGAGTTTGTGAATGAGCTTGAACTGATCGGTCAGCAGGTAGCGTATGGACAGAGCACGGTTGAACAAGCCGCTGCGGACTTACAGGCGCTGATCGAGCGTTTGGCAGTTAAGTAACTTCAGCCAAAAGTAGCAGGTACTAAAGCAAAGGCGCCGAATCATACGATTCGGCGCCTTTTTGTTTTCTATACTCTTTGAGCACATATTTCCAACCCGATTAGATCCTGTGAAGTTGCCCCTAGTAAAGATAGATATCTCACCCAAAATTATGAGATTACTGACTTGAGTGAAAAGGGGAAAATTTGTGGGTAGAAAACGCGAATTTGATAAAGATAAAGTATTAGAACAGGCCATGCTGACTTTTTGGCAAAAGGGTTATGAAGCCACCTCAATCCATGATCTGAAGAAGGCCATGGGTATCAGTACCAGCAGCATGTATGACACTTTTGGCGATAAACGCGGCATTTTTCTGGAGGCATTGGCCCGTTTTTGTGCGTTAGAGAGAAAGCAACTTTCTGAATTGGCTCAGGGAACTTCCTCCGCCACGCAACTTGTCGACCATTTGTTTGACTCCGTTGATCTGATTGCGCAAAACACAGATGAGAACTACGGGTCTTTAGCTTTCAATGCCATGGTTGAATTTGGCACACGCGATGCTGCTGTGACCGAACTCATCTTTACACATTATTTCCATATTGCGGAAATCCTTGCAGCGGTGTTTGCAGACGCCCAAACCACCGAGTCGATCACCCGGCGCTATGAACCGCTTCACCTGGCACACCTTATCCTCAGTACCTTACACGGTGTCGTCACAATAAAAGGGGCGAAGCCCAATTACCCTTATACGGAACCCATTAAGCAGATTATCCTCAGTCTCCTGATCCTTTAAATCCTTAATGAACGCTTGTCCCGCCCCGAATGTATGATATAGTTATTCAAATTCTGAAATGATCATTTCAGAATCTATCACTGTAAATAGCAGGCAGTGTGCCGGCCTGTGCAAACCATCATTTCAGGAGGCAAATCACGTGGTTACGAATACGCCAGTCAAAGCCCTGCCGGGGCCGAAGAGCTTTTTTGGTATCAAAAATATACTCGATCTGAGCCAGGAAGGTATGCTTAATTTTATAAGTGGGGGTTGGCAGGAATACGGGGATATTTTTGAAGTCCAGGTTGGTCCCAAAAAACTCGTAATCGTTATTCACCCCGACCATGTGCGCCATATCACGCTGACCAATGCCCCGAATTATGAAAAGCTCGAAAGCTATGATTCTGTACGCAAGTATATTATTGGCGACGGACTCGTCACCAGCACGGGGGATTTATGGAAGCGTCAACGTCGCCTGATGGCCCCGTTCTACACCCCCCGTGGTGTGCAGGAATTTGCTGATATTTTTCTGCATGACACCCTCACCATGACAGGCCGCTGGGAGAAACTCGCTGCCAGTCACTCCCAGATTGAGATGTTTGATGAGATGGCGCTTGTCACGGCTTCGATTGTCCTTAAAGCCATTTTCAGCACTGAATCCGATCAGGATATTCTTGAAATCAAAGAGTGTGTTGAAACAATGATCGGCTTTGCAGGTGGTGGGCCAGCCAACCCGTTCAAATTGCCGGATTGGGTACCGACAGAGAAGAATGTCAAATACAGGAAAGCTCACGACAGAGTTCACGATTATATCAATACAGTGCTGGATACGCGTTTAGCACTGAATGAAGCCGAATACCCTAATGATCTGTTGTCCAAGCTCATCACTGCCGAAGACCCGGAGACCGGTAAGCGTATGTCGCGCGAATTATTACGGGACGAGGCACTGACAAATTTCTTCGCGGGCTATGAAACCTCCGCGCGATCAATGAGCCATGTATGGTATGCGCTGGCAAAAAACCCGAACGTAAAAGCCCAACTCCATGAAGAGCTTGACCGTGAATTAGGGGATGAGATTCCGACTCTGGATACCCTGAAACGCTTACCGTATACGCTCCGTGTCATTAAGGAAGCCTTACGTCTCTATCCACCGGCGCCGATGTACGCCAAAGATGTGATTGATGATGATGTCATAGATGGCTATCATATTGAAAAAGGATCAGTCATTCTGCTGTTGCCTTATTTCACCCATCGGCATCCTGATTTCTGGGATGATCCGCTGCGTTTCGAGCCCAACCGTCATGCACCTGATGCCGAGAAAGTACGTCACGCACAGGCTTATCATCCGTTTGCAGCGGGTCAACGTGTGTGCCTGGGCAATCATTTCTCTCTCCTGGAGACGCACATTATGCTGGCGATTCTGGCGCAACGATTTGATCCGAAGTTCCTGCCAGATTATGAAGCTGAATTTGCACTGAACGGCTTGCTTGAAATCAATAATGGCTTACCGATGATTTTAGACAAGCGCTAAATTTTGCGTTGCCAGCAAGCGGTGATTGGCACGAGTTTGTTGGCTGTTGCTGTGAGAGTGTTAATCAGGAAAGGGTAATCTGATGAGGGTAGCAAATAAAGTCATTGTGGTCGCTTTATACAGCGCCAAATGAAGGGAATGCTTGAAGCCTAAGCAGAGGTTAGTCTATGACAATATCTGATGTCGAACGCAAAATTCGTAGCAGCCTGGTGTTTACCCGCTTTCTGACTGCCTATATGCCGATTTCTTTTGCCCAGTGGGTGATTCGAAAAAGTGCTTCACGTGCAAAACTGCCGGCGAATATGGCCCTTGAAAGCGTGTCTACGGACAGTGTTCCCGCTTACTGGCTTATACCCCAAAACAGCCCACAGAATAAAGTGCTGCTGTATCTGCACGGGGGTGGATTTGTATACGGTGTGACCTCTGTACACCTTGAGATGGTGGGCTATATGTCAGAAAAGATGGGTATCCGTGTGCTCATGGTGGATTATCGCCTTGCCCCGCAACACCCTTTCCCGGCTGCGCTGGATGATTGTGTAGCGGCTTATCGCTGGTTGCTGAAACAGGGCTTTTCTGCCGAAAATATTGTGATCGCAGGCGATTCAGCCGGGGGTAACCTGACCATAACAACGCTGATGCAACTGCGCAGCAGCGGCGATCCGCTACCCAGCGCGGCAGCGTGTCTCTCACCTGTGGCAGACTTGACGGGTAGAGAGGCTGGCTTGCAGGATGACTATGATCTGGTATTGCATCCCAGAGCATCCAAATTCTTCCTGCAATCCTTTGTGGCAGGTAATGATGCGCAAAATCCTTTGATCTCACCTGTGTTTGGCGACTGGCATGGTCTGCCACCCATGCTCATTCATGCTGGGGGTGACGAGATTTTACGCGATGATGCGGTTCAGATTGAAGCGTTGGCTAAAGCAGCAAGGGTTGATGTGCAGTTGGACATTTATCCGCGCATGTGGCACGTATGGCAAATATATCTGAGCTTACCACAGGCGATTCAATCGCTCAGTGAAATCGCCCAGTTCCTGAAATTGCACTTAGCCGACCCAACCATTGCTACAAGTTAGATTATTTACGTTGGCAGGGCTTTCTTTGTGCAGCAAAACCCCGGCCTGAACTTAGAATAGAGGTATATCTATTGACTATCATAACAGGTCTGACACATGCATTGGATTCTCGATTTTGATGATACGCTGGCGCTGGGGCCGAATACCTGGGCATTTCAGGAAGTGCTGCCCAACCTCATAAAAAGTCACAATCTGCCATTTGATGAGGCACTCTATGAAGAGGTTATGCTGACAGCCCAGCGGCGAGCCAATGAAGACGAAGATGAGGAAATGCTGCTGAATTACGTCTTTAGCTCATTGAACTGGGATGACAGCCTCAAGTCCCAATTGATTCATCGTATTTATAACGAGTATCAACCTGCGCTTTTCCCTGATACACTGGCTTTTCTGCAAAAATTACAGGCGCACAGTCAACAGATTTATCTCATTTCCAATAATAATTATGCCCTGCAGATGCTGCAAATGCTGGGGATTGCTGAGAGCTTTACCGCCGTGCTGACCCCTAAAGCGCACAGCGCGAAAGCCAAGCCACACCGGGACCTATTTGATGTGCTACAGACACAGCACAATCTCACAGATGAGATTGTCATGGTTGGCGATGATCCCTGGGCGGATGGGCGTTTTGCCGATAACTGCGGGATTGGCTGCTGGATTGTGGATCGGCTGGGGCGTTTCGATAGCCTGCACGCCAGCAATTCCTATCGATGGGCAACTACACTGGCGGATATTGAAATCGACTAACGCCTTAGTCGATCTGCCAGCGTAACCAACGATTGACTGCCACAAATCCAAAGACCGCCATTCCTACTAACACGCTTAGGTTAATATAGAAACTTGGGCCGATGTTGCCGGTCAGGCTGTCGCGCAGGGCATTAGCGACATAAGTTGGCGGTAAAAAATAGCCGATAATCTGCAAGGGGAGTGGCAGCATATGCACGGGGATAAAAATAGGTGCTCCCATGACCAGAATAAACAGCAGCAGATTGGTCAGCATGTAGAGAATATCGAGGCTTTCGATCACTGAGCCGAGCAGCATCCCCATGACCGAGAGTGCTAGTGCCGATACCGGGAATAAGATCAGCAACCAGGGGCTGAAAATCAGGGGCAGATCATATAACCACGCACCAAATACCAGCGGAATTAACATTCCGGGTAATGTGATAAGCAGACGTGCGCCGATCAGCGCAATAAACAAGGCGCCACGATTAATCGGCAACGACGAGTAATAAAGTAACTGACCGTCGCGGCGCATCAGACCAATCCGTGAGGCCAGAACATACAGTCCATCATTCGCTACCGCAAATACCGCTGCTCCGCTGATGACATACAGCAGACTTTCGGGCGAAGCAGTATTGCCCCCACCGATGCGCCCAAAACCGAATACAAACGCGATCGGCAGAATCAGCGCAAAGCTGACGTGCCAGTACCACGTATGTGCCATTTCCAGAAGCTGCTCTAACAGCAGAAATTTGCAATCCACGAAGAATTTATGCAGGCCCGTGACCCGCTGGGTAGAAGTTTCAGGCAGTGACAGGGAGTTGAGATTCATTGATAGCTTCTACACTTTGATTCAAGTTAAGGTAAACGTCTTCAAGCGAGGGTGAACCGACGCGAAAATCATCGAGTTCATCAAAGCCAATTTGTTCCAGAATGAGGTTAATACCCATCTGGGCGTGGGCTTTGGGTAAGCGGATGGCGTAATGACCATCGCGCACTTTTTCAACCGTACCCAGACCATGCGCCAGCAGGTTGGGTGGAAGTGCGGCCAAAGTTTTCAGCCAGATATCCAACTGCACCACTTCACTCACATGCTGTTTAATTTCACCCGGTGTACCCTGCGCCACAATTTTGCCGGACTGCAAAACCAGTACCCGATGAATCACCTGTTCGGCTTCAGCAATGTTGTGGGTAACCAGCACACACGTCAGGCCGATGGTGGTATTCAGATACTGAATCATGTCCCACATTTGCTGGCGGCGTTCCGGGTCAAGGTTGTTGGTCGGCTCATCGAGGATCAGCACGCGCGGTAAGCCCATTAAGGCCATCGCAAAATTGGTGATGCGCAGCATGCCGCCACTCAGTTTATTGACATAACTGGTCGCGAAGCTGCCCAGATCAAGTGCTTCAATTAACCATTCCACTTGCTGGCGGGTTTCGACTTCTGGCAAACCGCGCAAGCGTCCGGTAAAGTGCAGCGCCTGTCGTACCTGTAAATAACGTAAGGGAAGCTGTGTCTGCGGCAAGTAGCCTACCTGTGATTTGATGGCGGCGCTGTCCTGAGCGGCATCCAGACCTTCGACCAGTACCCGGCCAGATTGCGGTGTGAGCAGCCCCATCAACTGCATAACCAGCGTGGTTTTTCCTGCGCCATTGTGACCGAGGAGGCCAAAAATCTCACCCTGTTTGACCGTAAAATTCAGGTCATCATTGGCGAGTACAGCGGGCTTGCCTCGGATTTTGTAGGCATAACGCAGATTCTGCACTTCGATGGCAGCGGTCATCATGCTTCCTCGATAATGACGCGGCGTGATAGCCCCACCACCTCATTCGGGTCTTCGCGGAGGTTCATGACTCGGTCATATTCCGCCTGCGCCAGTTCGCGGGTGAACTTGCCTTTATAGTCGGTTTTGTCGGAGAAAAAGCGATCCTTAAAGGCCAGGTCTTCCAGAATAGCCTGCATCACTGGCGGTGTGATGAACAGTGTGGGGTAGGGGGTATAAAATGAACGCAGATAATCTCCGCCACTGAGCGCCAATGGTAGCGGTGAACGCCATTTCAGATCGCCACTTTTGTTCGTGCCCAGATAAAAGTGCGGCATGGGCACATCAGTTCCATAGGCGGCCTGAGCGAATTTACTATACAGCGCCCGATAAACCGCTTCGAGATCATCACCCTGATCCTGCATGAAATCCGCCAGTTCCTGATGGAAACTTTCGTCAGCCATCTGGCCGGTTTGCCAGAAGGTATACAGCGGAATCGAGGCGATTTCCCAGATCAGTTTGCGTCTGCCAGATTGATAAGACCAATTGGCCTGAAAATCGAGCAAGCTCTGGCCGAGTTGGTGTACAGGCGAATCTTCCGGGAATAACAGCAGCGTATCAATCCCCGTGAAATAGGGATCAACATCTAAACGCTGGTACTCTGCTAAGGCAAAATCGTTGGTAAAACGCAGCATTTCCTGAGTGACAAACTGCGCATATTCTGTACCACGATTATAAAATCCGCGAAACGAAAATGCGGTGATAATCATGTTCTGTCCGCCGAGATTGTAAAACATTTCGGCAAATTCGAAATAGCGCTGCAACAGATATTCACCGTGATGCGCGAAATCCGCGATATGGCCGGGGTCGTCATTGTCGCGGTTTTGTTCCAGAATATAGGTGGTGCGGGTACCGCCAATCGCGAAAATTCCTGTCAGACCTTCGGGATAGCGCTCGTGGATACGATCTGCAAACGATTGCTCAGCCATTCATCGCTCCATCATATTCTTCAATCAGAATGTGCGCCTCTGCGATTGTGGTCACAAAGGCCACGCTCCATTGCTTGGCGGCCTTGCCCCATATTTTAGTACCCAAATCAATCATGGACTTGATGAAAGAACTGGGGGTGACGACCACTGTCAGCCCGACATTCTTTTGCTTGGGACTCTCAAAGGCCCAGCGGATTTTTGCCAGTGCGCCTTTAGGAATCAGGCTGACGTGGCTCAGATCCATGATGATATTGACCTGATGGTCAACAGTCTCCATCATTTCGCGGGCTTGTGCAAAGGCATCATACATGTCTTTCCAGTCCCAGCCGACCTCAAAAGCGTAATACAATAAGGATTGTTGGTCATTTTCCCAACGGACGTTTATTTTCATTGCGTAACCTCTAAGCTTCCAGATAGCGTTGGATACGGTTAAGGGCAGTCAGCGTTGATGCCTGAACTACTTTGTATGGGGTGTACAAACCCTTACCAATCCACATCGGTTCATACACGGGGTTTTCGAGTTGTTCGAGCAAATACTGAATACCGGTTTCCAGCACACCGGCATCCAGTGGTTCGATATGTTCGTGCCAGTAAAGCAGCGCGTCGATGCAGTAGGCCGTCTCTTCAATTGTGGATTTATGATAATATCCCCAACCGCCATCCGCGTTTTGTGTCTGGATAATCCACTGGATGCGTGAGGGTAGAATATCGTCAATGATGCCGTGGAGCATACCGATTGAAGGGGCAGTCAGGTAATAGGGTGAGGCGTGCCACTTGTCGAACCAGAAGTAACCATTCATGTCCCAGCGGCGCAAAATCCTGACGATTTTATCATGCCACCGTGGGTAAGAGGGATGTTCCTGGGCAAATTGTAAAGCCACCAGCATGCGCAGATTCACGCTGGTTGAAGGGCCAATTTCGTGCGGGAAACACACAAAATATTCTTCCTGCTCGAAAGCTTCGAAAATATCCGCCTTGGCCGGGTATCCACCCCATCGCAGCACCGTGAAAGCCACCGCAGTGTCATCCAGATCCGGCACGTTGAAGTAACGTGAAAAGCCGACCCCTTTTTCTTCTTTTTCCAGCCAAACATCCCATAAGTAATCCAGGGTGGGCCGGACAGCCGGGTCATCAGGGGTAATTACACCACCGGCGCGCAAAATATTAAGTGACCAGGCCGCTTCGAAAATGTCGATTTCATCTACCGTGGGGATGCCACCATCACCCTGATGGGCAACCAGATTCGCCAGATAATTCAGTGAGCGCTCGGCGCCAGTGTTAGGTTGCATCAGAGTCGCTACGGTAGCCGATGGGGAAGCCCCGACACAGCCAAAGTGATCAGCAAAATCATAGGTGTTACTCCCCTGGATGTTATAGAGAATAGCTTCCAGTGAGTAATGCAGCGTGCTGAAGCGCCATGTTTCGGGATTAAAGCTGAGCGAGTTGAGTTTCTTCTCAATTTTCTCTGCATCAGAGAACAGGTTTTGAGGGGTAACCAACCCAAGCCGTTTGACATCCTGCAAAAGTGCAACGATCAATACCTGAAAACCAATGGTATCCATCGCATCGTGATGCAGTTTGGTACTGTTGCGCCATAAAAACCGTTCGGCGAGTTTTATGCGCTCCTCATCACCCGTTTCTTTACCCACTTCACGCAGGGCAATCATGGCGGATAATGTCGAGATAATACGATCATGGTAGTGGAAAATCGGGCTTCCCCAGCTACCGTCTCCATGCTGATTAGCGCGTAACCAGTTTAATGCCGAGTCAAAACCATATTCTGGATAGTAAGGATGCAGGCGTGCTAACCATGCGGTTTCATAAGCCCCGCTGCCCACATGACTATAGGTTTGAATTAATATCTCAAGTAGGGCTTCCACCCGGCTTTCAACGTTCAGCGTCAAGGATTTGGATTGATTTAACATTGTCTCGATGATTTCTCGTCTGCACATGTGGAATATTGTTAATCCTAACCTAATTTTAACGCCATCTACATTAAGAAGAATTGAAAACGTATAGATATTAAGTGATTGTTTGATGGATAGCTTTGAAAGGTGATTTTTATGCAGTACGCGCAATTTTGCGTGGGCTGAAGTTTGAGGGGGTAGTTCAGCATGTGCCTGTAACCATAAGCGTTTTAATGGCTTAAAAAATTATTTGAGGTGATCATAGCTCTGAGTTCATCAGCGTAGAAATGACTTCTTCAAGTGTGCGCGTGCCGGGAGTTGGCTCATGATTGAGCTTGGAGCGGAGCTTGACCAACGTCTCCGGCTCTGTGAGCGGATGCGCCAGAACCAAGGCATAAAGCTCGTCTACCAGCGCCGGGTCATCAACAATGGAATCCGCATATACAGTGAGCATATCCAGTAGAAGGGGCAGTGTTTTCAGGCCTTCAGCGATGGATAACCCTTCGCGCAAGTAAACCCGTGCTTCGGCGTAATCACCTATGGGGATGCATACCTGGGCGAGGTTGCTCAAGCAGAAAGCCAGCCCCCATTGATGTCCGACATCCCGGCACAGGCCGATTGCGCGTGTGTGTACAGCTTTGGCTTCACTATATTCGCCCACCTCGTTCAACAATGTGCCGAGGCTGGTCAGTGTAAAGGCTGTACCCCAGGCGAAGTTGAGCGTCTCGAACTTGTGCAGGCTGTGTTCGTAGAGCATCCGCGCTTGTACATATTCCCCACGACGACGCGCCACACTGGCAAGGTTGGCATAGGCCCCCGCCATACCCATATGGTCGTTTACCTGGCTGAGCAATTCCAGTGACTGTTCATAATAAGTTTGCGCGTCGTCCTGACGTGTCATCGTTTCGCTGACCACGCCCATACTGCGTGTCGCACGCCCGGCTTCCAGCGTGTCTCCATGTTTCTCGGCAGTGTTACGTGCCTGACTCAAGGTTTCGAGCGCGGTATCGTTATCGCCGAAGGCCAAAGCGATATTGCCGAGCACGTTCAGTGCACGAGCAGTGTTATCACCTTCACTCAGGCTTTCAGTGAGCAGCTTCTTAGCCTGCGCATAGTCGCCTAATCCGTAATACGCTTCACCCAGCGGACTCTTTGCCGCTTGTTCATTTAAGTCCAGTGCGCGCTGGAGATACTGCTGTGCCTTGGGATAAATGCCATTCCTCAGGCTATCACGTCCGGAAGGAGCTGATAGTGAGCCTCTTGCTGTGTGTCTCCCGCCTGCGCGTAATGATACGCGAGGCTGGCAGCACGGCTTTCACCATAGAGCGCCTCGATGGCTTGGGCGACCTGACGATGGAGCTCGGATTTATCGCTTAGCGTATCGATTACTCCTTCGCGCAATTTGTCATGAGCGAATGACCAGCGGTTATCACGTACTTCCAGCACAGCAGCGCTGGCGCAGGTTGTCAGCCAGCGGTTGATGTTGACCTGTGGGGCGAGCTTTGCTAACAAGGCAGGATCAATCTCACGGCCAGCGATTGCCGCCAGCTGGAGCAGGGGGTAATTGGCCTTGGGCACACGCGTCAAACGCCGGTTCACCAGTGTTTTGATGCCATGTGCGAAGACCATCGGCGGCAAAGTTTTAAGGCCGATCTGCTCAAGGCTTCCGGCATCTTCTGCCAGTGCGCGCACTACCTCCACGATAAAAAATGGATTGCCCTCAGTTTCGCGTTCCAGTAAATCCACCACGCCATAATGTTGTGTACCGATAATGGACTGGCTGAGTTGGGCGATTTCTTCAGGGCTGAAGCGTTTGAGCTTCAGCTGCTGCATTTGTGGCAGTTCATTGGGCAGATTGGGGCGCTCGTCGTCGCGATAATTAGCGACCAACAGCACAGGCAAGCGCTCGATGCTGGCGCTCAACCGTTTGAGAATAGCTAAGTCTTCCTGTGCCCATTGCAAATCTTCCAGCAAAATCACGATCGGTCGTTTATGCTGATTGAGTAAAGATTCGATTGTGTTGAGCAGATACATCTGGGCATTTTGCGAATCGCTCAACGGCTCGAAGATCTTTTCTGAAACAAAATTCGGGACCACTTGCTTTAACACGCCGATCTCGTGGGTGGAGAGCTTCGCGTCGAGCACGAGGTAGCGCAGGACATCGTGCCATGCTCCGTAAGATGCGGTGCTTTCTGTTACGCTTTGGCCGCGCAATACCAGTGCGCCTTCCACCAGCGCATAGATGCGCAGTTCATCCATCAGGCGCGTCTTGCCAACACCACTTTCACCACCAATCAGCCAGGCAGAACCTTTTCTCTCGTGAATCAGCGCGTGCAGACTAAGCTTCAATTGGCCGAGTTCCTGCTCCCGTCCGACAAAGGCCGCTGCCTTCAGATAGCTTTCGCGCAGAGAGACATTCGGCTCGGTAACATTATGCTGTGCGAACAAGTCAAGAATTTCCTGCGTGTTGCTATAGCGCTGCTGTGGGTCCTTTTCGAGTGAGCGGCGAAGAAGCTCCTTGATCCACTCTGGAATCGCCAGCGATTCAGTGTCTGGCATCACGGTCAGCACATTTCTGATGGTTTCGGTCACTGTCTCACCCATGAGTGGGTGTTTGCCGTTCAATAACTCGTATGCGATGACGGCAACGGCATACATGTCAGATTGCTCACTGGCAGGGTAGGCCTGTAGCAGTTCCGGCGACATATAGGCCAGTGTACCGGCGGTGTTTTCTTCATTGTCTTTAAGCTGTTCGCGGGCTACAGCAAGGCCAAAATCGAGGAGCTTGACCCCACCATCGACGATCAATACATTGTCTGGCTTGATATCACGATGGATAATGCCGCGTCTGTGCAGGTAGTGGAGTGCCTGTACCAGTTGATAAAGCAAGTGTACCTGCTTGTCAAAGGACAGATTGATGCCATAATCCTGAATAGTCTGCGCATTTTGCAGATATTCCATCGTGAAGAAAGGCTGTCCTGTGTCGTCGAAGCCGTAATCCAATACGCTGACGATGTACGGATGGCGGAGCGAAGCGAGTGTGCGGAACTCTTGCGCCAGCGCCATGCGAAAATCCAGCTCGGCATTCTCCGAAACATGAACATGCTTTAGGGCGATTTGCTCGCCTGTCAGGCGGTCTTGAGCCCGATAGACCACGCCCATACCACCCTGTCCGATGAGTTCTAACTTTTGATACCGCATGTTGTTTTCTTCATGGTGGTTGTATTGTATTAGAGGTCTGTATTATAGCATGGGATTTTCGCGCATAAGCTTAATCTTGCAGCGTATTGTGTGTCACTATTGATCGCGTCGATTTGCGTTTAAATCGCGGTTTTCAGGTTAGGGATCAGACTAGAGTGAAGTGCTTATCTGTAGCTACTTTGTTTGTATATAAACGATTGCCCCGGGCTTAACGGTCGCGTACAATGCGAAAACCCACTCGATTGCGGCGTAACTCTGATCGATTCGAATAGCGATAATTTGCACGTGCATAATCCTGGGAGTGTGCCCACGAACCGCCACGTAAACTCCGGCGGCCTGTGCTATTCATATCGATCTTATCCGGCGATTCTGCCAGGTTTAAACACCACTCAAAAACATTACCGCTCATATCCAGCACCCCATAAGGGGATGCCCCTTCCAGAAAAATCCCTACAGCGCTGGTTCTTCCTAGTCCGGTCAGGTCAACATTGCCGCGTGCAGGATCAAACGTATTTCCATAGGGATATAGATAGCCATCAGAACCCCGCGCCGCTTTTTCCCACTGATATTCCGCAGGCAGGTTCACCACATAACCTGAACGATGGCTGAACCACCGGCAGAAAGCGATAGCATCATACCAACTGACCCGTTCGCATGGGTGATTGGCGTACGGGAAACTATGGTTGCCGGGTGATTGCTCCTGGCGAGCCAAATCCTGCCACCAGATGGGGTTGTGAAAACCATCAGCAGCACTCAGAAACGCTTGGAATTGAGAATGTGTGATGGGATAGCGACTGATTGCGAAAGTATCTGTATGTTGTTTTTCGTTGTCCCCATAAATGAATTCGCCGCCGGGTATCGCGACCCAAGCAATGTCTGGCAACCCTTCGGATGTTAACCCAACACCTGCTCGCGGATCATTATCTGCAATTCCGAGCGCCCGTCCGATTGCAGCACGCGCGGCGATGGGGCTTTCGGTAAGTCGTTTCACCCAGTTTGCTGCTAATGAATTGACTAAAGTATCGGACGTTAACCCACCACTCTCTACAATGCAGCGGGCAGCAACTTCTGGGCTAGCATCTTGCAACCATGTGATGATAGGTGTTGTGTCAGTATCATAGATTCCGGCTAAAAGGATCGCTGATTCATCCCATTCGTTTTTTTGCCACCACGACTCCTGCGGCCAATAGTGTGATGCAGGAATGCCGGTGCGGACTTGATGATCAAGCTGCCTGGCGGCGAAATATTCCTGTATAAGCTGATGTGCGAATTGAACTGATTTGCCATCGGATACGAGAATACTAGCCATTTGCGCGGAGCGGAAAGACTCTGCACCACCTAGCTGGTGGTGGGCTTCTTCCACGGATATGCGATCAGCATTATATGATTGCTGTATGGTATAGGCTAATGATGATAATTTATTTTCCAGACCACTGGCAACAGCAGATGATAATCCTTCTCTGCGCGTTAGTAGAAAATCAATGAAGGTTTCTAACAACTTACTGCGATTGGCCGGGATCTGATGCTGCCGGGCAAATACTCGCATGAGCATAAATAACATGAATGGATTGGCCGCAAGCTGGAACATCCGCTGGGGATGCTCACGTACCTTCAACCATTGTTCCCAGTAGAAGTATTGGTTCTTCTCTTTACCGAATCCCCAGGTCTGTTTATCCGGAAGCTGGCTTTGCAACCAGAATATTTCCGGGTATTCGCCAAAATCTTTGACGAATCGATCCCACCAATATCGAGCACTGCCACCAGCCAGAGCCCAGAATAATTTATCCTGTTTTTCTTCAAGGTAGTTATCGATAATCTGGCGGACTCGTAATGGGTCGAGTGGCTTAATAGCAACCTGCCCAGCCAAGTTAAGCTCAAAATCGGATGTATAGTCCAATGTGCGGCAAGAAACCACCAGAAGGATATTTTTTGCTATTGAAGCCTTCACTAATGACCGAAGTTCATTGAGTCGTGGCAAACGGGCTTTCTCAGGGATTTCGTTCAGGCCATCAATCAACAGCGCTACCCGCGCAGATTGCATCAGATCATCGAACCACGGCGCAAGGTTGCCAAGCTGGCTTTCAATTTTTTCTCGTAGCGACTGGTGCTCTTCGATTTCCCCCAGTTTAAGCAGAATGGGTAACGGCTGTGTTTCATCTTCTTTAGACATCTCAGCAAAGCTAGCCGCAAGATACCATAAGGTTGTCGTCTTACCCCCACCCGGTTCGCCCAGCAGCACGAATTGTCGAAAATCATTCATTGCGCGCAGGATATCATCCTGATAATCAATCACCTGCGGGGTGTTGAATTTTTCATCAAGATGCTGATCAAAATCTGTCATCATCTGAAGGGGAACATTGACAGTCTTTATTTCAACTCTGTTTCCAGACATTGCTGTCCGCAAAGCGGTACCGGCCATGGGGGTGTAGGCTGTTTTCCAGGCACCATATTCCAGAAGTACACGATCAAGATAATCTATTTCAAGCTCACGATGTGACAAATCCGTTGTAGTAACTCCGTTGTCCAAACAAGGTCCCAGTGTTTCAAATAGCTGCCTGACGCCCCGATCAAAATCTGTATAGGCATCAATACTATGCATTTGCTGCAACCCGAAAGGTAGCGGCGCACCATCAATGACCAATGGGATGATCTGTTTATGGCGACGCTGGGCGTGCAGGATTTCTTCCCACACCCAGTAACTTGTTGCCAAATGCGCTGACGTAATCACTACCAGTGCGCAACTGCCATTAATGCCTTGTTCAATCTCATGAAGCCATTCGTGACCACCCGGTATAGCTGTGATGTCTTGCCAGACAGAATAACCGGAAGCTTCGATTAAGCGACGTAACTGCTGGGCACTATTGGCATTCTGGTTGCTATAGCTGATAAAGACATGCCCTGTAGCTGCATGATCGAGATCAAATGGTTGCTTGGTGACTTCTGGCTCTGGTAGAACCGTTAAGTCATGTTCTCGTAAGTATGTGCTCCATGCTGTCCCATAATGCGCATCGCCAAAAATTGCCTTCAGGTGATGGTGATCGTCAATACGCATTCCTGTGAGGTCGAAAATCTGAAGCGCTTCGTAGGCCGTACAGCGTTTTGCCTCTGGCAGGTCAAGATAATAGGCGTGAATAATTGCTACCACCTCGTCGAGATGATATTTCGTGCTGCGTCCTTGGCGTCGAAATTTGTTATCGAATGTAGAGCGATCAAATTCGATAAGATCGAGTTCGGTTGCCATCATATCGCGTGCCTGCTCGTAGGTGCGGCCTGTTCGTTTTCTGAGTGCGGCGATGAGCGTGTAGATATTGATTTTTGGGTTATTAGGCATGGCAACCGTTGAATAAGAACTGTTTACGTATCATTCATAAGTATATCGCTCCTGAATAGAATTGAGTAATTGATAGTCAAGAATCAGAGTTTCAGGTAAGTGTGGTGCGACCTCAAAATGTTGGAATTTATCAGCAACATGATCAACGACCGTGTTTTCCGCGTCCGGACAAATCAGATGTGCCAGATAGTTGACCATCGCTTTAGACGAATAGTTTTCTGTTAAGAGGGCACTGAGGCAGGGTTCTTCAAATAGTGCAGATGATTGTGGGTCTTGGATAGGGGGCAGGTGCAGGTAAGTCGGCATTGGCCATCCCAGCGCTTGGCAGAGCGCGGTTTCATAGGTTACCAGCTCCAGTGCACTATGGCGGCGTACGTGCGTCGTGACCTGCATCAGGTAGTTATCAACCACATGGGCAAAGTAGGGCATTGGCGCGCCATCAGGGGTGAATAGAGGGAAGCTGCCGGTGACCTGATTTTGTTTCCCATCCACACGCAGGCAAATCGTGCTTTTTTCCCCGGCAATCAGGCGAGCAATTTCATCACCCTCATTTAACTGATCACAGGGTTGATGATGGGTCACTATAGCCTGAAAGAAAGGTGGCGTGCTGCTGTGATTTTTTGACGCACAAAAACAATGATAGGCTTGGCCCGTTCCAATCAGATGCTGTGCTACTTCTCGATAAATATCCCAGCGTTCTGACCAGACATAAGGGCCATATCCGCATGAGTCACGCCATTCATTCGGGCTCAAACCGAGCCAGGATAGCGCGTTAATGACGGAGGCCAAGTCAGGAGATGCGAGCGGATCGGGATCAGTATCGTCAAGGTTGACGATGAAACTACCGCCTGCTTTCTGCACCCGCACCCAGGCAACCAAAGCACAGACGGCATCCTCAAGCCCGAGATACGGTTTTGACTGGATATCAACTTTTATAATTTCAGCACCGGGTGGCAATTGTCGCTGTGGGAAGCGGTCATTGAAGAGGGTGAAGGTCATCTTATTCTCCTTGAAGGTCAACATCGCTGACCTTAATGTAGAACAAGATGCGTCGTGCTACTGTCGTGCCATCGTCGTAATTTATGTAATATCAGTAAATCTGTTCCCAGAGCTGTCTTAAAACATCCTGTGAATCGCGCCAAAGGCGAACATTCATAGCGATTCTATCGACCTTCTGCATCAATGTATCGTCTACCCCTGCAAACCATTGACAAAAGGCACTAAAACTGCCCGCCAATTCGGCGGGAGCAGTTGGAAGTTTTTGCCGAATCTGCGCCTTTAACTCCTGAAACTGCTGTTGTGAAGTTGAGTCGATCTCCATGTGATCTTCCCTCTACATACATGCACCAATTACATATTATCACTATAAATACAAAATGGCAATTAATCAATATTCTGTATGGTTAAGTTATTCGGCGTAAATATTAGTATGTCATTTTCTGACAGGTAAGCCTGTCAGAAAATTCCATAGGTGAAAACGCCACTCTATCTTATCGTAGAGGTATCGCTGGAGGGGAATAAAACATCAGCGAAAAGCAAATGAAATTGGGAGGAAGGGAAACACTATCGAGAAAAACACAGAGGTCTGCCCCCACTGTTGAAAGTAGTTTGGCGACGCATTCATACAGCGAGGACAGCACAAGCCCGTTGGAATACCGGGGTTTGCTTTGATGCTAATTGCTACTGCGCGTTATGTCAAGTGAGCCGTTTGTTCTTTCACCCTAACTGAGACGCAATCTTGAAAGGATTTGTAATGATCAAACGCATTCGTAATTGGCTGGCTTTTACAATCTATTCGCTCGTGTTGGTCGGTGTGCCCATGGTGCAGAATGTTGGCCTCGCAGCGCCATCGCAGCCTACTTATCAGATGGTATGCAGCACCGGGACATCGTGCGGCGACTGCTGCTAATAGTACGACGCTATTCTGTGGCTTGTGCGTGAGCTATGCGCTCGCAAGTCACGATTTCTAAATGGAGTCCCGCCGGGTAAAACAGCGGGACTCCATTTATTTTGCTGCTAGTCAGCAAGTTTTATCTGGAAGAAAATCATTGTCAGCATTTACTCTGAAAATGACTCACACACTACCTATAAGATGGGCGAGTGCTTCGGCCACTCGATAGCGCTTTATTTGCGGGAAATTGACCAGACCATGCTGGAATAAGAACTCTGCTTTTTTGAATTGTTTTAGCGTGATTGGCAGACCCCGCAGCTCCCACAGCTTCTCCCCATCCCACCCATCGATAATCACCTGTACCGTTGTGTCGACATCGTCTGGCCCGATAATCCAGGCTTCAGTAGCTATGCTGACGCCTATACCAAACAAGGCTTCTGCAACGAGATCATAATTCTCCAGTTCCAGAGCCTGTGTCAGAGCTGTCTGAAAACATTGGCGACAGTAAGCCTGATTATGGATTTGAAAGCCGAGTTTGCCCATGTCCAGCATAACATCCGCTACCAGCCAGGTGAGATCACGATCTGACGCTGCAATTAAGGCTTCTCGATAGCAACGTTCGGCTTGCAGCATATTTCCTTTGACTGCCTCTAAGCGTCCGAGATTGCGCAAAATGTTGGCAATCAGTTCTTCGTGCTCAAGCCGTTGGGCGATTTCCAACCCATTTTTCAGATTTTCCAGCGCATCGTCATACTGCTCCAGATAATAGTAAGTTGCGCCAGTGTTGAAATAGATATACGCTTGCCGTTCAGGGATCTCCATCTGCTGGGCTGTCACTTGTGCGGCAGCGAAGTATTCCAACCCAGAAGAAAAGTCCAGAGCTTCATCAGCAATCAAACCGAGTGCAGTCTGAGTGTATTCCACAACCTGTAATTTACCTGCCGTCATAGCAACATCCAGGCTTTCCTGAAGCAAACGTTTGGCTTCGTCATACTGTGCATGCTGTACCGCCAGCGAACCCAAATTTGCCAGTATGGTGCAAAGCAGATCTGCACGTTCAGATTGTCGCGCCTGTTCCAGTGCAGCCTCAAGAAATTCGCGAGACTGATCCATCCGTCCGTATTTTTTGGCGGTAATGCCTAATTGCTGGTAAATCTCAGCCTGGTGTAGTGGGCTGCCGAGACTAGTTGCTCTCTCCCAGGCTTCATTCAGCTGATGTTCGGCCACCTGGAATTCGCCTCTTTTGATGTCAACTTTGGCCGAGTTCAGCAGCAATTCCACGTAATCGGTAGAGTTGTAATCTGCCATGGTTTGTAAGGTCTGTTCCGCAATCTGGTGGGCAGGGCGATAAAATCCTCGTGTGATGAGGTAATTCAGCAGTGCGTTCACATGGCCTAAAGTCAGGTTTCCCTGCTCAAAGCCCAGATCGAAGGCATGGAGCAGATTACGCTGGCAGAGGTCCAGCTTCTGGTAATCCAGCGCATTTTCAGAAAGATAATTCCCATATAGGGTACAGAATCGTTGGCGAAATCTGGATTTGAAGAGGGGGTCATCGGTGACCTGTGTGAGGGCGTCAATTGCTATGAGGAACTCATGCAGCAGCGAGTGCCAACGATAGAACGGTTGCTCACCATGATGGCCTTTGATCTCAATGAGACTCATGGCTTCTAATTGTCGCAGTGCATCGCCAACTACAACTTCTGACAGAGCAGGATGCAGCTCACGGAGTTGTGCTTGGTCAGGTCCTTCCAGCAAATCGAAATCCATGAAGGATGCCAGAAGCATTTGTGCTGGAGAATCAAGTATGCGCCAGCACCATTGCAATAAATTTTTGTGGTGGAGTGGGGTGTCTACCAGTGGGTTCATGGCCGAAGATTTCGCAATTTGCGCTATCGCTTCCCCTAAAGTGAGATTTGCTGCCTTCATACCGCCGATGAGCCATTTGACTGCAAGAGGTGACCCTCCCGTTATAGTCTGTATGATTGCTGAATCTCTTGTATTGTCCAGCGCGTCGATATGGCTCTTAAACATGGCTCCTACTGTGATGGCATTCAAAGATTCAAGGGATATATTCTCCACGTTATCCCAGGCCGTATGACAGCACATTAACACAGGAACGTGTTCGCTGAGAACTTTAATATGAGCCTTGAAATCCTCCGTGAAAGCATCATCTAATTCCTGCTGATCCAGAATCAATAAATTGCTTTCGGTTTCCAACAACTTTTCAATACTCACATACTTGTTTCGATAATTTGAACTAAGTAAGTGTGGTTTATCGAACTGTAAAGCAATCGCGTTGAGCACTTGCTCAAAGTCGTTCTCAGTAGTCATGCCGACAACAATAACGTTGTCGACTATTTCTGCTTCCTTACAGACTTCCCCCACTGTCTCTGCGAAGGCGGTCTTGCCCATGCCACGCTCACCGGTAATGGTCAGCAGTGATGCCGTCTGTGATACAAACAGGGTATCAAACACCCGCTCAAGCGACTCATTGCGTCCGGGCAGGCGATCACTTGCTAAGGCCAGTAGTTCCTGCACCTCAATTCGCTCTGACGTGTTAAGTTGCAGTATGGAGACATCGGGCTTCATCTTACGTTCAAACAGACGTCGCCACTCTGTTGGGGTGTAACCGATAATTCCCGATCGAGCGGTGTCGATGTGTTCCAGTTGCTCAACAGATTTCAACATCAGGGTGTGAGCATCTAAGTTTGCGGCTAACCAGATCAGATATTGCAAGGGTAGGTTGGCATCCCGATCATTATCGTGCCAGCGTTGCGCATAAGTCAGCGCAGAATTGTAATCCTGTGTTGAGATTTGGTACTGAATGAGCTTTTCCAGCAATCGATGGAAAAGTGTTCGGAAAAAGTTTCTCTTTTCCTGTAACCATGGATTAAGTCGATACAGTGCAGGTTCATAACCTTTCAGAAAATCATCCTGATAAAGGTCACAGGCTTGAACTAGTTGCGGAGCCATTTGTCTAAAGGCGGCTGAGGAATAATTTTCGGGAATAGACTCCACCAGCATCTGAAAATCATGCACATCCACTCTTACATGGGAACTATCGAAATTAATTGTGTGACGAGTAGGCCAGATGCACAGTCCTTTGATTTCTTTCGGGAGATAGCCCAGAGCGGTTTTTCGAAAACTACTCCTGAATTCAAGTGACTCGTAAAGGCGTAAAGTTAATTCATCCCGATCATATTCAGCCTTATTCTCAACAGCTAAATAGATCAGCAACTCACGGGATGTTTCGGGAATATGAATGTCACTGCCGTTGAGTTCGACCTTAGGTCGATTGTTTAGGAGTTGAAGTGTGATTTCGGTTGTCATGGGCTGCTACTCTTGTCAACTTAAAGGGCTAACGCAGGATAGCTTAGTTAAAGGCATTATTGCAACAATAGTCCGTTTTAACGAGTTACAATCTGTAACACGGGCACTCACATATAAAATGCGGGATATTCCGAACACTTGCGCTCTGTGAATGAAATGCGTATGCAGAGATCAATCCTGTTATCCAGCCTTCGAGATGCACTCTGCTTTTGGTAGCGGCTAGATCAGGTAGTATAATTTAGTTCATATTCTGGTGAAGCATGTTTGAGAGGGCTTTGAACTTAAAGATTATTTGAATTTTTAGAAAGTAACACAAATGCATTTATTAAATAGATATATCATGACATTACTGCTGGCTAGCATGATATTTCTGACGCCTCATGCTCATGCGCAAGAGCATGAAGATATCCGTCTCACGGTAGGCTTTTCACAGGTTGGATCAGAAAGTGATTGGCGTATCGCCTTTACGGAAGCTATTAAGCGTGAGGCTGAACTACGCAGCATTAACCTGCTTTTTGCCGATGCCGAAAACAGCCAGGAGAAACAAATCGCTGATCTGGAATCGTTTATTGACGCGAAAGTCGATGCGATTATCTTAGCGCCTGTCATTGAAACTGGCTGGGCTGAAATCCTTCAGCATATTCAGGCAGCGGGAATACCGATTGTCATTGTGGATCGTAATGTGACTGCGAGTGAATCGTTGTACCTCACCCGTATTTCCTCCGATTTTGTGCATGAGGGGCGTTTGGTAGCTACATGGCTGGCCCAGGCAACCTCTGGAAACTGTAATATTGTAGAGCTTCAAGGAACGATTGGATCGAGTGCGACCCGGGATCGCCAGATCGGATTTAATGATGTCATTTCCCTTTTTCCTGATATGCGCATCATTGTCTCGCAGAGCGGTGATTTCCGACGAAACCTAGGCAAAGAAGTGATGTCCAATATTCTGAACACGGAACATCCCTCGCAGATATGCGCATTGTGGGCACACAATGATGATATGGCGATTGGCGCAATTGAGGCAATGAAAGAGGTTGGTGTTGACCCCGGTGATGATATTTTAATTGTCTCTGTGGATGCCATTCCTGATATTTTCATCGCTATGGCGAATGGTGATGCTAATGCCACAGTTGAACTCAGCCCTGATATGGGAGGGCCGGCTTTTGATGCGATTATTGCTTATTTACGGGGCGAGTCGATTCCGAAATGGATTCCGGTCACCGGAAATATTTACCTTCCGGATACAGCGGTCAGCGAGTATGAACGGCGCACCGGTCTGCCTTTCCCTTTTTTAGCAGGTCAATGTAATGTCGCAGATTGCCAGCATGAATTTCTCGGTTAACGCCCTTCCCATACGGGCTCCCCGTTCAAAATCCGCTGTAATTGTTTGGGAAAACGGTTAAAATCTAAGGGTTTTGCCACGAAACTGTAAAATCCAAGTTTCTGGGTCGTGTGGATTTCGGCAGTATGCACGGTGCAAGCGACAATCGGAACAGCGTCTCCAAAGTAATCTTTCAGAATTTGCAGCACCTCATAGCCATCCAGGTTTGGCATTTCTAAGTCCAGAAAGATAATGTCGATGTGCTCCAGCGATTGCATCACCCCTGCCAATTGTGTTGGGTCTTTAATAGAAGTATAGGCAATATCCTGCTGATCGAGCAGTCGCTCCATAATATGTACGCTATAAGCATCATCATCAATAATCAGTGCATAGGGGGGCATAAGTTTTATCCCTGCTGGTCGCGAACAGCGTTCGCCAGCCAGTTACTTGATAATCCACAGTTGTTCACCATCGAGAATACGGCTCAGCGCTTTTGGAAAAGCGTCAACCGCTAAGGGCTTGGCAAATACACCATTAAAACCAGCTTCCCGCAGCAATTTTACTTCTTCGTTCATCACACTGGCGGTAAACGCGACAATTTTTGTGCCGTCAAATGCTGGATTGCTGCGAATCAGGTTCAGCATTTCAAAACCATCAATCGGTTCCATGTGAATATCCAGAAAGATAATGTCTGGCTTGGATGACAGCCCAATGAGCCGGGGCATAAAATCGCTGCTGTCTTCAAAAATCGTGAGATTCTGATAGCCCAAGCCTTTTTTGAGCAAGGTTGACATCACCTCGCAACTGAGTTCATCATCTTCTACATACAGAATATTTAAGTCGTCCATCAACACTCCCGTTCAGACATCCTCATTATATCGTCGGCTCAAGGGTAGAGTGTATAGGTAATGCGACATAAAAAGTCGCCCCCATACCTGGAGCGCTCTCTAACCAGAGCCGCCCCCCATGCGCCTCCGCCAGGCTACGAGAAATGGGTAGACCTAACCCAGTCCCTTTGCCTTTGCGCAATCCTGTTTTGGTCTGATGGAAGGTGTTAAAGATGATTTCATGGTCTTTGAGGTCGATGCCGGGGCCTGAATCGCAAATAGCGATCTGGACTTCATCACCCATCTGGTAGGCACGCACAACAATTTCACCTTTAGGTGTGAATTTGCAGGCGTTCGAAATTAAGTTAGAGACAATCTGGCGAATGCGCTGTTCATCACCGGTGAGTGGGGGTAAATTCGACTCGACATGGCAGGAAATGATGAGATCCGCAGTCATGAATGAATCGCGTCCTGTCTCCACCGCCAGCGCGATAATGTCCTCTACGCACAGATTATCCTCCACAAATAATTCAAGTGACTTTGCCTCGATTTTCGAGATGTCCAGCACATCATTAATCAAGTTCAGCAGATGTTTGCCGCTTGCCTCAGTTTTGCCTAAAATCTCAATCTGTTCCTGATTCACCGGCCCATAGAATTCCATCGCTACGAATTTGGTTAAATTGATGATCGCATTCAGCGGAGTACGCAGTTCATGAGAAACGCTCGCTAAAAACATGGATTTGACTTTGTCGGCGTGTTCTGCCTGTTCCCGTGCCACCTGTAATCTCATTTCACGCTGCTGGATGGCATTCGCCATTTCATTAAAGGCAATAGCAAGCTGGCCCACCTCATCCGTTTTTGTCACGGGTGCGCGTTCATCATATTTGCCGCCCGTCATGGTTTGGGCAATGGCGCGGAGCTGATTCAGCGGACGAATAGTGGTGTAGTAAATAGTCATGTAGATAATGCCAATGGCAAGGACAGTCATGGCGATAAAAATCGCCACAGTATTAATGAGTGTGGTATTCTGAAAAGCCGAAATCTCGGCCAGATCGACCAGCACCATAATCACCGTCGACGATGTGCCCAGTACCGGCGTATAGGCTACGGTATGTGGTATATCATTATTGCCATGAATCAGATTTTTCATGATCAAAGTTTCGTTACTGGCTTGCACAGATTGGACAGCTTCCTCATTAAAGGAAACGCCATTGGTCAGTACGTTTTGAGCAGATTGGCGCTGATCTTCCAGGTTGATGCGTGTGCGGGCAAAAATGCGATTGTCATAGATGAGCGCGAGATGCACGCGGTCGCGCTCAAAAATGAGTTCTTCCAGAAACGAATCGTTGATTTGCCGGCTGAGTTGTATGGCTCCGAGAATATTGCCAGTATTGCTTTTCACCGGAGCCACCACCGCTATGCTGATTTCAACACTGCTGCTGGTTTCCTTGATGAGCAGGGTAGTGGTTTGCAGACCTGAGAGCGCCCGGCGTAGCAGTTGGTTTTCTTCACCGTTGCTGTCACTGGTATCCACCAGTTTGTTGCCATCACCATCGACCACAGTCACATTGTCGAGTTCCAGAGACAGATTGGCGCGATCAATAATCTCTGTGGTTTTGGCGATGTCTCGATTACCCACCGCCTGATAAAAGCTCACGCTGGTGACAAGAAAATTCGCATTGACGCTAAGCTCCGCCTGGATTTCGCTCAGGCGACGTTCAACGATGTTCACTTCCTCTGCGATGCGCTCACCACCGACTTCTTCCGTCAACCTCTGCGTATTGCGATTGAGAAGAATCACAATACCAATCAGTAAGATCCCCATGACAGACAGGACCAGTATATTGAGCTTGACACCCAGGCCAGTATTTCGGAATAAACGCATATAATTTATCTTTTACAAAAGCCGTCAGTAATCTACCTTTGGCTAAGTATTATACCGGAAATTGAGCCTGTACCGGGTTGGTTGTGTTGGATTGCCTTAACCCGGTTGTGCTTTTGGCGCGAGTCGAAATATGTTCTGCCTACCGCTGAGCACCTTTTGCAGGACAATAAATGCAAACAGCAGCCCCCCAATCACAATTTTAATCCACCAGGGTGTCAGCGACCCATCCAGCGTGAGATAGGTTTGAATTACACCCGGTAACAGCACCCCGATAAATGTACCGATGACGTAACCTACACCACCGGTTAACAGGGTGCCGCCGATTACTACTGCTGCGATTACGTCAAGTTCTACGCCCAGCGCAATCGTGGAATCACCAGAACGTTTGGACAGTGAGAGTACGATTCCGGCAAAGGTCGCCAGAAAACTACTGAGAGCATAGACGCTTATCGTCGTACGGCCTACCGGTACACCAAGCAGATGTGCAGCAGTTTCATTGCCGCCCAGAGCATAGATATTGCGCCCAAAGCGGGTAAAGTGCGCCAGCACGATTCCGAACAATACCGTTGCTAAAAATGCCCCGGCAGCAAAGGTAATCCGTCCCTTGTCAGGAAAGACATAAACAATGTCGGATACTGCCTCATAAAAGGGATGACGAATACTGATGGAATCGGTTGTGAGCACATAGGCCATACCCCGCGCCAGAAACATACCCGAAAGTGTGACGATAAAGGGGGGGATTTTGAAAAAGTGAATAATCGCTCCCATTGTCATTCCAAACACGGTGCCCAGCACCAGCACCAACGTGAACGTGACCACCGGATCAACGCCCTGGCGCTCGATCATCAAGGCACAGAAAACACCGGTAAAGGCGATAATAGAACCCACTGACAGATCAATGCCGCCGGATATGATGACAAAAGTCATCCCCACAGCCGCAATACCTAAATAGGCATTATCCCGAAGCAAGTTGCCCACCACACGCATGGAGCCAAAACTGGAAAAGCGCGAGAAGGCGAAGGCATAGAGCAGGATAAAAACCAAAAATGTGGCAAGTAACGGTAAATACCTCGATTTCATGCGCGTAAACTCCTGAAGGGTGTGGTAATAAATTTCTTGAATTCTTCGGATTGCAGCAGCAAAACAACCAGCACAACCAGTGCTTTTACCACAAGATTAGCCGTGGGGTGCAGGTCACTGACATAAAGCCCAGCGAGAATGCTCTGAATAATCAGCACGCCGATCACGCTCAACCCCAGGTTGAAGCGCCCCCCGCTGAGTGCGGTTCCGCCGATCACCACCGCGAGAATCGCGTCCAGTTCTGACCATAAACCCGCTGAGTGCGGGTCGGCGGATTTCACTTCACCAGCGACGATCATTCCCGCAAGGGCAGCACAAACGCCAGCGATCATATATACAGCCAGCTTAATAAGCGTGGCATTGATTCCGGCATAGTAGCTGGCGCTGTCATTTATGCCCACGGATTCGATCAACAGGCCAAGCGCTGTGCGTCGAACCAGTAAGTAAACAACCAGCAAAACACCCAGCGTCAGATAAATGGGGAAGGGCACACCAAAAATGACCCCGCGCCCGATGAATGCCAGCGTTTCGTTCGTGAAGGTCGGTGACTGACCCTTGGTAATCATCTGAGCAATACCACGTCCCGCCACCATCAGGATGAGTGTGGCGATAATGGGTTGAATACCCAGGATGGCGACAAGGAAGCCATTCCAAAGACCACACAGAGCCCCGGCCCCCAGCGCAATCAGGATGACAAACACAGGGGTATAAAAGATGCTGGTCGCGCCGCTTTCATACTGATTGATGAGAACGACGGCAACTGCCGCGCAAATAGCCATCACCGCGCCAACCGACAGGTCAACGCCTTTAGTGGCGATCACCAGCGTCATGCCGATAGCAAGCAGGGCAAAGGGGGCGGCGCTGTCGAGGATATTGATCAGGCTGCCCACCAGACGGTCGTTGACGAGGCGTATCGAAAAGAAATTGGGTGAGATGATTCGGTTTACAATTAATATAATAATCAGTGCGACAAGCGCCCAGAGCATACGTGAGTTGCCGCTGGCTCTGCCAAAATTTTTCAAACGGGTGGTTATAGTTTCGCTCATATTTATCTCTCGGCAATGGCTTCCATAATGGCATTCTGGCTGATGTCCTCACCGGTCAGCTCGGTCACTTTTTTGCGATCTCGCAGCACGACCACGCGATCACTGTATTCGACAATTTCCGCCAATTCTGAGGAGATAATCAGCATCGCCTTGCCTTCATTTGCCAGTTGCTTGATGATCTGAATAATTTCGGCATGTGCACCGATATCAATGCCGCGTGTGGGCTCATCCAGAATGAGAAAATCGGGATTGGATACCAGCCAGCGGGCAAGAATCACTTTTTGCTGATTGCCGCCGGAAAGCTCTTTCACAGGCTTTTCACTGTTGGGTGTGGCGATGCGCAGCGCGGTGATCATCTGCTGGGCGAGTTGTTCCTGTTTTTGATAGGATAAATAGTTGTACCAGCCCATTCGCGCCTGCAGGGCCAGAATGATATTTTCGCGCACGGTCAGATCGCCAATGATCCCATCAACTTTTCTGTCTTCCGGGCACATCCCGAATCCATACTGGATAGCTTTGCGCGGGGAGCTTAGGCTCACTTCTGTTCCTTCGACAAAGGACTTACCTTGCTCGTTTTTGTCGATGCCAAAGATGAGTCTGGCGGTTTCGGTTCTGCCGGAGCCTAATAAGCCCGCTAATCCAACGATTTCCCCCTTTGAAATTTCCAGATCAAAAGGTTCCATCATGCCTTTGCGGCCAAAGTTCTCTACCTTCAAAAACGTACCCTGATCGGAAATCTGCTTGGCAGAGCGCTTGTTATGTTCGCCCGTGATGGCTTGTAATTCTTTGCCCAGCATCTCTGAAATAAGCTGGACGCGGGGTAATTCGCTCGTCAGGTGTTCACCTATAAGGCGTCCATTACGCAGCACAGTAATGCGGTCGGAGATTTCATAGACCTGATCTAAAAAGTGGGTGATGAGCAAAATGCCAATTCCGCGTGCCTTTAACGAGCGGATCACGGAAAACAGCGTTTCGACTTCGTGTTTATCCAAACTGGAAGTAGGCTCATCTAGGATAAGCACTCTGGCAGACAGATCAATACCCCGCACAATAGCGATAATCTGCTGAATCGCGACAGAGTAGGTGGATAAATTGCGTGTGACATCAATATCGATTTCAAACGTTTTGAGTAATTCGTGGGCTCTGCGATTTGCTTCGCCCATATTGACGAAGCCAAAGCGCATTGGCTGCCGTCCGAGGAAGATGTTTTCAGCAACGGATAGGGTAGGGACGAGGTTAATTTCCTGATAAACCGCGCTGATGCCTATAGACTGAGCTTCACGCGGACTGCGCGGGTCAATTTCCTGACCATTTAAAAGTATGGTGCCGGCATCTTTGTGGTGTACGCCGGTGATGAGCTTAATGAGGGTCGATTTACCGGCGCCGTTTTCGCCTAATACGGCGTGAACCTCACCCTCATACATGGTGAAATCAACTTCGGATAATGCCTGGGTTGCAATAAAAGATTTACTAAGACCGCGCACCTGTAATAAAGGAGGCTGCTCTAAAATTTTGGTATTCATGATGGATTCACCTATAATTTGAGTGGACAGGGGGCTAGGATTAAACTGCCCCCTGATCGTGTGTTTTCGGGGAAGGCGTATCAATTCGCTACTTTGCTGGTCGCTGAATTGATGGCCTCCCCGTTCGCTTTTTAACGATCTGCGTCGTAATCTGCACGGTTGGTATAAAGATTGCCGCCAACGGGGATCCACTTCTCAAGTTCTTCACCGTTCAGGGTTGCAACCACGGCATCAAACGCGGGGCCACCCATGAAGGGGCTGAGTTCCACGGTTGCGTTGGTTTCACCGGCATCCATCGAGTTGAAGATGTCAGGGATGGCATCTACAGATACGACCAAAATGTCTTCTGCCGGAACCAGCCCAGCCTCTTTGATGGCTTCAATCGCGCCAATCGCCATGTCGTCATTGTGCGCCCAGACAGCGCAAATGTTGGCGGGGTCTTCTGAACTGAGGAAGCTTTCCATAACCTGCTTGCCTTCGGTACGAACGAAGTTGCCGGTTTCGGACTGGATAATCTGCATACCGGGGAACAGGGCAAGCACTTCAACAAAGCCCTGCTGACGGTCAGTTGCAGCAGCGGAGCCTACCGTACCCTGTAGTTCGACGATGTTGCAATTGCCGGATGTGGCCTGAACCAGCCATGTGGCTGCTAAACGACCTTCATGGACAAAGTCCGAGGACACGCGGGTTACAAAGAGGGAAGGGTCAGAGTCCACGTTGCGGTCTACGATTACAACCGGAATCTCATTATCTGCCGCTTCTTGCAAAACTTCGTCCCAACCGCTTTCAATCACCGGGGCAAGGATAATCGCATCCACGTCACCCTGAGCTAACCAGGCACGCATGGCTGCAATCTGATTTTCCTGGCTTTGTTGAGCATCGGAGAAGAGTAAATTAATGCCGCGCTCTTCGGCTTCTTGCTGAACTGCTTCGGTAAAAGCAGTGCGCCAGGCACTTTCTGAACCGACCTGCGAGAAGCCGATGGTCAGTCCGGCACCATCATCCTGGGCGCTGGCAAAGGGGGCTACGAGAGCGAGCAAAAGGAGCATAACGAAACTAAACTTCATATAACGCATGATTTAAATTTCCTTTTTTGTTATTTTGACACCCAAATTGATAATTATTGTGCTGTGGACCGTGGGTTATAAGCGTTTCCTTCTTCTGATTTGGACAGGTAAGTTTTTGTGTGAACGATCACATATGTGATCGTTCACATATTGTTCCACATTTTTTTATAAACGTCAAGAAGTCGGGTAAATTAGATGACGAGGCGTGTGCTTTCGCGGATGACCATTTCGGGCTGGATGATGCGCTGTTCTGAATTGGATTCTGCATCATCCATCACTTGCATTAACTGCTCTAGCCCCAGGATGCCCAATTGAATAAAGTCCTGGCGCACGGTTGTGAGGGCAGGTGTGAAATACGCGGCTTCAGGGATATCATCAAAACCCACAATCGACACATCCCCCGGAACTGATAGCCCTGCCTGATTTAAAGCGCGCATTGCGCCCAATGCCATGCTGTCATTGGCGGAAATCAGCGCGGTAAAGTTCGGTGCTTTTTCCAACAGGCGCTTCATCGCCTGATAGCCACCGGGCGTTGTCCAGTTTGCCTCAACATGGACAGGGGAGGGTAGACTATGTTCGGCCAATACCTGGGCTACGGTTTGGTGGCGAATTTGCGCACTGAACCAATCAAGCGATCCGCTGATTTCGCAAAAGTGTTTATGCCCCAACCCGATTAAATGCTCAACAATCTGCCGTGTACCGTAGGCGTCATCGACAACCACCGATGGAATGGGTTGATTGCGTTCACAGTCCACAATCACAATCGGCGTACCCTGGCAGATTTTAGTAATTTCCTCAGTGGCTAACCCTTTGACCGGAATCACGGCGAGGATACCATCCACTGCCCAATCGCGCATGTGCAATAAGGCTTCGGTCAATTGTTTTTGAGGTTCCGTAATGTTGGTTTGAATCACATCAAAGCCGCTGGTTTTTGCGGCTAATTCAATATTCAGCGCGATTTGCATCGGCCCATGAAACCAACCACCGTATAAGACAATAGCGATGGTATTGGAAACTTTTGACTTGAGTTTGGTTGCGACTTTATTGGGACGATAACCCAGCGTTTTGATAGCGGCATCGACCCGCTGGCGGGCATCATCCGAAACATAGGGGTGGTCATTGATCACTCGTGACACGGTTTGATAGGAGACACCGGCTAGTTTTGCAACATCCGAAATGGTCGGACGAGTGCCTTTTAATGACGGCATTCAGATTCCTCTGTTTTGGGATGAGACTTCCAATGGGCAATGTCGCGGAGTGAAATATCATTCGACTCAGTGATTTCCCTTAGGCTAACTGACGACTGCAATTTTTGCAATATTGGCTGATTGCAGTTGCTTCCAGCCGCAGGTTTTACCCCAGCTTTCGATACTGGGCTGGAGGAATGCCAATCTCGCGCTTAAACGCTTTGCGAAAAGCAGCTTCTGAATCATAGCCGAGCAAATCCGCAATGGTTTCCATTCTGACTTCATTCTTAAGCAGGCGCGTCGCCCGGAGCATACGCCAGCGGGTGAGGTAGGTCATGGGTGGCTCTCCCACCAGTTCCGTAAAACGTGCTGAGAAAGCAGAACGTGAAAGGGCTGCTGCGTCTGCTAATTCCTTGACCGTCCACTTGCGGGCAGGCGACTCATGAATCAGACCCAGTGCCTTGCTGATGGACTCATCACGCAGCGCACTGATCCACTCAACCGATGATTCAGCCTGTTGGACGATCCACAATCGGATGACCTGAATGAAAAGCAATTCGGTCAAACGCTTGAGCATGACCTCTGCGCCGGATTGCTGCGAAGCGGATTCGCGGGCGATGAAACGCACAATATCCGCGAAACCGGGCTCCAAACGACCCTGTGTACCGGGAATATGGATGAGCCTGGGGAGACGATGCAGCAATGGAAAATTATTGGGGTACTCGAAATGGAAAGCCCCACAGAGCAACAGTAATTTTGGTTCTTCACCTTCATCATTAACGACCTGGTGTCCACGCTGCGGGTTGTAGTCCAGATGTACCAGGCGCGTCAGGGGTGATGCGGGATCATCGTAAAGTGAGTGCGGGTGACCCGTGGGGAACAGCAAAACATCGCCGTCCTCGACGCGTCTTGGTTCGGCCTCACCTTCAACGTGCAGGTAAGCGCCACCGTAACTGATGACGTGGAACATACTATCTTTAGTCGGCGCAAAATCATAGCGCCAGGGAGACGCAAGCTCACGCCGGGAAGACAGCCATCCGTTCAGTTCAAGCGTATTGAGTACATCGGCCAGGACATCCATATTCATCTCCAATCTGGACGATCAGACACATATTGAGAACATTATGTCATAGATTGTCCTGCTGAACAAGTCTATAATAGAACACATGTATCAATAAAATGCCTGAAGCAAAAGGAGCTAGACATGGATGCTAATTACACAACTACCTTTAGTGTAGACCAAACCCCGAAAGAAGCCTTTGCGGCCATCAATAATGTTCGTGGCTGGTGGTCAGAAGAAATTGACGGGGACACCGACACGCTCGGTGCTGAGTTTAAGTATCACTACATGGATGTCCACCGGGCTACATTCAAAATCACCGAATTGGTGTCCGACAAGAAGGTGGTGTGGCATGTTTTGGACAACTACTTTAACTTTACCAAAGACAAACACGAGTGGGTTGGCACCGATATTGTCTTTGAAATTGTCCAAAATGGTGACAAAACGGATATTCAGTTTACGCACAATGGGCTGGTGCCTGACTATGAATGCTACGATGTCTGTGCAAACGCCTGGGGGTCATACATCACCAGTAGTTTGCGCAACCTCATCACCACGGGTAAAGGTCAGCCAAACCCTATAGAAGAAGTGGTTAATCAGGCTCGGCAGATGAGCGATCAAAACTACACCACTTCTTTTACCGTAGACCAGTCGCCCGAAGAAGTCTTTGCTGTCGTGAACAATGTTCGTGGCTGGTGGACGGGTGAAATTGAAGGCAGTAGTGACCAGGTTGGT
Source organism: Aggregatilineales bacterium (assembly GCA_038258185.1). GTDB lineage: Bacteria > Chloroflexota > Anaerolineae > Aggregatilineales > Phototrophicaceae > JAIOHN01. Next base: position 29,569 of record JBBSQD010000005.1, on the reverse strand, counting down.
GACGAGTTTACCTATCGTTATCAGGATATCCACTATTCCAAACAGAAGCTGACCGAAGTTGTTCCCGGCAAAAAAGTCGTTTGGCATGTGCTAGACTCTTATCTTAACTTTATTGAAGACAAGACTGAGTGGACAGGCACTGATATTGTCTTTGAGATTACCCGCAAGAACGATAGGACTGAACTCCGCTTCACACACATCGGCCTGTTTCCAGCCGTCGAATGCTATGGCGCCTGCACAGACGCGTGGGGCCGTTATATCAACCATAGTTTATTCACCTTTATCACTCAGGGCGAAGGTCATCCCAGCCAAAAAGAAGGCGATCTGAGGGAAAAGTCTTCTCAATGACCTGGATTTCGTGTTGAATAGAGCAGGGGATTATTGAAGGCTGAGTCGCGGAAGGGGATACCGATACGCGCCTGATTGTGCCGCTGGATTAAGTCCGATTGATCGTGTGATAATGGAATCAATGGGGTGTTCAAAATCAGTTTTGAACACCCCATTTACACAATATATCAGTCTTGCCAGCCAGACTCAAAATGATACAAATTGCGTTCGTGCTTTGGCTAAAGTGGCGCTAATGCAATTGGGTCAGTGGTAGGGGCATCACTGCCGCCTTCCGGCTCAACAGAAATAGCAATTGCCTCAAATGTCGTAATGTCATCTGTCAACGAAACTGGAAAGGTCACGATACCGTTTTCATCCCGGTTGAATACCCCGGCACTAATGGGTTGTTCACCTGAAATTACCCAGAGCTGATAGGTTTCATTAGCGGGCAGATCCGGCAGACTCGTACTGATTAATCGTCCAGACGACGCGCCCTGTTCCCACAGTAATGTCGCAAGGGCTGCTTCGCCATTGCCCCCTGTACTCGCCAGCGCCACACGCTCCAGGTTACTCACGCTGATTAACTGCACAATATCCTGCTGCTGATTTTGTAGCTGCTGGTTCACGTTGGTTGAGGCAGCAACATATTGCGCATACTCAGTTTCCAGATCACTCAGGGTTTGCCGTGTCTCGTCTAGCTCACCGTTTAAATTCGAGATCGTCTGCTGAGCGTTATTTAACTGGCTAGACCACATAAGATTCGAAATAATGGCCAGCATAGCAGCAATCGCTAAACCCCATTTAAGCAAGCGCTGATTGGAGCGGGGCGCTGACGACCCCTGCGCATTATTTTCATGGAATGCAACAGGTTGCCTGGGTGGAACAGTATCCGCCTTTTGCTGGCGTATTTGCTCCATCAAACGGTCATGCAGTTCGACAGGCGGTGCTACCGGCTCAATACGCTCGTAAAGCGCGCCGGATAAGGCAATATAATCATCAAGTTCGGCTTGCTGTTCTGGGCATTCTTGCAGCAGTGTACGCACGTGCTCTGCTTCAGCGTGATCTAATGCCCCAATAGCATAGGCGGGCAAAAGGTCATGCAGTTCATCGCAGGCCGTGGATTGGTTTTGATTCCGCTCAGGTGTACTCATCACTTAATCGGTTCTTCTATCGTTAAATATCCATATGAAGAATTGTCTTTATTATATATTCGCAATAAAACTCTGATAGGATCACTTTTCACTGTTGATCTAACGGGTTTCCATTAACCACAGACCCCGAAGCGACTGCAAGCCGTTGCGAATACGGCTTTTGACGGTACCCAACGGCTGTGATAAATGGTCCGCAATTTCCTGATGGGTCATATCTTTAAAGAAGGCTAATTCAATCGCCTGAATTTGTTCTTCAGGTAGCTGGGAAATGAGCGATTTCAAAAGTTCACTATCATGCCAACTCGAGTCCCATCTCAAACCAGCGGTCTGCAAGGGAATATCGTCAATACTCGTCCCTGAATCGTGAAAATGCCGTTTCTCTCGGCGTAAAATATCAATGGCAGTGAAACGGGCAATGGTCAAAACCCAGGTGCTGATTTTGCCTTTGTTCTCATCCCAACGTCGGGCGCTGTTCCAAACCTTAAAAAAGGTATCCTGGGTGGCTTCTTCAGCCAGCACACTATTGTTGAGAATATAGAGCGCGACGCCATAAACCTGAGCGCCATATGCAGAATACATTTCTGACAGCGCAGTTTCGTCACGCTCGATAATACGCTTCATGAGGTGACTTTGATTGTGGGATGATGGAACACTCATGCAAATTTCCGGCTACAAGCTAGGTTGACTCGAGCTTAAGAATACCAAACAAATATAAAGTTTATTAAGGCCATATGGTTTATTTCAGGATAGGCCATGTGACCCTCAGTGTCATATATAAATTCGGCAAAGCACAAACTGTATATAATAGACCAGATCATACATGAATTGGTAGGCCTAAGCACCGCCATCATCTGCGAGTTAATAGGATGTAATATATTTTGTAATTTAAAAGCTGCAAAAATTAAAGCTCATCGAAAAAATATTACCGGAGGGGTATAAAATCAGGCTTGTATCAGCGTGAACTTAGCGACCCAGCCAACCACCATCCACGGGTAGAATGATCCCATTCACATAGTCTGACGCCGCCGAAGCCAGGAAAATGGCTGCACCCTTTATATCATGGCTGTTTCCCCAACGTTTCGCTGGTATCCGCGCCAGAATCCCCGCGTTGCGCTCCGCATCAGCAATCAGCGCCACGTTCATATCGGTATCCATATAACCCGGCGCAATGGCATTGACATTCACACCGCGCCCAGCCCATTCGTTGGATAAGGCCATCGTTAACTGGCCGACTCCGCCCTTTGCCGCGGCATAAGCTGGCACGGTAATGCCGCCAATGAAGGTTAACATTGAGGCAATATTGATAATCTTGCCGTAGCCTTTGGCTAACATGACTTGCCCAGCCAACTGATTCAGCAGGAACATAGACGATAAGTTGACTTCAAGCACTTTATCCCAGTCGTCCATTGCGAATTCTTCAGCAGGGGCGCGGCGCTGAATGCCATGATTGACAATCAAAATGTCGAGTGTTCCTAATTGCGTCAGTGCTTTGTCAAACACTTGACGGAGTTGCTCACGGTCACCTAAATCCGCCTGAATAGGGATGCAATTATTTCCAGTCGTGTCCTTGAGAGATTGCGCCACGTTTTGAACGCCATCTGATACACCGATAATCGCGGTTTCTGCGCCATTTTCCAGCATGGCTTCTGCCATCCCATAGCCGAGTCCACGGGTTCCGCCGGTCACAAGGGCTTTTTTGCCATTCAGATCAAACAAATTCATAAGGTAATCCTGTTCTTCAGAATAAAGCTGCACTTTAACATTGATGAGCCACCTTTTGCCATGTGAACCGTGTAATTGCCGAAGAAGTTCCGATTGGGTACATTACTGCTATTTCTTCTTATCTAATAAACTGAGTGGTGATTTATGAAACGAGACGGTTTTGAAATTCTGGATGAACGTTTTGAGCGCCTTTTGCTGCCAGAGTCTAAACTTGAGCAGCTTGGCTCAGGCGGCGATTGGGTTGAAGGCCCGGTTTACTTTAATAATGATGGCGACGAGTATGTCGTGTGGAGCGACATTCCGAATAATCGCATGCTGAAGTGGTCGCCGGTTGAGGGTGTATCGGTTTTCAGGCAACCCTCAAATTATACAAATGGTAATTACCGCGATCAGGAAGGGCGCTTGATTAGCTGTGAACATGGTAATCGGCGGGTGAGCCGGACAGAACACGATGGGTCGGTTATTACATTAGTGGATCGCTATCATGGTCTGCGTTTGAATTCGCCCAATGATCTTGTCGTAAAGTCTGATAATACAATCTGGTTTACCGACCCGGCCTACGGTATTCTGGCAGGGACACGAGAGGGAACCGCCTCACCGCATGAAGTTCCCGGGGATTTCGTCTATCGCTTTGATGCCGAAACCGGTGACTTAACGATTGTGGCCAGCGATTTTGTAAAACCGAATGGCCTGGCTTTTTCACCGGATGAAAAGCGCCTGTATGTGAGTGATACAGCCGGATCACATGATCCGCACGGCAATCATCATGTGCGTGTTTTTGATGTGATTGATGGAAAAACGCTGGCCAATGGCAGACTTTTTGTCGAGATTAGCCCCGGTTTACCCGATGGCTTTCGTTTTGATCATAATGGCTATCTCTACATCAGCTCTAAAGACAGCATTCAGGTTTATACCGAAGACCGCGAGAAATTAGGACGCATACTTGTACCGGAAACAGTCTCAAACTGTACTTTTGGCGGCGCGGAGAAAAATCAACTTTTCATCACTGCGGGTACATCTCTGTATGCGATTACCTTAAACACGTGCGGCATCCAACAGCCATAAACCTAATACGATGATTCTAATAGTCAGCACCTGCTCGGTTCATCCTATGGGTTAACTGAGCTGGCGGGTTTTTGTAAAGTTGATGTATGTGGCTGGGTATTGCAGTTCGCTCAACTCTCTTTATGTTTTAGTCGCTCGGCAAAGAACTGATTTAACTCAGTTTGTGTACCCTCTATGTGGCTTACAGCCGCCTCTTTGGCTGCCGCCTGATCCCGTCGGAGACAGGCATCGAGGATAGCCAGGTGCTCCCGATGAATCCGTTCATTGTTGTGGATCACGAGCATATACTGATAGCGATATAATTCACTGCGCTCCCACAACTGCTGGATCATCTGCAAAAGATGCGGATTTTGCAGCGCGGAGTAGATGCGCATATGAAATTCGCGGTTGAGTGGGATGTAATTGTTGACATCATTCGCATTAGCAGCCTGCTCTAACTGGCTGATCAGTGTTTGCAAAGCGTCAAAATCCGTCTTGGTCAGATACATTACCGCCTGTGCAATCGTTTCACCTTCGAGTAGCTTGCGCGCAAAATACAGATTATTCAGATCGGTGATTGAGATTTCAGTGACAAACGCGCCACGGCGTGGAATGATTTTGACCAATCCCTCCGCTTCCAGCAGTCGCAATGCCTCGCGGACAGGTGCCACACTCACACTCAGCTTATCGGCAATCTGATTCTGATCAATGCGTTCCCCGGGTTCAAAATCCTGCGTCAGTATCGCTTCACGGATTCGCCGCTGGACGTGTTCGGCCAAAGTCTGTCGGCCATCGTTGTTTGATAAGAATGAATCAGGCATAGATTTACTACTCCTATTTGACAGGATGATTGGAATGTTTTATATTTTCGATTATCGTTAATAATATTCGAATTTAGAAAATTTCCAAATATTAAATCAAGGAGGTGCCTCACAAAGTGATAAAACTATCTCCTTTCAAATAATGACCTTGTTAAACTATATTTTGGAGATAACTATTATGATTTTACGAAAGATGATCCTTGCTGCTTTGGCAATCGCCTTACTCAGCCTGAGCTTTGTAAGCGCCCAGGAAACAACAGAAATACGTTTTGGTACTCTCACCGGCGCATTTATTGATAACGTCAATGAGATGCTCGTGGACAAGTTTCAGGAAGACCATCCCGATGTTGAAGTCAAAGTTGAATACGTCACTGACGATTATGCAGGCGCACTGACTGCCCAGGCCGCTGCTGGCACACTGCCAGATGTGATCTTTATCGCTGACTTGTTCGTTGTCCCGTTTGTCCAGAACAAGATTGTACTGGATATGCAAGGGTATGCCGAGAATGATACGGTCATGGACATCAATGATGTGGTTCCGATCATGCTTGACCTGGGTCGCGTAGAAGGTGACTCCGGCCTGTACATGATACCCTCATCTTATGATGTCGTGACGATGTATTATAACAAAACCATGTTCGAAGAAGCAGGTGCGCCGCTGCCGACTGCTGAGTGGACTTGGGATGATCTGATTGACTCCTGCAAGATTATCCTGGAGCAGAGCGGTAACTTCTGCATCCCCAATACTGCGCCAGTCTGGTGGGCTGTTTATGTCCCGTGGATAGTCGGCCATGGTGGTAGCTTATTGGCTGAAGATGGCCGTACCGTTACCTTGAATTCACCGGAATCGCTGGCCGGGTTATCAGCTTTGAGTGGTATGTGGACAGAGCATGGTATTGGCCAACCGCTTGATTTTGATGCCGGTGGTGACTGCTTCTTTGTAGGTAAATGTGCGATGAGTTTCACCATTGCCGGCCAGATGAACGCGCTCCGGGCGCTTGATCCTCAGCCGTTTGATTGGGATGTTGAAGTTATCCCTTCACAGCCCAACGGTAAAGTGACGGGTATGGGAACGTACGGCTTTGCGATTTCAGCCAATGCACGTGACCCTGAATTAGCCTGGGATTTCGTCAAGAATATGCTTTCACCAGAAATTCAGAAAGCGGTTGCTATGAATTACTCCGGCACACCACTGCTGATGTCACTGGCCGATGATATGGACATTCTGAACCGCGAAGCCCCGCCGGAGAATATCAACGCCTTCCTCGAAAATGGCGCGAATGGCATTCTGCCCACCTATTTCCCGGGTGAATGCGGCAGTCTGTACGCGGGTCAGATCAATCAATTGATTAATGACGCGTTTGATACCGTTCTGCGCGGTAATGAATCCGTTGAAGATGCGTTTGGTTTCGCCAATGAAGAAATTCAGTACTGTATTGACGATACGATCGAGTAAGCCACACACGACCGATTATCTAAAATAAGTAATGACCTCGCACCTGATCGACTCTCATCAGAGGGTTGGGTCAGGTGTGAGATCGGATTTGAGAGTGAAAAATATGGCTACGATTGCTGCTAATGTAAAACCGCTTCCGAAACGAAACCCGCACTTCTGGCGAGACACCATTCAGGGCTATCTGTTTATTATGCCAGTCGTTTTAGGGCTGATTATTTTTACGATTGGGCCGATGATCGCCTCGGCTTATTACAGCCTGACCGACTACAACATCATGAGCGAACCAGAGTTTGTCGCTTTCGATAACTATATTAAGCTGTTCACACGTGACCGCGATTTCGCACGTTCGATTGGCGTGACACTACGATTTGCCATCGCCAGTATGGCAATCGGGCAGGTGGTCAGCCTGGGTGTGGCCACCCTGCTGACGCAAAAAGTGCGCGGCATGTATCTTTTCCGCACCTTCTTTTATCTGCCGATTATTGTGCCATTTGTCGCGTCGGCACTGCTGTTCAAATATCTGTTTAATGCCCAGTTCGGGCCGGTCAACGCTATTCTGGAAATGTTTGGAATACAGGGGGTTAACTGGCTGGGTTCGCAGGATTGGGCACAGGTGGCAATGGTGTTGATCGCTGTATGGACTGGCGGGGTCGTGACAACAATTTTTTATGTGGCTGGACTGCAACAGGTTCCCGAAGAACTGTATGACTCGTCCAAGATTGACGGGGCTAGTGCGTGGCAGCGATTTTTGCGCATCACTTTGCCCATGCTCACGCCAACTATCTTTTTTAACGTCGTTACGGGTTTTATCGGCGCGTTTCAATTCTTTGTGCCAGCCTTCATTATTACCGAGGGCGGCCCATCGAAAGCGACCTATTTCTACAATCTGAATCTGTATGACAAAGCATTCAATTGGTTTGAGATGGGTTATGCGTCGTCGATGGCGTGGGTGTTATTCATTTTTGTCCTCATTCTTACACTGATGATATTCCGTTCCTCACCGCTGTGGGTTTACTATGAAGGCGAGGTCAAACAATGACAAGTATTGTTCAAACTGCATTTACCTCAAACCAGTCTGCCCGTCGGCGGCAGCGGTTTAATAAGTCATTTATTTATCTGTTGCTGCTCGGTGGGGCACTGATTTATCTGCTGCCTCTGATTGTGATGGTCAGCACGTCGCTCAAGCCCTTTACCGAAATCAATACCTATCCGCCCACTTTTTTACCGAATGAATTGCGCCTAAGTAACTACCCCGAAGCGTGGACATATGGTGTCACGCAATTTCCGCGCTGGACGATGAATACGCTTATCATTCTGTTTGGTATTCTTCCCGGCGTGCTGATTACATCATCACTCTGCGCCTATGGTTTTGCGCGTTTGAAATTTCCGGGGCGCAATATCTGGTTTATGTTTGTGCTGGCATCGGTGATGCTGCCACCACAGGTTACACTGATTCCGCTGTATATCCTGTTCAGCAAAATTGGCTGGTTGGATACCTTTCTGCCTTTGATTGTGCCACCGTGGTTTGGGGGTGGGGCGGTCAATATTTTCCTGATGCGCCAGTTTTTTATGCAGATCCCGCGTGAACTGGATGAAGCCGCCATCATTGATGGTGCCAATCACTTCACGATCTGGTTGCGTATTTATCTTCCGCTGTCACGTCCGGCGCTGGTTTCGATTGGCCTGCTGACGATTCTGGCGGTCTGGAACGATTTTTTTGGCCCACTCATTTATCTGCGCAATCCGGACAATTTCACTTTGTCCATCGGTTTGAATTTTTTCCAGTTATCGGTTAATACCGGGCTGGCTCGTACCGATTATATTATGGCAATTTCAACGCTGATGGTTTTGCCTATGGTGATTATGTTCCTGGTGGCGCAGCGTTATATTGTTCAGGGTTTTGTCACCAGCGGTTTGAAAGGGTAATAGATGACGGAGAAAATTAATCTCGACACCTGGATGGCGCAGCCGCGCATTTTTGCCGAGCGCTGCCGCGGCCTGCCACTTATCTGGACACCAGATGTCGATTGGTTTAATAATGATTGGCTCGGCCCGACGCCGCATGTCCATGATGACGCGACCGAAATCGGCTTTATGGCTCAGGGGCAGCTTGAAATTCAGGTGGGTGGCAGCAAGCGCGTCTATGGCCCCGGCGATTTTATGATTATGCCGCCGAATAAATACCATAATTACTGGTTTGCAGGTGATGATCCGGTTTGCTTTTTTGTCGCTGTGGGACCCAATCACAAATACAAACGGTTGCGTCATGAGAACTTCACACCGGATAATTTTGAGGGTGATGCCCCGTATGCCAATGTGTTTACGTCGGACACACTGCCATCCAACGAACATTTCGCGTGTGAGAAGATCACGCTGCAACCCGGCATGAGCGAAGGCCCGCGCACGATTGATCTGCGGGAACGGATTGTGTATATCGTTCAGGGTACGGCCAATCTGCGTTTTCATACTCTAAGCGGTACGCTGGCGGCTAATCAGTATCAGCATATCCCGGCGACAACCCCGCACGAAATCAGTAATGCAGGTTATGTACCACTTATTTTTATTTCGTTGATTATCACCGATCCTTATACGGCAAAAGGAACGGTACCTCAAGAGGATGCTTCATGACCCTTAGTTTTGGTTACAGTACGATCAATTGGACGACCACCTGCGACATGGTTGCTGCGTTGAGTGAAATTCAGGCAAGTGGCTGGCACGCAGTTGAACTGTTTGACCACACACTTGACTGGCTGGGCACGCCTGATCATCTGCGCAGTCTGTTGAACGGCTTACAGGTTCCGGCGTATTTCAGCAGTATCAGTGTTCCGACCAACCGTAATGAGATCGAAGTCCATAAACGGCGGATGGATTACGCGGCGTTGTTAGGCACCACGCAATATGGTCTGGTGGGGGGTGGTCGGCTGCGTTATCGTCCGCCAACGGACGCTGAGTACACCGATCTGGCTGACGCCTGTGAAGAACTGGCGCTTTACGGGGCGGATAAGGGCATCACGATTGCTTATCATCCGCATACGGGCTGTACGATTGAAACTGAAGCCGAGATCGACATCTTACTTGATCGTAGCCAGCATACACAGTTATGTCTGGATGTTTCGCATGTGGCGCTGGTTGATGAAGACTCTGTGACGCAACTGCGCAAATATAGGGAACGTCTGGGTTATATTCATATGAAGGACTGGGCGCGTGGTAAGTTTGTCGAACTGGGAGAGGGGACGATTGGGCTGGACTTCCCGGCCATTCTGGCAGAACTGGACAGTTGGCCTTTTACCGGCTGGGTGGTGATTGAAAACAGCCGCAGCGATATTTCCCCGGCACATAGTGCGCAATTTAATGCTGATTATGTCACCGGGTTGGGCTACAGCCTCAACTTACCCGAAGGAGCCAGAGCATGAATCTGGCACTTGTCGGTTGTGGTGGGATGGGGCGGCGGCATATTGGCGGCATGGGCCGTTTGCACGCTGTTGGAAAGCTGAACTTTGATCTGGTGGCGGTCTGCGACATGCTGCCGGGTAATGCCACGCTGGCAGCGGATCTCGCTGCCGAAAAACTGGGTAAGCGACCAGACATTTATCACGATTTTGATGCGCTGTTGAATAACGCGCAGCTCGACGCGGTGATTCTGACGACCACACCGGAAACCCATCTGTCACTGGGATTACAAGCCTTTGATGCTGGACTGCATGTCATGTCTGAAAAGCCGATGACGCTGACCGTGCGTGAAGGTCGCGCATTGGTGGAGGCCGCCCGCAATGCCGGACGCAAACTGGCTGTGGCTGAGAATTATCGCCGTGACCCGATTAATCGTCTCGGTAAAGCGCTGGTCGATGCTGGCGCGGTTGGTCAGCCTTACCTGATGATGCAGGCCTCGTCTGGCAGCGGCGAATTTGTGGTTATCACCCCGTGGCGACACCTCAAGAATCGCGGTGGTATTGTCATGGATATGGGTGTGCATTATGGCGATATCCTGGAATATTATCTGGGGCCGCTGGAACGTGTATTTGGCTTTAATGGCGTGGTGGATAAACAGCGTATTCTCCGTGAGGACGGATCGCTGCATCCGGCGGATGCCGAGGATTTATCTGTAGGAGTGGCGCAATTCCAGAGCGGTGCAGTCGCCAACTGGATGCTGGACATGGCAGGACGTGGCGAGGGATTTTTCCATCGGGCTATTTATGGCTCAGGTGGATCGCTGGTCATTCCCGGTGACCGTACTGGCAAACCACTGCGTTTGGCTCAGCGTTTGAATGGCAAAGACACGGCGCTGACGGACGCCGATCTGCTCAAACTGGTGCCGGATTTCGCGCTGGATGATGTGACCGCAGCGCTGTTCGGCGGGGGTCGCCTGACCACGTATGAGCTGGATTGGGCAGATACCGATGGTAATCTGCTGGCAATCGAGCAGGCGGATTTTGTGGATGCCATCGCGAATAACCGCGAACCGGATGTCACTGGTGAACAGGGATTACGGTCACTGGCGGTGGTGTTTGGATTTTTAGAAGCTGAACGACTGGGCCGCGCCGTGAGCGTAGATGAAATTCTTCATGGCGACACCGCGGTTTACGAAGCAGAAATTGAGGCAATACAATGACAAACTGGTCAAATGATATGGATTTTGGTGTTGTACATCCATTGGTGTACTTTGCGTGCCGGGCTGGAGAAGGCCCGATCATGGAAACCCTGCCGACTATTATTAATGATGCTGATTTCGGCGCCATTGAGATCAGCCCGATTAAGGACCCGGCAATCCGCCAGCAGGCGCGGGATTTGCTGGCCTCGGCGCAGATTCAAGTGGTACATCTGCCTATTCTCCCGATCATCGTTGAAGATCTGGGAATTGCTGACGCTGACCCAGACCGGCGCGCCTTTGCGCTGAATCGGCTCAAAGAGCTGCTGGACGAAGCGATTTATTTCGATGCGCCCCTGGCGATGATCACTGGCCCGCGCGATAGTGATGACCGTGAGGCCGCCACAGCACGTCTGGTTGAAGATATTCAGGCATTGTGTGATTATGCCGCCGCTCAATCGAAGAAGCGCCTGCTGCATATCACGTTTGAGAACTTTGATCGTGAGATTGAAAAGAAACGTTTGATCGGCCCGACCACCGAAGTTGTTGCGCTGGCTGATGCGGTTGATCGCGCTAATTTTGGCCTGACGATTGATCTCAGCCATTTGCCGCTGCTGGGGGAAACGTCTGAGCATGCTCTGAAAACCGCCGCGCCACATCTGATTCACGCGCATATTGGCAACTGTGTCAGCGATCACGCGGATTCAGCGCTTTATGGTGATTTTCATCCGCGCTTCGGGCATCCGCTGGGGCATAATGACCTGCCAGAAGTGGTCGAGTTTTTGCGTCAACTGGATGAGGTTGATTACTGGTCACGCGCCCGTGAACGCCTGGGCATTACGCCGATTCTGTCGATGGAATTACGCGCATTTCCTGATGAAAGCCCAGAAGCGATTCTCGCTAATGGCAAGCGTACCTTTAGCCGCGCCTGGCAACAGCTAAGAGCATAGGGCGGCCACTATGGGCGAGAAACTAACGATTGTCGTGTGGGATAATATCGGCAATACGCTGTGGGGTGTGCGCGCTGATGAGGATAAAGGTGGTCATCAGCTAGGTGAACGGCTGCCCTTGGATGATCCGGCAGCACTATCCGCAGCGCCAACATTCGATGAACTGTTTGCTGGTTATGATGTTATGCTGCATCAATGCAAAACGCTGGACGAAGTTGCGCAGTATATCCCGGATGCAGATTTCGTGGTCATTCACAAGGAAATTCTGCCCGGTGAGGTGCTGGTAAAAGGTGAGCATGTGCGTCTGTTGCAGCATCTCGGCCTGGATTATCGCGGTTTGCCACTGGCTACCGCACGTCAGATGGGCATTCCCTGCGCGGCCACACCGCTGGTGAATTATCTGGCTGTTGCGGAACATAACTGGGCTTTAATTCTCAATCACCTCAAGCAGTTACCGCAGCAGCGGGTTTATATGGAGCAACGCGGTTATGTCGAAAATGGCTGGGGCAACCTGACCCCTTTTCGCATCGCGCTGGCCTGTGATCAGACGTTGGGCCTGCTCGGTTTTGGCGAGATTGCCCGCCCGATGGCACGTTATGCGCAGGCGTTTGGCATGAAAGTTATCTACTGGGATATGCATCGCTTTACCGAATTGGAAGCTGAGTATGGCATCGAATATGTTGAATGGGATGCTCTGTGGCAGCAGTCAGATATTCTGAGTATCCAAATTCCGATTAAGCCGGAAACGTATAAAATTGTTGGTGAACGTGAGATCGGCATGATGAAACCCACGGCGCTGTTTGTCAATACGGCGCGTGGCAAACTGATGGATCAGGGCGCGCTGATTCTGGCGTTGCAAAATCGCGCTATCGGTGGCGCTGCGCTCGATGTGTTTTATGAAGAACCGCTGCCTGCCGATGATCCGCTGCATGAATTGCATACTGATCTCAGCGCAAATGTGACCATTACGCCGCATTCGGCATGGCAGGGTCACTGGACGCACGTGCGTGATTCGCTGGGTATCTGGAACAATGTGCTGCATGTGCTGCACGATGAGCCAATTGAATATGAGGTTGGGCGATGAAGATTCAATTTGGCTTCTGTGTACCGATTTTTGCTCTGCCGGGCGGACATCTGTTCCGCACACCGAATTTCGCTGAACTGGATGTGCAGGCCGCTCTGAATCTGGCGCGCGCTGCCGATGCATTAGGCTATGATTCGCTGTGGGTGGCCGACCATCTGATGCTGGGGAAAGATCAGGCGGTTCTGGAAGGCTGGACGACACTGGCAGCATTGGCCGGTTCTACACAGCAGGCGAAACTGGGGCTTATTCATCAGGCGCATTTCTTTCGGAATCCAGCAGTCAGCGCCAAAATGATCGCTACGCTCGATCAGATTAGCGGGGGGCGCTTCATCTATTTCATTGATACGGGAACACGCCCGGGTGAGCATCAGGCTTATGGGCTGACCTATCCAGACTCGATGGAAGAACGTGTAGAGATGCTGCTGGAAGGACTGGAACTGACACAACTTCTATGGCAATCCACAGAAGACGCGCCAGTAAGCTATGCAGGTCAGTATTATCAGATTACGGATGCGGTCTGTGCGCCTCATCCCATACAAACACCGCCGATATGGTTTGGCGAAGCGCACCCCGCCACACTGGCCGCCTGTGCGCAGCATGGTGATGGCTGGAATTCAGTTCCGGTGCCGATTGATCAATTGCGCCAACGACTCACAGATTTGCAGTCGGCGTGTATGGCAGTGGGGCGGGATTATGACACCCTTGAAAAAAGTCTCGAAATTCAGATATTAATCGCGCCGGATATCGCCGAACTGCGCCAAACATTGCAAACTATGCTGGACCACACCCCGTCGGGTGCATCAATGCCTGATGATGCAGACCTGCATGATTTTCTGTCGGGGGCGACTGACTCGCTGCCAGCGATTTTGACGGACACATGGCTGATCGGCACACCGACAGACGTAAGCGCGCAAATTCAGCGCTATGTAAATATGGGATTCACGCATTTTATGCTGTGGTTTGTCGATGCACCGAACGAGGGTGGTCTACGGTTATTCAGCGAACAGGTCGCGTCGCATTTTCGAAATTAAGCCGTCATCGCAGACGGGTCACAGAGCAAAGGACGGAAGCACCATGACGGCATTTCTTAATGAAGTTTTCGGGCTGGAAGGTAAAGTCGCACTCGTGCCGGGTGGATATGGGGGAATTGGCGAGGCGGTATGCCGTGGATTGGCGTCCGCTGGCGCACAGATTGGTATCGCCGGGCATGATGCTGATCGCGCACAGGCATTGGCGACTACGCTGAATGAGGAAGGCTACAGCGCTTTCGCCGTGCCGTTTGAAGCCACCTCAGTGGCGGAAATTCGATCCATGACGGATGCGGTTGCCGCGCATTTTGGCCGAATTGATATTCTGGTGAATTGCGTAGGATTGAACCGGGAAGAAAAGGCTGAAGACATTACCGAAGAAAATTTCGATTTCGTCTATACGGCGAATCTGAAAGCGGCGCTGTTTCTGGCGCAGGCTTCGGCCAGACATATGATCGCGGCAGGGGCGGGCGGCAAGCAGGTGCATCTCGGCTCTGTGCGGACGCTGCTGGGATTACGCGGGCGGGGCTACGCGGCTTATTGTGCGGCAAAAGGTGGACTGGGGACGATGTGTAAGCAGCTTGCGGCGGAGTGGGCGCCGCATCACATCAATGTGAATGTGGTTGCTCCCACATTTGTGCGCACTGAGCAGGTCGCCGTGATGCTCTCCGACCCTGAATTCTATGGCGCGCTGACGGATCGCATCCCATTGGGGCGAGTGGCAGAACCGGAAGAGGTGATGCAGGCGGTGTTATTTTGTGTTTCGGGCGCTTCCAACTTTATCACCGGTCAAACACTGTATCTGGACGGTGGCATTACCGCAACACAATAACTGTTCAGCGTGATAATCTGTATGTCCCCGACGACTGAATAATCCACAAAATGCTCGCGTTGGCGGTCAATAAGCCGACGCGAAGTGTTTTCTGAATGGTTACCGAAATCAGCTTTGTATGCCTGTTTTCTGACGAGAAGGCGTGGATGATGAGGTTCAATTTCTGGTCAGGATTGTCGTGTATCCAAGTTAGATCCTCGTACTTCTTTTGAAACTTTGCGCAAACTTTCGTGATAATTCATAAATCTAAAGCTTCGCACCTTCAATCCAAAAGTATAGTTATATTAACGTAATTTAGGAAATACTGGCTATGAAAGCCACATCACTTCGGTTCCTCGGGCAATCCCTCCTGATCGCACTCGTAGCCTACATCACACTCAACGCGGCAGCTTTTTTACTTCTCTACGGTGATACTCTGACACCGTGGGGTCTTCCCTGTTATAAAGACTTCTCCCATCTGTATCGTCTGGACTACCGCCAATCTGGTGGACGCTGGACTGACCAGGATGAGGAATTACTTCAGACACAGGATGATGACATGGACCTGATGGCCGTCATTCCCACCAAAATGGATACAAGTCGCAACTATGAATTCCGAACAAATCTGGATTTTCAAAGCGCAAATCTGGGTGGAGGGCTGGTTTCTAATAACGAATTTGCTCCACGTCAGGCCTTGCAGGAGGTTACATAATGGATATTCACGCACGTTCCGAAAATGGTATCGACATTCTGGAGTTTGATGGCCGCTTTGACGCGTACGAAGTCCCGGCTATGACTCAATGGCTGGCGGCCAACCCGGATGCCAGGAATATGGTGATCAATTTAAGCGGTGTGGGTTTTGTCGATTCATCGGGTCTGGCAACACTTGTCAAGTGCCTGAAGCGCTGTCGCCAGAATGAGGGTGAACTGTATCTGTGTAACTTGCAGCAGGCAGTCCAGATTATCTTTGAATTAACTCAACTGGATAAGGCATTTACTATTTTTGCTGATCAAAAGACCGCATTACAAAATTTCGCAAAAAAAGACGAGGGTAATTAACAATGGAAATCTCAGTACAGAAACATATTGTTGGGGTGAATGTCATCACACTAACTGGAAAACTGGAAGCCTTTACGGTTGTGGCACTGCGCGAAAAGCAGGAAGAATTACTGGCGGAGGGAGCCGGGAACTTTGTGGTTGATCTGAGTAGCCTCACGTTTATGGACAGCGCTGGTTTATCCGCGCTGGTATCCCTCTTAAAACGCACGCGCCAAAACGGCGGCGATGTCGTCCTGGTAGCACCGTCCGATGCGGATGCCTATCGTATCCTGGCGCTGACACGGTTTGATCAGGTTTTTAAAATTACCAACACGACCTATGAGGCTTTGCAAAGCTTCTAAATTGAGATAACAACCCATGACTTCAGATATCAAACGCCCGATAGCTTTCTTCGATACCAGACCCGATGCGCTGCATGTCGTTCTGCGGTCGATGGTGTACAGCTTTGTCATCATTGACAATGAGGGCGTGATTATTGAAATGAATCCCGCTGCAGAACAGGTACTGGGATGTTCACTTGCTGCTGTTGTCGGTAAATCATTGATTGAATTGATGATTCCAGCAGCGGAGCAGAGTTCCTATGAGCGACATGTTAAACTTCATATAGAAACGGGCGATCAGCAATATCTGAATGAGTGGATGGAGATTACTGCTATTCGCGGGGATAATCGCGATGAATTCCCTGCCGAACTGGCAGTTATCCCCTTTAGTGATGGCGGTAAACATTTTTTCGGTGTATTTATTCGGGACATCTCCGAGCGTAAACGCGAACAAAATGCGTTGGCCGAAGAGAGAAAATTACTGCGTGTCTTAATCGATACGGCGCCGGACTTCATCTATATCAAGGATATTCAGCACCGCTTTATTCTGACTAATATGGCGCATGCGCGGGCACGCGGTTGTAGTTCCCCGGATGAGCTTATCGGAAAAACGGATTATGATTTCTTTCCGGAAAATATGGCCAGTCAGTTTGCAGCGGAAGAGGACGAAATATTCCGTACCGGTGTGCCGCTTATCGGTCATGAGCAATCGTCATATGGTGATAAAGGTGGTTTTATCTGGGCTTCTTCCAACAAAGTTCCATTGCATAATCTTGAGGGTGAGCTGATTGGGCTGGTGGGTATAACCCACGACATCACGGTGCGCAAAGAACAGGAACAGCAACTTCAACATCACGCCAGCCTGCAGCAGAATCTTAGCGACGCGGTGATCTCAACAGATCTGCAATTCCGCATTCAGAGCTGGAACCGGGCGGCTGAACGGATCTATGGCTGGCAAGCTGAGGAAGTCATCGGTAAGTTATCATCAGATATACTGCGGACAAATTTTGAGTCCAATCAAATACGTGAACAGCTGGCACAAGATGTTATCAGTCAAGGTTGGTGGCGTGGTGAAGTGATCCAAAAGCGCCAGGACGGAACAGCTCTGTATATGCTCAGTTCCGTCAACCTGCTCCACGATTCGACGGGTAAGCCGTTTGGGTTTGTTGCCGTTAATCATGATATCTCTTCCAACAAGCAAAGTGAGCAAAAGCTTCGGTATGAGGGGGCTCGCCTGCGGCACCTCATCAGCAATATTCAGGGTGGCATATTACTCGAATCAGAAACCCGTCATATTGACCTGGTGAATACGACATTTTGTGAGATGTTTGAGATAATGGCCACGCCCGAAGATTTAATCGGGACGGACTGCTCAAGAAGTGCCGAGCAGAGTATGCATCTGTTTGCTGACCCCCAAGAGTTTGTCGAGCGTATTCAGGTCATTCTGCGTGACCGCCAACCCGTGTTGGGCGATACGCTTCATCTGATAACCGGGCAGGTTTATGAACGTGATTATATCCCGATCAGGATCGGGAATGATGATGTGGGTCATTTATGGCATTATCGGGATGTGACACTCGAATTTGGTGTGCGTAAACGCTGGGAACAGCTTTTTCAGCTGGAGGAATTGAACAAATATATCATTCGTCAATTTTCGCAATCCAATGATGTTGAAAACACACTGGGTAATATCCTGGAAATGACCGGGCACTCGCTGGATGTTTCGCGGATTTATGTGTTCCATTTTCGAGAAAATGAGCGCTTGCTGGATAACACCTATGAATGGTGCGCCCCCGGTGGTGACCCGAAGATTGATAAACTTCAGGGATTGCAGATTGACCTGCTGGCACCGACGTTTCTGCCCATCCTTGCCCAGGATGGCATTATCTCACCGCAAAATATAAGCGTCATCGCTGATGAGGTTCGCGCACTGCTGCACCGGGATGCGATACAGAGTGTGATGATCCTGCCTTTGTACTCCAATGGGCGCCTTGAAGGTTTTCTGGGCTGCGAAGATACGCGTGCGACACGAACCTGGTTGCCAGAGGAAACAACGACTTTCCGCATTTTTGCTGAAAGTTATGCTCGTGCGCTCGAAGATCAGCAAACGCAGCGGTTACTGATCGAGGCGCGTGACAGTGCTTTGCGCACCGCCAGATTACGCACGCAGTTTGTCGCCAACATGAGTCACGAGATTCGCACCCCCATGACAGGAATTCTCGGCATGCTTGAACTGCTGCGCGAAACGCTGCTTGATCCCGATCAGCAGGAATTTGCAGATGAGGCATTTAACAGTGCGCATCATTTGCTCAATATCATCAATGACATTCTTGATTTTTCAAAACTGGATGCTGGGCAGTTTGTACTCGAAACCAATGACATTGATATCTGTTCGCTGGCAAGCGAAGTCCAGATGAGCTTTGCGCCGCAGTTAAGATCCAAACCGGTGACGATTACGCTGGATATTGAAAATGATGTACCTGCACACGTGATCGGTGACCCGACTCGGTTGCGGCAGGTATTGGTCAATCTGGTTGGAAATGCAGTCAAGTTTACGGCTCAAGGGCATGTAGCAATCGGCATGAAGGTGTTGAGTCGATCCGAAAAGCGCGTTCAATTGCGCTTTGAAGTGGCTGATACAGGCATCGGAATCGCTCTTGATGACCAGGAACGCATTTTTGAAAGTTTTGTGCAGACCGATAGCACGACCACGCGCAAGTATGGCGGAACTGGCTTAGGGCTGGCGATCACGCGCCAGTTGGTTGAATCGATGGGTGGACAGATTGACCTGACGAGTGTGCCAGGAGAGGGCAGCACATTTGGTTTTACACTCAGTCTGCCTGTTGTGAATATAAGTCCGAGTGAGGCAGTGCAGGAAGCGAATGAGGATACCCCTTCCGTTTCGGAAGTATCTCCTGTGGCTTATCAGGGACGCATTCTGCTGGCAGAGGATTATCACCTCAATGTGCGGCTTGTCACCCATGCGTTGATAGATATGGGGGCTGTGATTGATATCGCTGGAAATGGTCAGGTGGTACTCGAATATCTGATGAAAGAAACTTATGACCTTATCCTGATGGACATGCAAATGCCGGTGATGGATGGGCGTGAAGCCACCCGTCTCATTCGTGAATCGTCCGCACCCTATCGTGATATTCCCATCATTGCGCTCACAGCCAGTGTTATGAGAGACGAGCAAGAGCACTATTATGAATTGGGTGTGAACGCGATTATCGGCAAGCCCTTCGCAATTGAAGAATTGCGTCTTGCTGTACAGCAGTGGCTACCGACAAAAGGTTAAGGGACTGAAAGGTGCCTGACGACCAACTCCCGTAATTCCTGCGTGCTGAACGGTTTGTAGAGGAAGCCCAGCGCACCAATATCGGCGGCGCGGACCTGATCATGTGGTTCGTGCCGGGCCGTAAACATGATTTTAGGCACATCGCGACTGAAGGCGATTTCATTAAGTCGTGCAATGACTTCAAAGCCATCAATATCGGGCAGGTTAATGTCGACGATAATCAGGTCGAATACCTCCTGAGCGGCCAGTTCGAGTGCCTGCAAACCATTCTCGGCCTCAACAGCTTCGATGTTGATCGCTTTGAGGGTATGGCTGACTACCCGCCGTGTCACTCGTGCATCGTCAATCACCAGCACTCTTGCGTCCAATTTACTGTCCCCCTAAAGATTTGGATAAATGCCACTGATTTCCGTCCGGCAGTCGCTTGTAATCAATGCGATCAAATGTCTGGTAAATAATAAACAGGCCTAACCCACCCTCCGAAAGTTCTAAGGGGTCGGGAAGGGCGATTTCATCCGGTTGTACAAACCTGTTTGGTGCCTGATCCCGCATCATAAGTTTAATCGTATTGCCTGACCAGTCGATATCAACCCGGATTATTCCTGCTGTACCGGCATAAGCATGCTCAACGATGTTGACGCATAATTCCTGAACTGCCAATATAAGCGTGACCCGAAAATCGTTCGATAATCCATCGAGTGTGGTTTCAAGCTGCGAAGTGAATTCGGATACTGATTTTAATGTCGCTGGAAAAGTTTTGGATTGCTGCATTTGTCTTTCCTTATCCACAAACCACAACAACCAGAGTCTGGTCATCCTGGATCTCCCGACCATTGCTGACTGCACGTGCTGACTTAACGATCTGCTTGGTAATCTCACCAGCGGTATGGATTCCATCAGGGATGCAGGCGCATAATCCCTCAATACCCCACAGACCATCGTCGGTTTCAATCTCGGTAAAACCATCGCTATAACACATCACTAAGTCATCAGTTTGTAATGCTAGTATGACTGTTTCCGGGTTCGATTCCGGCAGGACACCAATCGGCGGTACAGTCGCGTTCATTTGCAGCCATTGACCCGCATGCCGAACAAGAATGGGTGTGTGTCCAGCGTTGGCTACTTCCAGTGTTCCTGTAGCTGGGTCAATCATCAGAATGGCCGCGGTTGCCATCAGATCCGTGTTGGTGTAGGTAACATAAAACTCATCGTTCACCATGTTCAGAATATCGGTTGGGCTTAAATTCATGCGTAACGCCACGCGGACAGCCGCATATAAGGAAACCGCCGCCAGCGCGGCTGGCAATCCCTTACCGGCAACATCCAGGATGAACCACGCTAACTTGCCATCTGGCCGCGCAATCCAGCCCCAGGCATCACCACCGACATCTTTCGCCGGCTCCCAAAAAGGTGCCATTTGCAATCCACTGATTTGTGGCAGGCGTGCCGGTTGGATTGAACGCTGTATCATGCTGGCGATCTGCATTTCCTGCAATGTCTTGGCTTCACGCTCGCGACTCCGCGCAAGCTGGGTCGATTCAATCTGACTGGCGGCACGCTCGGCCATGCGCCGGACGATCAGTAAATCGGCTGCATTGTAGGTGCGTTGTTGGTTATGGCTGCCGACGCCAATCGCGCCAATCACTTTCTGATCGGTAATCACCGGAATAAACAGCCATTGGGTGACTTTGAACGGCATCAACTGGTCAGTTTGCCATTGGAAAGTTTCATCGGCTTTTAAGTCTGATTTTAATGTGCCGCGAAGGGCAGGTTGCAGATAAACATTGTCTGGAACCGAAAACCAGTCATCGCTTTCAAAGAGGTACAGACCGCCTAACTCTGTATCCACCGCAGCCATGGCCGCCTGGATAATCAGTTTGGGGTCATGCGAAAGCTCGGTCTGAACCGGCGAATCTTTTAAGAACGGAACAAGTTGATCCCATGCATGCGATAACTCATCCGTCATCTCATCTAATTCTTGCTCCAGCTCAGAAATACGCTGCAGATAAGTTTCATTTCCGTTCGCTGTCATGGGTATCATAAAATCGTCGTACCTGAACTTCTGAATGATGGCGGTCATGCAAGAGGGGAATGAAGTGGCATCAATGTTATTCATTATAAGTGAATAATGGGTTGGTTTTGAGTTAAGGCATGTGGAACGGTTATTTGATCTGTATGCTGGAAAGGGAAACTGGTGAACCGATTACCACCATCGACCAAAAGATTGCGACCGGTAATATAGCCAGCTTAATCCGACGCCAGCATTGTTGAGAAACCCATCAATGCGACCATCTTGTTCTGATCAGCGAAGGCACGGAGAAGAAATCTTCCCAGGAGATAGTCTAGTGGAAATACTTCTTCTCGTCGATATTTGCGCCTTGCGCCCTCATTTAGCCGTCAGAGCTAATTGTTTTGCGCTATGGTGATGATGACTTTTCCCCGTGCGTGTCCCGCACCGAGGTATCGCAGAGCATCCGCAGTGTCGCTTAAAGGATAGCAGCGATCAATGACAGGGACGACTTTGCCGGATTCAATCAGGTCTTTCATAAAGAGCAGATCTGACGAGTTGGGTTTTGCCATTAAATTACCTAATTTCTTTGTCCCATTCAACGACAGTAACGGCCCCAGAAGCATCGCCGCAAAAATCTGCCGCATAGAGCCGCCGATCACCACGTAAATTCCGCGTGGACTCAAGGCGCGTTTGTAGTGCGAAATGGGATGGTAGCCGTTGGCGGCGATAATGAGATCATATTGCTGTCCATTCCGGGTGAAATTCTCTTGCGCATAGTCAATGACATGATCGGCACCCAGTGAGCGCACCATGTCTATCTTGCCTGCGCTGCATACCGCTGTGACCTCGGCTCCTAATGCTTTGGCGATCTGCACCGCAAATGAGCCAACACCGCCGGATGCACCATTGATCAGCACTTTTTGTCCCGGCTGAATGTGACCTTTATCGCGCAAGGCTTGCAGGGATGTGATTGCCGCCATGGGCACGGCAGATGCCTGCTCAAAGGAAGTATTGTGCGGTTTTAACGCCAACATACCTTCGGGGGCCGATACATATTCGGCTAACCCGCCAAAGCCACAACCGGACAGGTCGCCAAATACCGCATCACCGACCTGAAATTGCTTGACCCCACTGCCAACTGCCTCAACTGTGCCCGCTATGTCCGCGCCGAGAACGGTATTTTTGGGCTTTAGCAATCCGGTTTCCAGGCGAACCAGGAACGGGTCGCCTTTCAGCAGATACCAATCCGCCGCATTAAGCGATGTCGCATGAATTTTCACCAGAACTTCACCGGTCTTCGGGGTTGGTTTTTCGACTTCTTTAAATTGAAGCACATCGGGTGATCCGTATGTTTCGTGTACTATTGCTTTCATGTGATTACTCTTTCTTGTTATGAGGGAATGGGTTCAGCTAAAACCCAGTTCCATGCGTACCAAATGGTCAGAAGATTAAATCCAAGGCTTACAACCAGCAGGAATTTGTCATAGGCTGATGGGTAGGTCGGTAATGCGAGCAGGTTAAAGCCAAAGAAGAAAACAGCCACAATAATGTTTGCCCAGCGATTAACCGGGTAATCCAGGGTTACAGACAGGAAAATCATCATGATCGGGGTGACCATTAACACTGCGATTCCCAACCACATTGCCTGGGTGACGTTCTCCCCGGCGATTTCTCCTGCTTTGAAATCACCGCTGAAGATGCGTAACACATCTCCCAGCAGATACGTCAACATGACACAAATCCATAATATAGACAGCTTTAACTGGATATCCAGCATGATAGCTCCTTTGCCGTATCTGAGAATTTCAATATGAACGATAGACCTCGCTCGATGAACGAGGATCAGATTGTTAGTGTTTCGCTTTTACTTTGCGTGATTTTTGGTGGTTAAGGCTACGAAATCACTGGTTCGATAATTCCAAAGCCTGATTAACCTGTTCCCTCTGTTTGCCAGCATGAGCACGGCACCCAGTACAGCGAGGATTTTGGGTATGCTGACGATCAGTGGTTGATCGGCAAGTGCTGGATTTGTAGTGATCACGCGTTCTAAAACCGGCTGATACAAGACAAAATACAGACAGAACACACCAATCGTCTCCAATACCGTTTCTATGAGCCACAAAGCCACATCCCAACGATTGCGCCGCCATGCCAAAAACTCGACGATGACCATCGCAACGGTCATGATGATGAACAAAATCAACCACGGCATCGGGACGGGTATCACATCGTTTGGAGCACTCAGGTTGAAAGGCAATATTAACCCGCCTACGCGCAGAAAATATATGAAAGCGAGCGTTACAATTGTGCCTGTGGCCATACCAAAAATGGCTTCCAAACGATCAACCGCGCGCGGATCATCAACTTTGGGCAGCTCTAACGGGTTGAACGGGTCTGCCTCAGCGTCGATTTTCACGTAGTAATGCTGTATGAGCGCAAACAGCAATATGACTACTGCTGAGAATATCAAGGTTAATTGCAGTACGGCAATGACCGTGTCAATGAGTAACGTTGATATACTGACTGGCTGCGCTGAAACCAATGCTCCGAAAATGTTCAAAAAGATCACGATTATCGGCACTAGCAGCCACGCGCGACGCAGAACCAGCATCATAAAAGGGTAGAGTGTTGGGCCAACCAGATACCGTTCGCTGTTATAGGCGGTTGCTATCTGGTACGGATGACCGAATTCCGCCAGGATTGAGGCTACTTCTTCGTCTGAAGGGGAGCCTGCGAAACGATCATCCAGTTGATCCTGAATTTGCGAGCGCAGTTCCGCTTCGATTTCCGCCCGCTCTCGTGGGGGCACGTAACGCCCAACCTGATGGACGTAGCGCTCAATTAACTCAGTCATGATTATCTCCTCTTAAAATGCCGCGCATCACATCGGCCATTGCAAACCACTCCGCGCTCAGGATTGACAGAACCTCACGTCCGGCGGGGCTGATGTGATAGTATTTGCGGGGGCGCGATTCGCCGACTTCCCACTCACTCTCCAACAGTCCCTGTTCTTCCAACCGCCGCAGCAGCGGGTAAAGCGTGCCTTCCTCAATATCCAGACCCTGCTCCGAAAGCCGCTGGATCAGACTATAGCCGTAACGAGCGGTATTCGTCTGGCTGAGAACGGCCAGCACGACAATCCCACGTCGAAGCTCCAGTCGGAGTTTGTTAAGCTGTTCATCTATTTCTGTCATATGCTGTGTATCCTATAGTGCTGTGCGCCGCACAGTATCAATATACTGTATAGCACACAGTATTGTCAAGCGTATAATTCGCGGCTGTGCAGAAGACCTGTTTATACGATTTGTTTTAAGGGGGATAGAATTTCAGAGGCTGATCAGGTGTCGGTTAAGCATGTGTAAAACAAACGTATCGCCCTGAAAAGAACGAAGACATTTTCTTAAATGTCTTCGTTCGGCATGCTCAGACTAGCTCCACAATCTATCGGCTGAACGCTCGTTATCCCAATAAGACGACTCATCGAAATAACCACCTGAACGGGTAGTATCCATACATCCCCGAATGGCTTCTTCATTTACATCGGTGAAGCCTAAGCCGGGGGTTTCAGGTACAGCCACAAAGCCATCTTTAATGAAGGGCTTTTCAATGCCATCCACCAGATCATCCCACCAGACGAGATCAACCGAATGATTTTCCAGCACATAGAAATTCTCAGTTGCTGCTGCACAATGGATATTGGCTAAGAATGAGATGGGTGAGCCTGCAAAGTGCATCGCCATAGCTACACCATATTCCTGCGCCAGATCGCCAATTTTCTTGGTTTCCATGATGCCGCCGGAAGTGGCCAGGTCAGGGTGGATGACCGCTACAGCGCGTGACTCCAGCAGGGGCTTGAAACCCTCCTTGAGATAAATATCTTCGCCGGTGCAGACGGGGGTCATCACCGCATGAGCCAGCCGCTGCCACTGATCGGTAAATTGCCACGGGATCATATCTTCATACCACGCCAGCGTGAATTGATCGAGCGCACGGCCCAAGCGGATGCAGGATTCAATGTTGATGTGGCCAAAATGATCCACAGCAAGTGGCACTTCATAGCCGATAATTTCACGCACTTCGCGCACATATTCCACCAGAAATTCAATACCAGCCGGGGTAATCTGAATGCCGGTGAAGGGGTGCATAATCTCGCGTGATTCAAGCATATTGGGTGGAGCGCTTAAAGCACCGGGAACACCTTGCAGCAGGCCAATGCCCACATCCATTTTGAGGAATTTGAAGCCGCGCTCCATGCGTTCTTTAAGACGCTTCCCCATCGCGGTACCATCCGGCACAGAATCGGTATCACAATAGCACAGAACCTTATCCCGGAATTTTCCGCCAACCAGCTGATAGGCGGGAACCCCATAGGCTTTCCCAGCGAGATCAAACAAGGCCATTTCGATGCCGCAGACCCCACCACCTTGCCGTGCATGATGCCCGAACTGCTTGATTTTGCGGAAAATTTTGTCGATATTGCAGGGGTTTTCGCCAATAATACGCGCCTTCAGCATCATCGCGTAGGTCGGGCTGGCCCAGTCGCGGACTTCACCGTATCCGCTGATACCCTGATTGGTATCAATGCGGATCACCGATGCATCCATAGGCAGACCCACTAAATGGCAGATGCGCATATCGGTAATTCTGAGGTCAGAAGGGCGCGAATGTGTATTAATATTTGCTTCCAAAGAAGTATTGCCACTCATTATTTAATTCCCTTGCATTGGTAAAATATGAATAATTTTCAACTCTGATGGTCTCCCCTTATTGAGAACATCGATTTTTATGGCTGCATACCTGCTGGATTATCACCAATAATGGTGGCTACTGCAAATAGGAATGATGCTGGTTCCAGGCTGATTCTGGCGCGGGATAATCAGAAATTGCGTCTTCCAGCGGAAAAGGGATGCAAGGTTCACTGGCTGATATCGTGGAGAGTCAGCTTGATATGAAAAACTTGAGGCGATTATCGGTTTCTGATAGCTTACGCTCATAGACCATAAAAACCCCCTTGGGCTCAAGGGGGTTAATTGATGCTTGTTAACCAATAACAATGGCCGCATGAATGTGCAGGCGTTCCAGCGTGGCGGTCAGCGTGCCGCCAATATAATCCCAGCTAAATCCGGCCTGCTCAAACGCCAGATAGACGTGCTCAGGGGCCTGGGCTTGATCAATTTGCAGGGTGATCGGCCCGACGAAGGGAATCTCGTCAATGGCACCGTCACTCGGTTGATTGGCAACGCCGGAAGCACGGTTAATCAGGTGAACCACCATCTGACCATCTTTACGGCGCAGCACCACATCCACGCAGCGCGGGGCCATCACCCGTATAGGCAGTTTGCCGGCCAATTCGCGCGATAGCTCACCGATAAACTGGCGCACCATCGCATAATGTGTCTCTGCGAAGTAAGCGAAAATATCGCAGGGGATATAAGCCACAGCTCCGGCTCCCACCGAATTGATGACTGCTGCTGGATAGTCAATCAGCCGTTCGTCAAGCAAAGGAGATGTACCAAGTGTGCTGAAAGGCTGGGCGCTGGTCGGCTTCATCATACGCCATGTCTTGCTATAGAGCGGCACGGCGCCCTCGGTTACGGCCACATAGTAGAGTTTCTCTTCTTCTATAGTAGCGCTGCTCACCCCCAGGAAATCGCCACCAAAGCGGTCATAGGCATCTGCTCCGGAGACGATCAGTTTGCCGCCTTGCTGCACATAATCCTTCAGCGCATTGACCATCTCTTCAGACATTTTATTGCGTTCCGGGGCCACCACGATGGCAAAATCCTGCAAACTGGGCAACAGTGCCCACTCATCCAGAATATCCACGCCGTAATGATTTTCCAGCATGATGAAGGTGCCGCCGGATACGGATTTTGTAGTCTCACCGGGATTGGGAAACGGCACATCTGTGTCGGCGTAGTAATGATGCTCCGAATGCAGAACCGCTACCTGCGGGATCATCTCGCTATCCTGAGAAAGTGACTGACGTGCTTTTACGAAATCACCCACCTCGCCCATAATTTTCTGCCGCCACGGGATCAACTGGCCGTTACGTAGCCCCTGCGGATGCTCGTAAATCTGCACAGAGCCACCCTGAGCGATAGTAACCGCGGCTTCCTGCTGCAACATCTGCGGTGCTTTGAACACCCACGGTTTGGTCTGATCACTCATCGGGCCAATTTTGTAGAAGCCCCACAGCATGATATCCCAGTGTTTACCACGGGTAGAGATAAAACGTGCTTCACAGCGGCTGCCATCCATGCCCCAGATCCAGGTGTTGTCGCCACTGATCCAGTCCGTGGGGACTTTCGGCTCACCGGGGTGACGGTAGGTCTGAAGCCAGTTCGAGCACACCAGCACGCCAGCTTTATGCTCGTGAACGGCATTCGTGTAACGGGTGACATGTTCGTGAAAACTGTCGCGCTGGAACTGCATCCATGTGAACCAGTTGGGATCGGATGAATCACGTGGCGGCTCGCTGATGCCGGTCTGCTCTGTGAAGGCCGCTGTGCAGCGATCACAGTAACAGGTGTGCACCGCCCAGATTTCACCATCCATCCAGAAACCGTCGACACCATAACGATCAATCAACTCAAACATCTGCGGAATCAGCAGCTTGCTATCATAGTCAGAGCGAGGGCACATGGATTGCTTGACCCAACTCTTGTCATAATCACCCATGACCCGTTCACCATCCACGTCCAGCACTGACCATTCGGGATGTTTCATGCCAGCGGCGGAATCCCATACCCCGGAATAATGACAATGGAGCTTCATGCCCAGTTCTTTGGTGGCTGCACGCCAGCCAGCCATGGCATCCTTGACGGTGCCGGGACTGACCGAGGCATCAGGCACTTCGCTGAACCAACTGGTATAACCGGCATGACCTTTGCAGTCCGTCTGTACCCAGGATGGCCCCATCAGCTTGAGCATGGGGATCAGATTTTTAGGGTCGGCGCGTTCACCCAGATCGGTGTCATCGATATTGGCATGTAAATCATAGTGCAGCCCGAAATAATATTCGCTGCCGTACCATCGCGTATAAGGTTTGGAAGACATTTTGAGTTACTCCAGGAGAGGTTAGAAAGGTATTCTTCTAAAAAACCGTCGGGGCAGGCTGATCAATTGCCCCGACGGCAGGCTTCAACATTTACCAGCTTTGTTCCAGCGGGACGCCATGCAGCCAGCGCCAGATATCAGCCCACATGAGGCGGTGCTTATAGGCATTGGTCATATCGTCAATTTCAGCACTGCGCGGATTTACATTGATATTGGCGTAAGGCTCGGCATTCCAGCTTGGCCCGGTCGGTTCCGAGGTGCGGCTGAACAGAAATTTCAGCATACGCCGATTCTTATCGCTGACATTCGGCATCCATGAATGCCACAGATCATAATGGGTAATGGCTACCGTACCGGCTTTTACACTCAGCGGGATCTGATTTTTGAAGTTCATGTAACTGCTCATCAGGGTTGAGGGGGTGTTATGATACTGCGTGCCCGGCAGAATTACTGTCGGCCCCATATCCTCGGTCACATCCTGTGGATAATACAGCCCCAGTAGCGTGCGAATCTGATGATGGCGCATGTTCACACTATCCTGATGCCAGTGGCCGCCCGGATCACCCGGCTTGGTATAATGACAATGACGATGCGAATTCATGGAATAATCTGCGCCAAGTATGCTGACGAGTGCACCTTTGACCACTGGATGATTCCATACTTTGTACAGGTCTGGCACTTCGTCCAGAATATCATCAGCGGGGTTGCCGCGTCGCTCGAACACCGCGTCAATCTGCTCGGTCACAGACTCGTGAAATTCCGGCGGGAAATCCAGTTCGATCATGTGATAACCCTGAGTGACGAAACGCTTCATTGCGTCGTCATCCAGCAGATACTTCT